>CAVFFT010000062.1:0-27979 GCA_963621885.1 bacterium
GGGGAGGGCCGCTTGCGCATGCAGGTGGCGAACATCGCCCGCCGGCTCGAGGCGGAAGGCCTCATGGCGCCGGAGCGGAAGCGTCCCATTCCCCGGTATCCCGAAAGCATCGGCCTGGTGACCTCGCCGCGCGGTGCGGCGGTTCACGATGTCTTGCGCACGCTGCGGCGTCGGTACCCGCTTGCGCAGATTCGCTTCGCGGGCGTCCCGGTGGAAGGGCGCGATGCACCGGCGAACATGATTGCAGCGCTCAATGCGGTTGCGGCGACGGATGCCGAGGTCATTTTGCTTGTGCGCGGTGGTGGCTCGTTTGAGGACCTGATGCCCTTCAACGACGAGGCGCTTGCCCGCGCGGTTGCCGCCTGTCCCGTTCCCGTGGTGACTGGCATTGGCCACGAGCCGGACACCTCCATCGCCGATATGGTCGCCGACCTGCGCGCTTCCACGCCTACCGGTGCGGCGGAAGCGGTGTCGCCGCGCGTTGAGAACCTCCAGAAGGGCTTCCAGAACGCGATGGTGCGCCTTTCCCGCGCTTTGGGTTCCCGTATCGATGCCGATGCGGCCGCGCTTCAGGCGCTTTCGTCGCGGCCGGCCCTGAGCGATCCACAGACGCTTTTCGCGCAGGAGTTCATGGGAATCGACGCGCTGTCACAGCGCCTCCATCGGGCCATTCCAGCGGGCATTCAGAAGGATGCGACGCGGCTTGATTCCTATGAGGAGCGGCTGCAGCGGGCGATTCCGCGCATGCTCGATGGCAAGCGGGTGGCAGTGGCGCATGAGCGCGAGTTGCTGATGACGGCGGGTGCGCGCCTGATGAACGCGCCTGTTTCGCAGCGGGATGTGTTGCGGGAACGTCTTTCGCGTGCCGCCAAGAACCTGGTCGATCCCAAGCGGCGTGAGCTCGCCCTGGGTGCTTCCCGGCTTGATGACCTTTCCCCCTTGTCCACGCTTGCACGCGGCTATGCAATCGCTCGCGATGGGGAAGGGCATGTGGTCAAAGGCGTCAAGGAAGTCGTCGCGGGCGATAGATTGAAAGTGTCCGTGCTTGATGGCGATATCGCCTGCACGGTTGATTCATGTGAGGAGCGCTAGATGACGCAGGAACGCGAAGAGATGAACAAGGATTTCTCGAAGCTGAGCTTTCGCGAGGGAATGGAAGAGCTCGGGCGCATCGTTGACGCGCTCGAATCGAACACCCTCGAGCTCGAAGACAGCCTGAAGCAGTACGAGAGCGGCGTCGCTCTCGTTCGCGAGCTGAGCGGCCGCCTTGATGCGGCGCAGCAGCGGGTCGATGTGCTGATGGGCGAGCTTGAAGCCGCCCCCGCCGACGAGGACATCGATACGAAATTGAGCAAGGCGTAAAGCCGCGCTTTGTGCCTTCGGACTCCTGTTTTGGGCTGATTTTGCCCTTATAAGGGGTCGTTATGAGGGCCGATTTTCGCATGTAGGCATCTGAACTGCGAAAATGCCGTTTGCCGAAATTGCTCGAGTCGTGCTTTTGTAAGGTATGCTTGTATCTGTGCAAGAGAGACGTGAGGAGAATCGCATGCAGGTACTGGTTATCAACGCAGGCTCGTCATCGTTGAAGTATCAGCTTGTGCATGTCGAAACGGGTCGCGTCATATCCAAAGGCATCTGCGAGCGCGTGGGCGATCCCCAGTCGTTTATCAAATACGAGCAGGGTGGCGTCAAGAACACGATTGAGATGCCGCTGCCTGATCACGTCGCTTCCGTTCATGCGGTTCTCGATGCGATTACGGGTGAAGATTCGCCGCTGGAACTCACACTGGCCGACATTCATGCGGTCGGTTTCCGCATCGTTCATGGCGGTCCGTATTTCGACAAGTCGACCCTTATCGACGAGGATGTCATCGCCAAAATTGAGGAGCTTGCCGAACTTGCGCCTCTGCATAATCTGGCGGCCGTTTCTGCGATTAGGGCATGCCAGGGCTTCATGCCGGACATTCCGATGGTCGCGGTGTTTGACACCTCGTTCTTCCTGACCTTGCCGCCGTCCGCCTACCTGTATCCCATTCCCTATGAGTACTACGAAAAGTACGGCATCCGGAAATATGGCGCCCACGGCACCTCGCATCGTTATGTGGCGTATCGCGCCGCGGCGATGCTGGGCGAGCCGATTGACGATCTGAAGATCATCACCTGCCATTTGGGAAGCGGTTGCTCGATGGCCGCGATCGACCACGGCATCGCGATCGACACCTCGATGGGTTTCACGCCGCTTGACGGCCTGATGATGGGCACGCGCTCCGGCGTGATTGACCCCGCCATCATTCCATACCTGATGGAGCATGAGAATCTTTCGCCCGCCGAGATCAATGAGGTCCTGAATAAGAAGTCGGGATTGTTGGGCATTTCGGGCACGAGCAACGACCTGCGCTCCATCGATGAGGCGGCCGACCGCGGCGACAAGCGCGCGGCGATGGCCTACGAGATGTTCGCGCATTCGGTGAAGCGCTTCATCGGCTCCTACGCCTACGAGATGGCCGGCGTCGATGCCATCGTGTTCACGGCGGGCATTGGCGAGAACAGCACGAAGATGCGCCGTCTCATTTTCGCCGGCATGCAGCGCCTCGGCATTCGCATCGACGATCGGAAGAACCGGATTAACGGCTTCGAGCATGTCATTTCCCGCGACGACTCGAAGGTGACAGTAATGGTGATTCCCACCGACGAGGAGTACATGATCGCGCAGGACACCTTTGAGCTGGTTCAGGCTCTGCAAGAGAAGGAATCGCCCGAAGAAGTGGCGAAATAACGCTTCGCTCCAATTATCCCCAAAGCAAAAGCCCATCACGCATTCGCATGATGGGCTTCTTCGTAAGCTTCGGCTCTTCGAGTCCGCGGCCTTAAAACTCGCCGGTTATTCGAGCGCGCGGCTCATTAAGAACAGCGGCTCGTTCAGCTGCGGGCTTTCGCGATTACTTTTCGCGTGCCTGCGCCTGAAGGGCGGTGAGAGCGACAACCGCGACGATGTCGTCGGCCGAGCAGCCGCGCGAGAGGTCGTTCACCGGAGCGGCAAGACCCTGCAGGATCGGGCCGTATGCCTGCGCCTTCGCAAGACGCTGCACGAGCTTGTAGCCGATGTTGGAAGCGTCGAGGTCGGGGAAGATCAGAACCTCCGCATGGCCGGCAACCGGGGAGCCCGGAGCCTTCGATTCGCCAATCTCGGGAACGAGCGCCGCGTCCGCCTGCATTTCGCCATCGATCATCAGCTCGGGCGCCTGCTCCTTCGCAAGGGCAACCGCATGGGCGACCTTGAGCGCGTCGTCGTTCTTTGCGCTGCCGTAAGTGGAATGCGAAAGCATGGCGACCTTCGGGCTGTGGCCAACGAGGCTCTCGTAGCTGTGCGCGGTCGCGATGGCGATGGTGGCCAGCTCCTCCTCGGTGGGCTGGATGACCAGCGCGGGGTCGGCGAAGAACAACATGCCGTTGTCGCCGGCGTCGCAATCGGGAATCTCCATGATGAAGAAGGAGCTCACGGTCTTCACGCCCGGCGCGGTCTTCAGCACGCGCAGACTGGGCGAGAGGATGTCGATGGTGGGATGGCAAGCGCCCGAGACGAGGCCATCGGCAAGGCCGGCCTTCATCATCAGGACCGCGTACCAAACGGGATCCTTGATGGTTTCGGTGGCCTGCTCAAGCGTCATGCCCTTGTGCTTGCGGGTTTCGTACAGCAGGTTCGCGAGCTCTTCGCGGCGGGAATCGGTGAGGGGGTTCACCACCGTCGCGCCTTCCAGCGCGTGAGAGGAATTCTCAACGTGGGCCTCGTCGCCGACAAGAATGAGGTTTGCAATGCCATCAGCGAGGATGCGCTCCGCCGCCGCGAGGGTGCGCTCGTCCTCAAGCTCAGGGAGAAGGATGGTCTTCTTGTTCGCCTTCGCCTGCGCGATGACACTATCGATGAACGTGCTCATGTGAGTCCTTTCCTTTGTTCCGTTTGTATGATTCTACCTTCCACGCGCAGCGGGGCGGGATAGAATCACATTTTGAGAACATCGAACAGGCAACTGGCTTTGACTGGCTTGTCTGTGGATTAGGAAAGGCAGACATGACAGAGAACGGCCAGCCGCTTATCACCTTTACGGTGCCTTGCTACAATTCCGCGGAATACCTGGACACGTGCGTGGGATCGCTTATCCCCGCGGGCGACAACATCGAGATCATCCTGGTGAACGACGGTTCCACCAAGGACAATACGAGCGAGAAGATTCACGAATGGGAAAGCCGCTATCCGGGCATCGTTCGCGCGATCGATCAGCCGAACAAGGGTCATGGCGGAGCGGTCAACACCGGTCTTGAGAATGCGCGCGGTCTGTACTTCAAGGTCGTCGACTCGGACGACTGGCTGGACAGCGATACGATCAGCCAGCTCATGGATTGCCTTGCCGAGCAGGCGGAACGCGAGCAGCCGACCGACATGATCGTCGCGAACTACATCTACGACAAGGTGCATCTGGGCGAGCGCAATGTCGTCAACTATCGCAGCGTTTTCCCGACGGACCGCGAATTCACCTGGTCGGAAGTGGGCCATTTCAAGCAGGGGCAGTTCATCCTCATGCACGCGGTGGTGTATCGCACGCAGCTTCTGCGTGATTCGGGCCTGAAGCTTCCCGAGCACACCTTCTACGTCGACAACATCTTCGTGTATGTGCCGATGGCGCAGGTGAAGACCATCCGCTATCTCGACATCGACCTGTACCATTACTTCATCGGCCGCGAGGATCAGTCGGTCAACGAGTCGGTGATGATGGGTCGCATGGACCAGCAGCTGCGCATCACGCGGGTGATGATCGACGCGGTGAAGATCCCCAGCACCGAGCTTGATCCGCGTCTGCAAGCCTACCTGGTGAAATACCTCGCGATGATGATGTGCATCTGCTCGATTTTCCTGCGTATGAAGGGCGATGCGGCATCCGATGAGCAGCGCCGCCAGATTTGGAATTACCTGCTGATTCACAACCGCGCGCTGCATCGGCTCGTTCGCCGCGAGGCTGTGTGCATCGGCGTGAACCTGCCGGGCGAGATTGGCCGCCGCGTCGGCATCGCCGGCTACCACATTGCGCAGAAGATCTTCAAGTTCAACTAGTCGCCTGAGCGCTTCAGGTAGTCCTCGGGGTTCTTGGCGGACGTGCCGGTCGTGCTTCCGAGCACGGCGTTTTCGCGCCCGAAGTTCACGGCGCGCTCTCCAAAGCGGTCGCGGATGCGGTCGGTCGCCTCGATGAGCTTGGCGTTTCGCTCTTTCGCCTCATTGGCGGCGGGAGCGTTTTCGTCCTCGTTCCCGAAAAGCGATTCCTGGATGTACGGTTCGTCGGCTTCGTCAAAACCGCTGGCTGCGACGCCAATCAGTCGCAGCGGCATGCCGGGCTTCCAGAGGGTGGGAACCAGCTCGCCCAGCCGGGCGGTGACTTCGAACTCGTCGTCGGTCGCGGGGTGGATGCGCGTTTGCGCGGTGCGTATTTTCAGGTTCCCGTAGCGCATTTTCAAGGCGAAGGTGCTTGCCTGCAACTGCTGTTTGCGCAGGCGGCGGCACACTTTTGCCGCCATCGTCGATATCGCGCGCTTCACCTCCGGCTCGGTCGTGATGTCGGTGGCGAAGCTTGTCTCGTTGGAAACCGATTTCACCTCCTCGTTATGCGCGACCGGGCTTTCGTCCTGGCCAAGGCAGCGCAGGCGCATTATCTCGCCGTTCTTCCCGAATACGGACGAGAGAATGGACGGGCTCGCATGTGCCACGTCGCCCAGCGTCTGTAGGCCGTAGGCTTTGAGCTTCGCTTCCGCCGCCTGGCCGATGCCGGACATCGTGCGGATGGGGAGGGGAGCGAGGTAGCCCTGCTCGGTTCCCGGATACACCACCGTGAGGCCGTTGGGCTTTTCGGCATCGGAAGCGATCTTCGCCACGCTCTTGCTCACGCCCACGCCAATCGAGCAGCTGATGCCGAGCGCTTTCACGCGGTTCTTGATGCGTTGCGCGATGGCGACCGGATGCTCGGTGTTGTGCGCGGTCGGTGTGACATCGAGAAAGGCCTCGTCGATGCTCACCTGTTGCATGAAGGGCGTTTCGTCGGAGAGTATCGCCATCACTTGCGACGACATTTCGCGGTAGCGCGCGAAGTGTCCCGGCGTCCATATGGCCTGGGGGCAGAGCCGCTTCGCGGTGCTTGAGGGCATGGCGGAATGGACGCCGAATTTGCGCGCCTCGTAGCTTGCGGTGGAAACCACGCCGCGGCGTGAGGGATCGCCGCCCACAATCACCGGCTTTCCGCGCCATGAGGGATGGTCGAGCTGCTCGACGGATGCGAAGAAGGCGTCAAGGTCCACGAGCAATATCGCCTTACCCTGCCAATCGGGAAGCGTTTGACGTGTGTTGTCCGTGTCTGTCACTTTCGTATCCTTGAGTCCTCGTGTCGGCGCGTGTCTTGTTTGCGAATTGCTGTGTCTGCCCGTGTGCCTTCCGTATCACAGTCATGCGCGCCGGCGCGTGTTCTGCTTGCGAAGCCCGTGCGTAGCCGAGGAAGCCTTCTTGCGGAAACCCCGGGCGCCGCCGAAGCCTTGCCTTGCCGAAACCTCGCGTGCCGTCGTGCGGTCTTGCCTTCGCCTGCTGCTGGCGCGAACAGACGGCTTGCCAAGACTTTTTCATGTGCTACGATACACGCGCGACAAGCAAACGAAAACATACCAAATGTTGTTACATAGTGTATATCAGGACTAACTAACACAGCATATTGTAGTATAAAAACTGTTGCATTCGACATGCGATGATGCCTTGCGCACGCCTTGAGCATTTGCATGCCCGACGTTTCGTTTGCCTTGTCATGTTGGCTATGGATAAAACGTGAGGAGCAGAACGTGACGGCAGCGTTTGGATACGGGAATCGTGTGGGGGCTGATGCCCGCCGCAACATTCTTCCCGAATTGCCAACCGCCATTCCTCATGACATTCGAAAAGAAGTCAACTGGGCCGTATTCTCGAACCCGGTCAATCCGCTCGGCTCCCCGCAGGTGTACGTGCAGGCGATGCACGACGCGCTTGCCGATGGCGAGCTTGCTTACCAGCCTGATGAAAGCGCCTACGCGCTTCGTCGCATCATGGCAGCCTATTACGAGGTGCCGATTGAATCGGTGTTTGTCGGCGTTTCGCCGGCGCAGTGCATTCGCGCCATCGTTCAGTCGATGGGGTCGGCGAAGGTGGGACTTGCCGTTCCCGCATCCATCGACACCGAGCTTGCGATTGTCAACGGCGGTTCCGAACCGGTGCGACTGAAGAATCCCTTCTCGTTTGCGACCTGCAAATATGGCGTTGCACGCCGCGATGACACCGAATTCGATGCTGCGATTTTGTCGAATCCCGGCTATCCGACGAGCCGTCTGCTTTCTCGCGATGTGCTTGCGGAATACCTCGACAAGTGCGACTACGTGATTGTCGACGAGTCCTATGTCGAGCTGTCGCTTGGCGCCGAGAGCTTCCTTCCGCTTGTGACGCGCTGCCCGAACCTGTTTGTCGTGCGCAACCTGTCGGCGAGTTTCGCCATTCCCGGCACGCCGGTGGCCTGCGTCTTCGCGCATCCCGATATGATTTCGCGCATTGTGCCCGCCGCCGATCCAACGGCTAACGGCATGGCGTCCGAGGTGCTTGCTTCCGTGTTCCCGCAGCTCGTGGGCTATATGGAGGAGACGAGCGAGTATCTCGACCGCGAGATCCCCTGGCTGCAGTACATGCTTTCGCTCATTCCGGGCATGCATGTGAGTCCGTCGGAGGGCAATTTCATCCTCTGCCGCTTCGATGGCTCGCGGATGGACCTGGCGGTGGAATCGGCTGAGGAGCTTTCAATCCGTCTTCAGCTTGCGGGTTTCCTCGTGCCGCAACTTACGCGCATCGTGGGTCTTGAAGGCCAGGAGAACTATTTCGCGATCGCAGTGCAGAAGCACGAGAACAACCAGAAGCTTATCCGCGCCTTGCGTCGCATCATCACGCGCTAGCTATCGCTATCAAACGTATAGAGGGCGCTGACCTGAGTCAACGCCCTCTTTGGCTATATGAGCCGTGTCAGTTTGCCGTGTTCGACCGGCGCGGGCACCTGATTACTGGCGCGCGCTTGCGAGGAAGAAGAGGGCGACCGTTCCCGGACCGGCATGCGCGCCGATAACGGGATCAAGGTAGTTGATGACGATTTTCCCCGGGTTCAGGCGCTTCTGAATGCGCTCCGCCAGATACTCGGCGTCCTCCTGGCAATCGCCGTGGCAGATGAAAATGGTCTGATCCTCAACCGACTCGGTTGCGAATTTCTCCATCTGGGAGCACAAGGCATCGAGCGACTTCTTACGGCCGCGCACCTTCAGGCGGGGGATGAGATGGCCCTCGTCGTCGACGTTGAGCACCGGCTTGATGTTGAGCAGCGTACCCGCCCAGGCGCTCGTTTTGCTTACGCGTCCGCCGCGGAAGAGGAACATCAGGTCGTCAACGGTGAACCAGTGGCCGACCTTGAACTTGTTGTCCTCGACCCATTGGGCCACTTCTTCAATGGAGGCGCCCGCGATGCGCTTTTGCGCGGCGAGGTAGACGATCAGGCCTTCGCCACCGGCGGCGGCAAGCGTGTCGATATGGATGAGCTTGCGGTCGGGGTATTCGGCGGCGAGCTCGTCCATGATGAGGCGGGTCGACTCGTAGGTGCCCGAAAGGCCGCTCGAGAAGCCGATATAGAGCACGTCGCGTCCCGCATCGAGAATTTCGCGAATCGCCTTTTCCGAATCGGCGGAATTGGGGAGCGAGGTGGTGAAGACGGTGCCTTCGCGCATCTGCTCGAAGAAGACCTTGAGGTCCGTCTGCTTGCCCTTGCAATAGCTGACGGTTTCCTCGCCATCATGAATGAATCGCAGGGGAAGCACCGTGATGCCCAGCTCGTCGTACATTGCCTCGGTCAGATTTGCGCTTGAGTCGGTAACAATGTCATATGCCATATCATATCCAATCATAGACAACTAACTTATCTAGTATTCTATAACAGATAGCTGGATGATGATGTGTGAATTAGGCATGTAACACAAATTAACAACTCCCGCATTCGCATGCCAACAAGCGCTTGATGTGTGCGTTCATGGAAGCGTTTCCGTATGCCCACGCCATTGTCCTATAATGCGATTCTGTGTTTTCAGTATAGATGAAAGACGAGGCAACCGTGGCTAACAGCTACAAAGACACGATGAACCTGCCGCAGACCGATTTTCCCATGCGCGGCAACCTTCCGAAGAACGAGCCGGCTCGGCTCGACAAGTGGAACGACATCGACATTTACCGCAAGGTTCTCGAGAAGAACAAGGACGGCAAGCCGTTTGTGCTTCATGATGGCCCGCCGTACGCGAATGGCCCCATCCATATCGGCCATGCCTTCAACAAGATTCTCAAGGACTTCGTGATCAAGAGCCATGCGCAGCGTGGCTACTTCACGCCGTATATTCCCGGTTGGGACTGCCACGGCCAGCCGATTGAGCATATGGTGGAAACGACGCTCGGAACCGAGAAGTTCCGCGAGACGCCGCAGCCCGAGATTCGCCGCCTCTGCCGCGAATGGGCCGAGAAGTACGTGAACATCCAGCGTGACGGCTTCCGCCGCCTGGGCGTGAATGCCGATTGGGAGCATCCGTACCTCACCTTCGTGCCCAACTTTGAGGCGGGCAATATCGAGATCTTCAAGAAGCTCTACCTTGATGGCGCCATCTACCATGGTCGCAAGCCGATTCACTGGTGCAGCCATTGCCACACGGCTCTGGCCGAAGCCGAAATCGAGTACGGCGACGAGATTTCGCCCGCCATCTACGTCCGTTTCGAAATGACGACGACGCCTGCGGGCCTCGAGGCCTGGGAAGGCAAGCTCGACGTGCTCATTTGGACGACGACGCCGTGGACCCTGCCGGCTGACGACGCGGTCATCCTGCATCCGGAAGCGGAGTATGTCGCGGTAAACCATGAGGGTCGCGCCTTCATCGTCGCTCGCGCGCTTTACGAGAAGCTTGTCGCCAAGTTCGGCTGGGACGACGCGGCTCTTATCGAGGGCTGGTCGGCCACGGGCACCGAGCTTGAGGGCAACCGCTACAAGCAGCCCATTTTCGCTGATCAGGGCGAAGAGGGCGTCTTCATCTACGCTGACTACGTCACGCTTGAAGATGGTACCGGCATCGTTCACAGCGCTCCGGGCCATGGCGTCGACGACTACCTGGCCGGCGTGAAGTTCGGCGTGCCGGTTGTCATGCCGGTCGACGACGACGGCTGCTTCTATTCCGGCGACAAGATGGGCACGGGTGGCCCGTTCTCCGGCATGGAAGTGACCGAGGCCAACCCCGTCATCATCGAGTGGCTCCGCGAGCGCGGCACCCTCGTTCTGCATGAGGACATCAACCACAGCTATCCGCACTGCTGGCGTTGCCATGAGCCGGTCATTTTCCGCGCGACGACGCAGTGGTTCGTCTCGATGGAGGAGACGGGCCTGCGCAAGGCGGCGCTTTCCGCAATCGAGAACGACGTGAAGTGGGTTCCCGCCTGGGCATCGAACCGCATCGGCTCGATGGTGGCGGATCGTCCCGACTGGTGCATTTCGCGCCAGCGTTCGTGGGGTGTGCCCATTCCGGTGTTCACCTGCGCGAAGTGCGGCGAAACGGTTGCGACCGAAGCGACCTTCGACGCGGTCATCTCGCTTTTCTACACCGAGGGCGCCGATGCCTGGTTCACGAAGAAGCCGGCGGAATATCTGCCCGCCGACACCTGCTGCCCGAAGTGCGGCGCGGGTGTGGACGATTTGCTTCCCGAAAAGGACATTCTCGATGTGTGGTGGGAGAGTGGCGTTTCGCATCAGAGCGTCTTGCGCCACCGCGCGTCCGAAGGCCTCACCTGGCCGGCCGACATGTATCTTGAAGGCTCCGACCAGCATCGCGGCTGGTTCCAGTCGTCGCTGCTCACGAGCGTTGCCGCTTATGGTCAGCCGCCGTACAAGTCGGTCATGCATTGCGGTTTCACCGTCGATGAGAACGGCGAGAAGATGTCGAAGTCGAAGGGCAACGGCATCGACCCGGCGGAGGTCATGAACAAGTACGGCGCCGATGTTCTGCGCCTGTGGGTGTCGTCGGTCGACTACGCGCAGGACGTGAGGATTTCCGACGCCATCCTGAAGCAGGTCTCCGACGCCTATCGCAAGTTCCGCAACAGCTTCCGCTTCGTCCTGGGCAACATCTCCGACTTCGACGAGAGCAAGGCTGTCGCCAGCTGGGATGAGCTCGAGCCGATTGACCAGTACATGATGGCGCGCACCTGGGCGTTTGTGGGCGAGATTGAGGATGCCTACGACAACTACCAGTACAACACCGTCTATCGTTGCTGCTACGACTTCGTGAATGAGCTTTCGAGCGTCTATCTCGACGTGACGAAGGACCGCCTGTACGCGGAAGCGCCGGATTCCCCGCGTCGCCGCGCTGTTCAGACGGTGCTCTACAACATCCTGAACGTGCTCGTGCGTGTGCTGTCGCCGATCATCTCCTTCACCTGCGACGAGGTGTGGGAGCACTTCCCGCCGGCGCTGCGCGAAGCGGCCGACCGTCCGGTGAGCGTCCAGCTCGCGGGCTGGCCCGAGAAGGACAGCTTCAAGCCCGCGCTGCCCGCTGATGGCGGCAAGGCGGCGCTCGCGGTCTTCGCGAATGCGATGGAGATGCGCGATGTCGTCACCAAGGCGCTTGAGGATGCCCGCAACAACGGCCTCGTGAACAAGAGCCAGGAAGCGCGTGTGAAGCTTGTCGTGCCCGCCGAGGTGTACGACGCGGTTTCCTCCTTTGACGTCGCGGTCTTCGAAGAGCTCTTCATTGTGAGCGGCTTCGAGATGGAAAGCGGCGCCGAATACCAGTGCGAGGTTCTCGCGGCTGAAGGCGAGAAGTGCCCGCGCTGCTGGAACTACCGCACGCTTGGTGGCAACGCGAAGCATGCCGATGTGTGCGAACGCTGCGGCAACGCGCTCGACGAGATGGGTTCTGACCAGAACTAATGGAAACGGGAAACCGCGGAGGAATGCGAAAACGCAACGCCCTTGTTTTCGGGGGCGTTGCTTTCGTGTGGCTTATCCTCGATCACTTCACGAAGGTGTGGGCGGAAACGGCGGAAGTGCCCGGCACGCTCATCGCCGATGGGGTGCCCGGCGTTTTCGACTTCACGCTCGTTCACAACACGGGCGCGGCGTGGGGCGTGCTTGGCGGCTCCACCTTTGCCTTGGGAATATTCGCGCTGGTATTCTGCGGATTCCTTTTGGTGCTCGCCCATATTCGCGCGGATAGGGCATCCGCCTTCGAAATGCTTGGCTACGGGCTCGTGCTTGCGGGCGGCTTGGGCAATGCCATCGACCGCTTCGTGAATGGCTATGTGGTGGATTTCATTTGCGCGCGCTTTATCGACTTCCCGGTGTTCAATGTCGCCGATATTGGCGTGACCTGCGGATTCGTTCTCATAATTATTTTCTACCTTCACGCCATGCGTCATGAGGGCGACGAGGCGGGAAAGGATGTGGCCTAGGATGCCCCGACAGCTTTTGCATACCGTATCCGCTGAAGAATCCGGCATGCGCCTCGATGCGGCGCTGGCGCTTTCGGGCTGCTATGCCACGCGCAGCATCGCCGCGAAGCATATCGAGGCGGGGGAGGTGTTCCTTAACGGGAAGCAGCCGCAGAAGCGCACCGAGGTGACGGAAGGCGACACCGTCGTCTACGCCGAGCATGTGGACGACGAGATCGTGGCGCTTTACGGGCAGGACATTCCGCTCGATGTCCGCTACGAAGACGACGAGATCATCGTCATCTCGAAGCAGCGGGGCCTCATTTGCCACCCGAGTCATGACCATGCGGACGAGACGCTGGTGAACGCGCTCATTCACCGTTACGGCCATGAGAATCTTGCTCATGTGCAGGGCGACGACCGTCCGGGCATCGTCCATCGTCTCGATGGCGACACGAGCGGCTTGATGATTTGCGCGAAGGACGACGCGGCGGGCGATGCCCTTCAGCTGGCGATTCGCCTGAAGAACGTCGACCGACGCTATATCGCGCTTGTCCACGGGATCATCGCGGCGAACAGCGGCGAGATCGACGCGCCTATCGCGCGCAACCACAAGACCGGTTCCACCATGCGTGTTTCCAATGACGCATCTGCCCGCGAGGCTCTGACGAGCTTCCGCGTGCTCGAGCGCTTCGAGGCGGGCAACCGCGACGACGGCTACACGCTCGTGGAATGCAAGCTTTTCACCGGGCGCACGCACCAGATTCGCGTGCACATGCAGTACATCCGGCATTGCATCGTGGGCGACCCCTTCTACGGAAGCCACGGCCCGCATGCGCAGCTGAAGCTCGACCGGCAGTTCCTCCATTCGTACCGCCTGGGGTTCACCCATCCGTCGAATGGCGAGCAGCTGCTCTTCATCGACTACCTCCCGGGCGACCTGGCGCAGGCGCTTGCGCGGCTCCAGTCGCGTTCCTTTGAAGTGACGCCGGCAGGCGAAGAGGTGCACGCGCTGCTTCTTGAGGCGAAGGAAAAGGGAGGACTGCTCGAGCGGTCGTAAGATTGCGTGTGGTCGAATGCGCGCGAACGTAAGACGCGCGAACGTTGCGGCGGGCGCGTGAGCCAGCGAGGCTGCGGGCGAAAGTGCGCATCCGGTCGCTGCTGACGCCGCGATGCGCACGGGCGCGGCCGCGAGTGCGAGGCAGTCGCGGCTGACGTCGCGATTCACGAGCGAGTTTGCAATTTAGCCGCCAGCAAGCGGCTTGAAGGGGAGGATGGCCATGGCGCAGAAAACCGTTGTGCTGGGAGTGACCGGCTGCATTGCCGCCTACAAGTCGTGCTATGTGGTGCGCGGGCTTCAGAAGGCCGGCGTGCGCGTGAAAGTCGTCATGACCGAGCATGCGACCCATTTCGTCGACCCGGTGACCTTCCGCGCGCTTACGCATGAGGAAGTGGCAGTGGGCCTGTTCGACAATCCGTCGGACCCGATTCACCATATCAGCCTCGCGCAGGAAGCGGACGTTTTCGCGATTGCGCCGTGCACGGCCAACATGATGGCGAAAATCACCTGCGGTCTTGCCGACGATCTGCTTTCGACCTCGGCGCTTGCGACGACCGCGCCGCTGCTGATCGCACCCGCGATGAACGTGCACATGTACGAGAACGTCGCAACGCAGGAGAACATCGCCCGCCTGAAGGCGCGCGGCATCCATTTCGTACAGCCGGGCGTGGGTTATCAGGCCTGCGGCGATGTGGGGAAGGGCCGCATGTCCGAGCCTGACGAGATTGTCGCGGAAATCCTGCGCCTGCTCGAGGTCAAGCGCGACCTCGAAGGCAGGAAGATTCTCATTACCGCAGGTCCAACGCGTGAGCGCATCGACCCGGTTCGTTTCATCTCGAACGACTCCTCGGGAAAGATGGGCTTCGCTCTTGCTCAGGAGGCCTCTGCGCGCGGCGCACAGGTGACGCTCGTGACCGGCCCGGTTTCGCT
Source organism: bacterium (assembly GCA_963621885.1). Taxonomy (GTDB): domain Bacteria; phylum Actinomycetota; class Coriobacteriia; order Coriobacteriales; family Eggerthellaceae; genus UMGS1519. The sequence continues at coordinate 14,532 of CAVFFT010000062.1, forward strand.
TGAAGACCCGGCGGGTGTGGATGTCATTCGCATCGAGAGCGCCCGTGATCTGCTTGAGGCGTGCCGTTCTCCTTTCGAAGAAGCCGATGCTGCCATTTTCGCGGCGGCGGTGGCAGACAAACGTCCTGCTCGTGCGGCGAATGCCAAGCTGAAGAAGGGGAAGGACGACGATTTGCTCAGCCATATCGAGCTCGTCGAGAACCCTGATGTGCTTGCGACGCTTGCTGCTGAAAAGGGCGAGCGCGTGGTTGTAGGCTTTGCCGCCGAGACGAACGATGTGATTGCGAACGCGCGCGCCAAGTTCGAGAAGAAGGGCGCGGATTTCATCGTCGCGAACGAAGTTGGCTCGGGCAAGGCGTTCGGCACTGCCGACAACGAGGTGTGGCTCGTTCATGGCGAAGGCGAAATCCATGTGCCGTCTGCCAACAAGCGTGATGTTGCCGATGCCATTCTCGATGAGGTGGCGCGTCGACTGGAAGCGGGGGAATAGCCTTCCGCGTAAGGCAGAAGTCCCAAACAGGTTGTGCACACTTTGCGACGGGGCTTGCATTATTGCGTGGGGATTGTAATATATAAACGTTTTCGGGTGATGGCGCAGTTTGGTAGCGCACTTGACTGGGGGTCAAGGGGTCGCAGGTTCAAATCCTGTTCACCCGACCAGAAACGATACGGGCCAGGAATTCGTTCCTGGCCCGTTTTGCGTCTCGTCCCGTTTTCGGCTCTGCGGGCACGGTGCTGTGAAGAATAGGGGCTCAAGGCGCGACCCCGCTACTCACCTGCAATAAAATTGGGCATAGCGCACCCGCAGTTCAGCTATTCGCTTTCGACAAAATCGGGACGCTCGTAGGCGGGCGCTTCATATTCCAATAGGAAATCGATAAACGCCTGCGTCGCCGGGTTCAGAGACGCCTCCTCGCGTCTCGTGAGCGAAATGGGGTAGAAGTCTTCGGATCCGGGCACGTCGAGCGGCAGAATCACCATGTTCGAATCGGGTGGCAGGTTGGAAGTGAGCATCGTGAGTGCCACGCTCGACTCATGCACCGCGAGTGCGCCTAGAATGACCTCGTCCTCGTAATTGCGCACCAGCGTGAGCTTCTCGAGCGGCGCGTTGGTGTTGCGCAGGAAGGTCTCGAGCGTCTCGCCGCACGCGATTCCGCGCCGGTAAGTGATGACGGTGTGCCCAATGAGGTTCTCGTAGCGCACCTTCTTGAGTGCGGCCAAAGGGTGCTCGCGATGCACGGCGACCACAAGCCGCTGATGGAAGAGCGTCGTGCAGGCGATGCCCGGACGCTGCACCGGTCCGGCAATCACCAGGTCGCAAATGCCCTGTTCAAGCTTGTCGTTCAGGGGAGCGGTTTCACCTTGCAGCACGTGGAATTCCACCTTGTCGCCGAAGCGGCTGCGGAATTCCTGCATGGCGGCGGGCAGATAGCCCGAACGCACCGTGGCGATGGCTCCCACGTTGATCGTCCCCGACAGGCTACCGTGCCGCCGGTCGAGCTCCGCCACGCCGCGATCGATGGAGGCGAGTCCCTCGGAAATGTATTTCAGGAACACGCGTCCGTCGTCGGTGAGCTGGACGTTGCGGCCGACTTTGCAGAAGAGCGCGCAGCCAAGCTCGCGTTCGAGCGCGGCGATGGAATGGGAAAGGGCCGATTGGGTGACGTGCAGGCTCTCGGCCGAGCGCGTGTAATGCTCGGTCTTCGCGAGGTGGCAAAAGTAGGTCAGTTGCGCGAGATTCACGGCTCTCCTTCCCGGGCGACGCTTCACATGCTTTCCGCTTAGAGGCGGCGTCGCGCATATGAAACAACGCATGCAATTTCTTGCGCGCGGAGGCCTTTTGCCTCGCGCTTTTCGTGCCGACAGTGGTTTTTGAACCAAGTTCTTGTTGGCGCGCAAGCCCTCTGACCAGCACATATGCATACATGTGGTTCGTGCATACCAAAACATGAATGCGGCTCATATATTAGCTCATCTTCCATCAAATCTTTGCGACAGACATGAAAGGCTTGTTGGGATACCTTTGCGATATGAGGAAACGGCCCCGCGGGATGCGACGAAACCTGCGCGTCCCGCAGTGAAAAGCCCACAGGGCGCGGTGGTGTCCACGGGCATGGCAGGCCGCAATGCAAGCGCCATTCACCTGGCGCGCGAAGGAGGTAATCATGTCGAAGCTGCCTTTGGAAGTTGGCAACAGCTGCACATTCACCAAGACGGTGAGCGAATCGGATGTGTATCTGTTCGCGGGCATCACCGGCGACTACAGCAAGATGCACATGAACGAGTCGTTCGCGAAGACCACCAAGTACGGTACGCGCATCGTGCACGGCGTGCTCACCTTCGCGTTCGGCAGCACGGCATCCACGCTCATTCAGGAGAAGTACGAAGCGCCCATCCCGAGCGCCTCGTATGGCTACGACCATCTGCGCTTTACCGCGCCGGTGTTCTTCGGCGACACGCTCACGGCAACCTACACGATTTCGCGCGTGGACGAGGAGGCCATGAAGACCTACGCCGACGTGGTGATCACCAATCAGGATGACACGGTCGTGTGCGTCGCGACCCATATCCTGAAGTTCTTCGCTCCCGAAGAGTAGAGGAGGCGCTTCATGAGTGCACCGTGTGTCGAGCATGTCGCGGTGAAGGTCCGCGATTTCGAAGGGGCGCTGGCATTCTTCACCCAGGTCATGGGCATGGAAATCACGCTGACCGACCCGGCGAATGGGGAAGAGCCGCTCGCGCAGGCATGGGTAGGCGGCATTCAGCTGCAGCGTGATGACACGTGGGTGGGCCCCTATCAGGGCGATGTTTCCCATATCGGGCTTGTGGCTGACGATGTGGATGCGTTGCTGGATGCGGCATATGCCGCCAAGGGCGTGCGTCAGGCGCCCGGCAAGCCGTGCAATTGGTTTGTCACTCCGTTTGGATTGACACTGGAAATCAACAAGAGGGAGGCGTAGCCATGAAGGTATGCGTTCTGGGAACCGGCTCGCTGGGAAGCACCATTGGCGGTGCGCTCGCGAAGGCGGGAAACGAGGTTCACTTTGTGGGTCGCGCCGCGCACATGAATGCGGTGAACGAGAAGGGTCTCGTGATGGTGACGCCAACGGGCGAGGAGACCGTGCATCCGCAGGGGCACGTCACACCCGAGGGAATTGGTCCCTGTGACCTGGTCATCGTGCTGTGCAAGGCGTTCGATACCGAGCGCACGATGGAAGAGGGCCGCGAGCTCGTGGGACCCGACACCGTGGTGATGTCGCTGCAGAATGGTCTCGGCGCCGAAGACGTACTGTGTGCGTGCGTGGGCGCCGAGCATGTCATTGGCGGCAAGACCTACATCGGTGGCATGCTGCTTGAGCCGGGCCGCGTGCAGGCGACCATTCCGGGCAAGGACACCTTTATTGGCGAGCTTGACGGCAGTGTGAGCGAGCGCACGAAGGCGATTGGCCAGGCGTTCGAGGACGCGGGGATGCATTGCATCGTTTCCGACAACATCATGGGCGTGATCTGGGACAAGCTGCTCGTGAATGTGGCGACTGGCGCCGTGTGCGGTATCACGCATCTGCCCTATGGCGACATGTACGAGGAAGAAAAGCTTGTCGCCACGAGCATCGCCGCAGTTCAAGAGGGTATCGACGTCGCGACGGCGGCGGGCGTGAAGCTTACCTACGAGAATCCGATGGACACGCTGGAGCTGGCGCGCGCCGGTCTGCCCGCAAGCTTCAAGCCCTCGATTCTGCAGAGCCTCGAGAAGCTGCGTCCCACCGAAGTGGGCGTCATCAATGGCGCGGTGGTCGCGCAGGGCAAGAAGTATGGCGTGCCCACGCCGGTGAACGAGACGCTGCTTGCCTGTGTGACGGGCATCGAGCGCTACATTCGCGAATACGCGAGCAAGTAGTCTTCGGGTTGCGGTGCCGCATCGCGGATCGAGAGCCTTAAGCTCCTTCCGGCTCTTGAAGGGCGGTTTGCGATGCGGCACGTGCGCTGTTGGTGTGGCAACTTGCCTAGAGTGCGCCCATGGACAACGGCAACAGCGATTTCAAATCAACAAACGCTGACGGCAATTAGCGGGAAGCGCCCAAGGCGCGGAAAGGACATCAAAATGCGTCGTCTCGAAATCATCAATGGACCGAACAACAACTTCTACGGCATTCGCAACAAGGGGGTGTACGGCAATCAGACCTACGCCGACCTTATCGCGGAGCTCACTGAATACGGAGGTGGCTTGGGCTTTGAGGTGCATGCCTACCAGAACAACGGCGAAGGTCCGCTGATCGACCATCTGCAGGAGCTCTACCTTGAGGCCGACAAGACCGGCCAGAAGATTCCCGTCGTGCTGAATCCGGGCGCGTTTACCCATTACAGCTACGCGCTCATGGATGCGTTGGAATCGGTGCATGAGCTGGTGCCGGCGGTTGAGGTCCATATGTCCAACATTCAGGACCGCGACTCCTTCCGCCATATCTCGGTGACAGCGCCGGAGTGCTTGGGCCAGATTGCCGGCTTTGGCAAGAAGAGCTACAAGCTTGCGATGCATCAGTTCAAGCTGATGGAGGAAGAAGGGGAACTGTAGTTTCTACTTGCTGGTGAACGTCGGCGACGGCGGCGAGTGGGCTGCCGCCGACTCCATAAACCGAGAATGGGCGTCCTTCGGGGCGCCCATTCGCTTTGCCTGCTTGTATGTGAATGCCGGCTAGCTCTTCTACTTTTCCTTCTTGGAAACGAGCAGCAGGATGCCACCAATCAGGGTGATGAAAATGAGCGTGCACACGCCGAATGCCGTGGTGTTGGCCTTGGTGCCCTTGTAGATGCCCCAGCTGTGAACGGTCATGGGAATCATCCATGCGAGGCAGATGATTGTCCAGCTCATGCAGACCGTGGTGACGACGCAAAGAATGAAGTTGATCAGGCGAAGCGTCTTGTCCTGTTCCGACAGGGCATAGGCGTAGGTGCCGTCGGACTGCATGACTATCGGGTTGCCGGCCTGATCGGTCTGCGCGTAGGTGGACTGGGCATAGGTCGGCTGCGCATACTGCTGCTGTGTCGCCTGCTGATAGCCAGCGTTTTGCGTTTGGTAGACGGGTGCGGCTTGCGGAATCTGGGAGCCTTGAACAGGCTGCGCTTGCGCGGGCTGCGTCGGGGCTGCCTGCGCCTGCGCGGGTTGGGCCGCTGACGGCTGCTGATAAGGCGCCGCCGTGAGGCTGGTGCCGCAATTGACGCAGAATTGCGAACCCTCTTGATTGACGTTACCGCAGATTGGGCAATTCATGGGATAGTCCTTTCTTCGTGACCGCCCAATTCTACCGCACCGTGCCTGCCCTCCAAGCAACGTCGTCAAATGAATCGGCGTTGTATAGCTGCTGCTCGCAATATTGCAATAATATAAAAACCCTTTTATAATAAACTGGTCATAAGGAGGGGGTAATGACTAAGCGGAGAGACCTTGTGAGGGAATTGGAGGAGGCCGGGTTCGTAAACATTGGCGGTGCGAATCACGACGTATTTGTGAAGCCAGGACACAGAACCACGGTTCCCAGACATCGGGAGATACCAGAGAACACGGCGAAGATGATACGCAGACAGGCGGGGCTGAAGTGATTCCTTCAGCTAAGCAGAAGCGTTTCAGAGCAGGAGGAAGAAATGATTCACGTCTACGAGTTTGAAATATTCCCTGATGAGGGCATGTATAGCGCGATTCCGTTTGATATGGAAGGCGGCACCTGCGGATCCGACTTCGATGATGCTTGCTTTATGGCGGGCGATTGGCTGCGCACCGAGATGGAGCAGCGTGACATTCGTGATGAGGGATTTCCCCATGCGACGTTCGGAAACGAACCGCGTCATCCGGGTGGTAAGGTCATCGCCTTTGCCACCGATGCGGGTCGTGACACCGTGCGGAAGGTGACGGCGTCGGAAGCCGCACGGATGCTCGACGTGACTCCCGGGCGCGTTACGCAGATGATTGATGCGGGTCTGTTGACCGCCTGGCGCGAAGGGCACCGGACATGGGTGAGCGTCGATTCCGTCAATGCGCGGTTGGCGGAAAGCCCCAAGGCGGGAAGGCCGAAGAAAACGGCAATGGCGTAAAGCGAGGGCGCCCGGCAAGCAACAAGGCCTGCCGGGCGCTCCTTATATTGTTTCGCGGTAGGATTCTCCGTTTGTCTTGCGGTAGGATGCGGCACTCGTTTTCCAACCGAATGCCGGGGATGCGCCGCTCGTCTTGCAATCGAATGCCGAGGATGCAGCCCGCTTAAACCGCCCGCCGGAAGTGGCCAACGAATCGTCGAACCTTGCGCCGTGATTCGTATCGCCCTTACGCGACGCGATTGCGCTCGCGGTTCCTCAGGATGCTGCACAGTACGGCAGCCACAACCCAGGGGAGGAAGAACACGGGAGGCGCCGTGAACATCAGGATGATGGCAAGGCAGGTCGCAAGAAGCATGATCGTGTTGCTCATCCATGCGAGCTTGCGGCTCCGTTTCCATTGCTCGCGGATGCGCTTCTGTTCGGCGCCGCCGACATCGAGCATGTCGAGCTCTTTTTCACCAAGGCGACGCAGGTTCTTCTGGTTGTAACGCTCGAGGTCGACGCGTGCGTACAACAGGCCGGAATACGCGAAGAGCCACACCGCGATGGAGAAGAGCAGCATGGCGGCAGCTCCGGCGCACGTGTCAGGCAAGCCAAAGCCCGTCAGCAGCGCTATTGCCGCGAAAGACAGGAAGAGCGAAAAGCTGCCGGCTCCGAAACCCACGGTTCGCACGGTGAACGCATGTTCCCGGTCGTCTTCCGTATAGAAATCCTGAATGTAGGGATGCTGGCGCTCGAAGCCCGATTTGCCGGTCACCGCCAGCACGATCAGCGCGATTCCCGCGGCCATCAGAGCGAAGGTGATAGCCATCCCGACACCAAGGGGGATGTCGGGAACGCCGAGCGTTTGCAGAACGCCTGACGTAAGAATCATCGGTGGCGCGATGCTCAGGAAGAACAGGGCAGCGCCCGTCGAGGCCTTCAGCGCGTAGGAGCGCATCAGCTCGTCGTAGCCGCAGGAGTCGACAGGGATTTTGGGAATGGGTACCGCCGTGCGTGCCGCGAGCTCGCCCTGCGTGACGTCACCCGTCACCAGGTCGTCGAGCGTCACCTCGAAGATCTGGCAGATCTTGATGAGCTTGTCCATTTCGGGATAGCTCTTCTCAGCTTCCCATTTGGTGACGGACTGGCGGGAAACGCCCAGCATCATCGCCAGCTGTTCCTGCGTCATCTGCTTGGTAGATCGCAAATATTGAAGGTTGTCTCGAAAACTCACGCTTGGTCCTTTCTCTTTGGGCATTGTACCTTTGACCGCCCAAGAGATTGACGCGGCGAACCCATGGCATCCACCAACCAGCGGTTTCATTTTGGGAATCTTGTGCAACCAGGGATAGCATCCGCAGGTCAGCGGGTGAAAACGGGTTTAGTAGGCCACGAAAATAAATGCGGCCCGACTTAAGCTTCAATGCGGTGGCGGTTAATGACGGCGTCAAACGGAAGGGAACCACGGCTTTCGGTAGTTGCAGGGATTCGATGGAATAGCGCGATTGGCAAGCGTGGAGCGTTGGTCAGGCATTGGCGGCGGAATGATAAGAAACTCCCCAAACCTAATGAGGGGAGAGTCAATGGATATTAGAATCGGAAAGCCCGTGTCGGTATGGCTGATAACTTTGATTATGGTTTTCTGCCTGCTGCCTCTTTGCGCGCTGGCGGATAATTCGGAAGGCGCATCCAGTCCAGCGGAAAACGTATCCGTTGAAGGGGCAGCGTCGCAAGATGCGCAGACGCAGACGCCGGATGCATCAGGCCAATCTAACGATGGCGGTGTCCTGGCACTTTCCAATGACGGAAACAACGCTTCGTTGAATCCCAACAATACGGCTACTGGCGCGCTGACTATCAGCAACGTTCTTATGGGTAACGATACAGACTCCAATAAAGAATTTGCGTTCACTATCACCCTTGCTGACACATCCATCAGTGGCACTTTCAGCGGCGTAGCATTTACGGCAGGTGTCGCTTCTGTCTCGCTGAAGGATGGGGAAAGCAAAACCATTGAAGGTCTTCCGGCGGGCGTGGATTATACGGTTGCCGAAAAAGACTATAGCGCAGACGGCTACGAAACTACGCAGGTGGGGGCGGCAGGAACGCTTAGCGAGACCGCACCTGTTGTTGCGTCTTTTACCAACACCAGAGACACTTATGGCATTCTGTGCGTGATAAAGTATTCAACTTACGAGGGGCCTAGTTACTCTGAAACCGACGGATATATCGAGCCCAATAAGGACTTCAACTTCAAGCTTGTGCTGAGTGACACTTCCATCAACGGGACCTATGGCGATATGACCTTTGAAAATGGCGTGGCGTATTTCACTCTGCGAAATAACGAGTCGAAAAAGGCGGTTGGGCTTCCAAATGGTGTGACTTATACCGTGACGGAAATCGATGACCTGCTGGATGGTTGGGATTTGGTCAGTGTGGATGGTGACACAGGGACGATTCTTGGTGACGTTACCGAATATGCCTCATTTGTAAATCACTTACACTATAACGGCCTGAGCGTTACCAAGAAAGTGGCTGGCAATGCAGGGGAGACCGATAGGGAGTTTCGGTTTACGGTTACGCTGAGCGACACAAGCTTCAACGGGGGGTGTTGGCTCGTTAGTGATCCCGAGATTTGGTACAATCCCGCTGATCCTGATTATGCGCAGCGCATTATTAGATTCAAGAATGGTGTTGCAACCTTCACCCTAAAGGCTGGTGAAATCGCTTTTGCGGATAAGCTGCCGGTAGGCGTGACTTATACCGTGACCGAAGAGGACTATTCTTCGGATGGCTATGTGACGACAAAAGTCGGAGACACCGGCACAATCAAGTCAGGCGAAGCGGCTGCAGCCGTTTTCACCAACACCAGGAGCACTGGCAGCCTGAAGTTCACGAAGAGCGTCGAGGGTCCCGTTTCGGAGGAGAGCCTGAAGGACGTCACCTTCACGGTTAAGAACGAGGGCGCCGGGGAGGAGGTCGGCTCCTACACGCTGGCCGACCTCAAGCAGTCCGACGGCAGCTACTCCATGACGATTGACGATTTGCCCGTGGGCGACTACTCGGTAACCGAGTCGAACGAGGAGGTCGAGGGCTACGACGTCGAGGTGGTCTACAGCGTCGAGGACGGCAAGACGACCGTCACGGAGGGGGAGACCGCCGAGGTCGATATCACGAATACCTACACGAAGAAAGTTGGTAGCCTGAAGTTCACGAAGACGGTCGAGGGTCCCGTTTCGGAGGAGAGCCTGAAGGATGTCACCTTCACGGTTAAGAACGAGGGCGCCGGGGAGGAGGTGGGCTCCTACACGCTGGCCGACCTCAAGCAGTCCGACGGCAGCTACTCCATGACGATTGACGATTTGCCCGTGGGCGACTACTCGGTAACCGAGTCGAACGAGGAGGTCGAGGGCTACGACGTCGAGGTGGTCTACAGCGTCGAGGACGGCAAGACGACCGTCACGGAGGGGGAGACCGCCGAGGTCGATATCACGAATGCCTACACGAAGAATCACGGCGGGGGCCATGAGAAGTCAGCTACTCCAGAGACGGGCGACAGCAATCATCCTGAGCTTTGGATTGCCATGATTCTTCTTTCGCTAGCGGGTCTCTTCTTCGCACTTACAGATCGCCGGTCAACGCGTCGAGGATAAAGCTTTGCGCCAGCTCAACGCTTCCCAGACTGTTCGCCGACTGACAGCGTTGGAATAGCGCTTCGGTCAGCTGGTCTGCCGTGTAGTCTGTCTTTTCAGCGAGGTATTCGCTCAGCGCCCTGAACCACGCGTCGGATGCGACCAGGCGAGCCTCGTCGAGTATCTCCTGATATGCCGGGTTGAGTGTGAAATTCCCGTCCTCGTCCATTGCCCAGATGCCTTTTGCCATACAGCCCCCTTCTTTCGTGCGTGTTGCAATTCTAAAGCTTGTATTGATTTCGAGCGGTACTGTTCCAATGCCTTTGTTCAGTGCCGCTCGACGTCTTTGATTCGGCTGCGCTCCTGATTGCGCGCCTAGAATCCACCTGCGTTTGCTTGCGCTATCGCTTCCGGTTGTGATCCTCGCCTGCGACCCCGCTCACGTTCGCTGCGCTCACTGTTTCTTCTTCAGCTTTGTTTCCTTCAAATGCCGAAGGGCAAGAACCGGGTGGACAAACAGCATGCGGGGACCGCTCCAGCGCATGACGACGCGGATTTGCTCGCGCATTTCAGGCCGATAGCAATGCACCGGGCAAGCGGAGCAAAACGTTTTGGTCTCCATGATGGGGCAGTGCTCAATGCGCTGCAATGCGTAATCGCTCAGCGTCTGGCACTGCGGGCATAGGCTGCCTTTTGTCGTGCGGTGATTCTTGCGGCAGTACAGAGCGATCATCTCGCCTACCAGCAGCTTTTCGCCATCTCGCTTTTCCGCAACCGTTTGTTTCGCCATCATCCCGTCCTTTCACGTTCAACAGGATAGTCGGCATCTGACACAGCGGCGGCGGCAGTTCGGTGACTAACCGGCGGTTTTGGTTTGGCGCAGATTGCGCCTGTTCGATTATTCATTCCGGGCACGGTGATTTACTTGATGTCATTGAAATCAATCTGTATATGAATACCTTTCAAGACTTGGCTGTTTCCGGCGTCGTTCAATTGCCGGCTCGATTGGCGCTGCTTTTGTTCAGTGGAAGAGCGAATTGATTTGCGCTGCCGATAATCGCAGCTACGATATTCGCGCTCTGTCATATTACGATATCGTATGCGAATGCAAGAATCGCCTTTCAGAAGGTGCAACAGGCAGACTGAACGGAATTCACCGGAGGGAACGATATCACTATGCGAATCAAGAAATGCTGCATGATCGCTCTACTGTTGTCCATTTGCGTCGTATTGGCTGGCTGTGCCAGTATCGGCGGCAATGCTGGCGGCGATTCAAATGGCGGCTCTTCCGACACGGCCGCGTCCCAAAGTGAGGTTGCCGCTACCGATAGCGCAACAGGCGCCGCTACGGATTCCGCTTCGGGCGCCACCGATGCCGCCACGGCAGACACTACGACCACCACTTCCAGAGAAGGCTTTTCAATCCACGAAATCTCGGACGACCTGTTCGAGAGAATGCAGGCGGGGAACACGTACAAAGAGGACTGCATTGTCCCGCGGGAAGATCTTCGCTATCTGCTTGTGCTGTACAAGGACAAGGACGGGAATGTCCATCAGGGGGAAATGGTCGTGCATGAGCTCATCGCGGAAGACGTCCTCGAGATTTTCGAGCAGCTGTACGACGCAAATTACCCGATCGAGCGCATGGTACTTCCCGACAACTACATGGCGGACGACGAAACGATGATGCGCGACAACAATTCCTCCTGCTTCAACTTCCGGTTCATATCACATACGGACAAGGTTTCGAAGCATGGGCTGGGAATGGCCGTGGATATCAACACGCTGTACAACCCCTACCACAAGATCGTGACGAACGAGGACGGGACCACGGAGGAAGTGATAGAGCCCGCCACGGGCGCGCAGTATCTGGACAGGACCCAGGACTTCGAATACAAGATCGAGAAAGACGACCTGTGCTATCAGCTGTTCACCGAGAAGGGCTTCGAGTGGGGAGGGGACTGGACCGACCGAAAGGATTACCAGCACTTCGAACTGCCCACGGAGATCACGGACAAGTATTCCGAAATGTATGCGGAATAGCGAAGGTCGCGCCGTGTCCCGACTCGAGTTCTGGGCGTGCGCGACCTAAGGGCGTTTTAACAGCTTGATTCCCAGTTAGCATGGCGCCGTTCCAAGGCGTGCGCCGCAATCAGTTCGCTTCAGGCAAAAGATAGATACATTCGGAATCGATGCAAATACGCTCGGTATGGTTATAGATTTGAATCATGTCATTCATCTGCTCCGTGAGTGTCGAAGTGCCTGGATTGCCGAGAGCCGCAAACTTATGCACAGCTCTTTTTTCAAGACGATTTGCCTTATTCGTCAATCGCGCTCCACCCTCCTGAAGGAGTTCGTCTACCGGTCCTCTGCTGACCTGGGGAACAGTCCCGATAAACTTGCCTACGGACTTGCCGGCTGTCCCAACTCCTTTCAGAAGCTTCGCGTCGATAGCGCCATTTCCCAGCTGCTCAAGCCGTTTGGATGCCTTCTTAAAGAAATTGCGGTAGTCCATTGCGAACTGTTCGATTTCCGTCTTGACTGTGCCGATATATTCTTCCTTATAGTTGCCTCCCAGCATAATTTCCAGTAGTGAAGCAAGCGAATACGTATAGAGTGCCATGCGGTAATACTTGAATAACTTCTGCATATCCGCATAGGTGCTTTCCACATCGTTCTGTGCCACCAAAAGCTGCTGCTTCTTCTTCAGCAATGCCGAAACCTGCTTCTGATAGGAACGCATGTTCTTTAGCGCTGTGCGCTGAATATCGAGAACCATTTTGTGATTGCTTGCGACATAGTGTTCATTGTCCCAGTTGAACTTGTATTTCGAGATGATCGCGGATAGCATCTGCACATCCGCTTCAATTTGGGATTCGTTCTCGCGCACGAGGAAATCAAGTATTTGCTGTTCCATCTCCTCGATGCTATCAAGTCTCTGCTCAATGGAGTGGAGTGCAACTGCCATCATTATTGTCGCCGGATTGACCGGAAGCTCTGTTACGGTAGAAGCGCTGATAGGACCAGCCTGCTGAAGCTGTACGAATTTTGACTTTCCCTCTAAGGTTTTGAACGAGCCCCAAAAATTGCCGTTCTTCGCAACTTTCAATACATCGCCAGCGGCTTCGTTTGCAAGGGTGTAAAGCCCTTGCATATCAAATGTGGTAGTTTCCGTTACGGTACGCAGTGCCGGAGCGATAGATGAAACCGCAGCTCCGAGCGATGCCAATGAGGTAATCGGAACACTCATGGCCTGTCGTTTTGTCAGCTCAGTATCGGTATCCATGAGCAAGGCATCCGTAACTTGGCGCAGCTCGTTTTGCTTTTCAGCTGGAACGCCAGCTCCGTTCTTTTGTGATTTAATGATCTCGCTCATGAAATGTCTCCTTACTGTATCACCTTGTTCAACAACTCTTGATAGCTGTCACCATGGTCATAGGTCGTTGTCATCCTGCGACATGAAAAAAATGCGAGTTTGATTACCAGTTAAATCGACACTGCTCCAAAACGAGACGCTTCAATCAGAACGCTGTTGAAATAGAAGGCGGATAGTAGGCCCCCCCGCGAGAATGGTCGGCGGGACGCTATCCGCTTTGAACAGTTTAGCACGGTGCATGAATGCCGCGTTGGTGAAGAAGCTTAGGTTGTGCGGCGGTGGAGCCGTCTTGCTGGCCTTCCAATTCCCCAGTTGGTACAATCATCGAGCAGGATTATCGCAGCTTCAAGATGTCTTGCTGGCCTTCCAAT
>CAVFFT010000063.1:0-9922 GCA_963621885.1 bacterium
CTATTCAGCCAGCCCGAACATCGCCGCGTGAAGGCTTACTCGCCCGCCTGCGCGTCGCGCTTGTCGGCGAGCATCGTCAGGGCGGTGCGCCAACCCAGCTCCGCGCATTTCACGCGTGCGGGCATACGCGAAATGCCCTGCAGCTGAGCCGCCTCTCCCAAAGGTGCCAGCTCCGCTTCATCCGTCACTTCACCACGAATCATCGCGAGGAACAGCTCTCCCAGCTTCATGACCTCTTCGGGAGTCTTGTCGGTGATGAGGTCGAGCATGATATCGGTGCTCGCCTGCGACACCGCGCAACCGCTTCCCTGAAAAGACGCCTCGTCGATCACGCCGTCTTCCAGGCGCATCGACAGGGTGATGTCATCACCGCAACTCGGATTCACGCCCCGATGCACATCGGTGGCATCGTCCATCTCGTATTTGTATTCGGGATGCGCGTTGTGCTCCATCAACGCTGCCGTATAGACACTTCCCGTATTCATATCGATCTCTCATTCTCTCGTTTCAAACACGCGGCTCGCACTCAACGCGAAACGTTCAACCCCGCGCGAGCGCGTCACCCACGCTTCTCGTAAGCGTTCACCTGTCCGAGCGCGTTCGACCTTCCAGCCTGTTCAGGTGCGCCGCAGCCTTCCAGCCGCTTCGCCTTCGCCCGCGTCACTAGCGCTTCTCGTAGGACCTTCGCCCCCCGGCTATCGCCCCAGCCTAAGCGCCCGGGTTAAACAGCGTCCACGCCTGATTCAAAGCCTCAACCAGACGGTCGATGTCGGTGGCGTCATTATAGAGCGCTACCGATGCACGGCAGCAACTCGAAATCTTCATCCAGGAAAGCAGAGGCTGCGCGCAATGGTGACCTGCGCGAATGCAGACATTGAATCCATCGAGGATGCTCGCCACATCATGCGGATGCACACCGCACACGTTGAACGACACGACGCCAATATGGTCTTCCGGACGCTCGGGCCCGATAAGGCGAATGAAAGGCAGCTCCTGCAAGCGTCGCGTGCATTCCGCGACAAGCGCGCGCTCGCGCGCCTCAAGCAGCTCGTGACCAATGCCCTCGATGTAGTCAATCGCAGTGCCCAAGCCGACAATGCCGCCAGCATCCTGCGTGCCCGCCTCGAACTTATGGGGAAGCTCGGCCCAAGTCGCCTCGGTCTCGCTCACCCACTCGATCATCTCGCCGCCGGTCAGGAAGGGCGGCATCTTCTCCAGCAGATCGGCATGCGCCCACAGCACGCCCACGCCCATCGGCGCAAAGAGCTTGTGGCCGCTGAAAACGAAAGCGTCGCAACCAAGCTCTGCAACATTCACGCGGATATGCGGCGCGCTTTGCGCACCATCGACCAGGCACAAGGCTCCCATCTCATGCGCGCGGCGCGCGATGGCGGGAATGTCATTCTCCACACCCAGGACGTTGCTCACGTGAGCCACGCTCACGATTTTCGTCTTGGGGCCAATCTTCTCTTCAATCTCCTGCTGGCTGATCTTCGCATCGTCGCCGGTACGCAAGTACACGAGCGTGGCACCGGTGCGCGCGCAAATCTGCTGCCAGGGAATCAGGTTGCTGTGATGCTCCATGATGCTGATGCAGACCTCGTCGCCCGGCTTCAAGAGCATCTCGCCCAGCTGGCGCGCGAGAATGTTCAGGCTCTCGGACGCATTGCGCGTGAAGACAATCTCCTTCGCCGCCGGCGCCCCAATGAAATGGGCAACCTTCGCACGCGTCTCGTCAATCGCCTCCGTCGCCTCGACGGAAAGCCGATAGAGTCCCCGCAGGGGGTTCGAGTTCATCGTTTCGTAGAAGCTGCGCTGCGCGTCGAGCACACAAGCCGGACGCTGCGAAGTCGCGGCGCTATCGAGAAACGCAATCTCGGGATTGTTCTCAAGCAGGGGGAAATCCCGCTTGAAGGGGTTGATGTTCAAATCCCAGGCGGCGCTTTCGGGGTAATCCATGCCCATATTCCTATTCACTTTCACAATCTTCAAAGAGCAGGTCATGCCCCAGAATCTTCTTGGCAAGGCGGTTTACGCCCGCCGCACACTGCTCGCTCGGCGCCTCGTTGAAGGCCTGCTCAAAGGTCGCTTCCAAGAACAGCGCCTCCACCTGCTTTTGGGAAAGGCCGCGCGACTCCAGATACTGAAGCTGCTCCGCATTGACATGGCCGATGGTCGCGCCATGGTTGCCCGCCACGTCATCCTCGTTGCAGAGGATCACGGGAATGGTGCGATTGCGCACGCCCTTGTCCACGAGCAGCACGGTCTCGCGCTCGTTGCCCTTCGCCTGCTTGCAGCCGTGGATGAGGTCGATCGTGCCACGCAGCGTCTTCTTGCTCTTGCCCGCAAGAACGCCATTCGCCTGGATATCGCTCACCGTCTCGCGCCCATGATGACGCACGACGTAGTTGAAATCGTAATCCTGCTCGCCATGGCCGAGGTAGCGCACGTCGATTTTGATCTGCGACTTATCGCCGCGCAGGTCGCAGGCGAGGCCGGTGTAAGCGGCGGCGCTTCCCAGAACGGTCTGGTTCACCTGCACCATCGCGCCATTGGCGGAAACGATGCCAATGTCGTCGATGTCGGTAAAGCCGTCGTCGAGCGTCTGCACGCGGCGAATGTTCACCTTGGCGTCGAAGCCGGCAATCACGCGGACGGTCGAACCGGCAAAACCGGCATCCCCTTCCGCCGCATCCGGCGAGTCAACGACAATGTCCAGATTGACCGTGCTTCCCATGCCCGCGATCACGTCGATCGCCGCAGCGCTCAAAAGCCCCTTGGCGGCCATCACCGTCACGCGCTCATTGACCAGCTCGCCTTCACCCGCCGTCACGACAATGGCGTCGCCCGCGGCTTTGCGCAGCAGGTCCGCCGCTTCCGCACCCACGCCCGTTTCAAACGCAGCCTCGAGGGAACGCGCCTCTTCCAGCTCGTCCGCACGAACCTGGTAGCGCGAACGCGCCGTGCCGCCATAGGTCGCACCCGATTCAGCCGCGCGGGTAGCGGCAATCTCCGCCTGCTCTTCCGCGCTCGGTGCCGGATGGGTCGCTTCCCACCAGCTCTGCAGGAACGCGAGGGAATAGGCGAAGTCCTCCGCCGTGCCGTCCGTCCGCGCGTTCGACATGGTTGAAACCAGCGGCTTGGCCTGCAGGTTTCCCGGAATCGCGATGGACCGGTCATTCATATCAAGGAAATGCCAGGTAGGCGCAGGCATCGCATTTGCGCCCGCAAGCTTGATTTCGTCTTCGCGCGCCATTAGCCAATCGCCCCTTCCATCTCGAGCTTGATCAGGTTGTTCATTTCGACCGCGTATTCGAGCGGAAGCTCCTTGCTCACCGGCTCGGCAAAGCCATTCACGATCATCGTCCGGGCCTCCTCTTCGGAAATGCCGCGGCTCATCAGGTAGAAGATCTTGTCGTCGCCGATGCGGCCAATCGTCGCCTCATGGCCGATGTTCACGTCGTTGCAGCGGATGTCCATCGCCGGAATGGTGTCCGAACGACTCTTGTCGTCGAGCATCAGCGACTGGCAGGAAACGCTGCAGGCGCTTCCCTCGGCCGCCGGCGTCGCGACAACCGAGCTTCGGAAGGTCGAAATGCCGCCATCCTTCGAAATGGACTTCGTCTCGATGCTCGCCGTCGTCTGCGGCGCGGCAAGCACCACCTTGCAGCCAGTATCGAGGTTCTGGCCAGCACCCGCGAACGTGATGCCGGTGAAGCTCGACTGCGACTTCCGGCCGGCAAGAATGGACATCGGGTACAGATAGCCCACATGGCTGCCGAAGCTGCCCGAGATCCACTCGATCTGGGCCTCTTCGTCGCAGCGCGCACGCTTCGTGTTGAGGTTGTACATGTTCTTCGACCAGTTCTCGATGGTCGAATAGCGCAGGTGCGCCCGTTTGCCCACAAAGAGCTCGACCGCGCCCGCGTGCAGGTTCGCCACGTTGTACTTCGGCGCCGAGCAGCCTTCGATGAAGTGCAGGTCGGCATCGTCTTCCACGATGATGAGCGTGTGCTCGAACTGGCCCGCGCCCTTCGCATTCAGGCGGAAATAGCTCTGCAGCGGATAATCCATGTGAACGCCCGCCGGGACGTAAACGAAGCTGCCGCCGCTCCAGACCGCGCCATGCAGCGCGGCGAACTTGTGGTCGCGCGGCGTGATGAGCTTCATGAAGTGCTCGCGAATGAGCTCCTCATAGGGGCCATGCAGAGCCTCTTCAATGCCTGAATAGACCACGCCCTGGCTTGCCGCCGATTCCTGAATGTTGTGATAGACCAGCTCAGAGTCGTATTGGGCGCCAACGCCCGCAAGGTAGGAGCGCTCCGCCTGCGGAATGCCCAGACGCTCGAAGGTGTCCTTGATGTCCTCGGGGACATCCTCCCAGTTCGATTCCTGCTCGGTCGGCGGCTTCACGTAGGTGACGATATGGTCCATGTCGAGACCTTCAATGGAAGGACCCCAATCGGACACCGGCATCTCGTTGTAGATGGCGAGTGACTTCAGGCGCAGGTCGAGCATCCATTGCGGCTCGTCCTTCCGCTCCGAAATCTCGCGCACAATATCCTCAGTCAGACCGGCACTCGAGCGATACGAGCCCTCTTCGCTCTTCACGAAGTCATAGAGCTCGCGATTGATGTCGGCGACCTGCGTGCGCGCCATTAGGCGTCCGCCCTTTCCGCATCCGCAGCATCCGCCTTGGCCTTGTCGGCATCCGCCTGCGCGAGCGCTTCCTGAATGTGGGCAAGCGCGGCATCCGCATCAAAGTGGGCCGCCTCTTCCTGCGCAGGCGCACTCGCTTCCGTGGTATTCGCCTGGGCTGCGGCGATGAAACGCTCGTAGCCGTTCTCGTTGATGTCGTCGATCAGACTTGCATCGCCGTTTTCCACGAGATGCCCGTTCACCATGACATGCGTATAGTCGACAGCGAGCTCTTCGAGCAGGCGCTTCTGATGCGTGATGATAAGCAGTGAGCCACCGCACTGCTCGCGATAGGCCGCAATGGCGCGGCTAACCACGGCCAGCGCGTCAACGTCGAGGCCGGAATCGGTTTCATCGAGAATGGCGAGCTTCGGCTGCAGCAAGAGCAGCTGGAGCATTTCCACCTTCTTCTTCTCGCCGCCCGAGAAGCCCACGTTGAGTTCGCGGTTGAGGTATTTCTCGTCCATATCGAGAAGTTCCATGACCTCTGCCACGCGCTTCTTGTAGCGCTTGCCGCGCAGATTCAGTTCGTCGTGCTGCGACACGATGGCGCGCAGGAAGCTCGCCAGCGGAACGCCCGGCACTTCAACCGGCGCCTGAAAGCTCATGAAAATGCCGGCGCGGCTGCGGTAGTCAACCGGCTTTTCGCTAATGTCTTCACCCGCGAGCTCGATGGTGCCGCCGCTGACCACGTAGGACGGGTCGCCCATGATGACCTGGCCCAGCGTCGATTTACCAGCGCCATTGGGGCCCATCAGCACATGAATCTCGCCCTCGCCCAGCGTCAGGTCGATGTCGCGCAGAATGGTCTTCTCCCCCACTCCTGCCGACAAACCGCGCACCTTCAGCAATTCTCCCATGATTACTCCTTATGCCTCCTCGCGTTTTATCGCGATAATCCTAGCAGAATGGCGGGTTTTGTCACCGAGTAAGATGAAAGCGGAATAATCTTCCCGTCAACGCACACGAGCTGCCCATTTGTTTGTCAAAGGGCGTCGTATTTCGGCCTCTGGCGGGGCGGCATGCAGAGGGATCACAGGGGATAAACAAGCCAAAAAGCTCGGTTTGGAACGCGTCGGCACATGCTCAACGCATGCTTCAAGCGTATTTACTTGCGAGCGGTATAGACGGCGGCAACGCCAAAGGTGCAGTTGCGATAAGACACGCGCCTGAATCCCGCGTTGTAGAGCATCGCAGAGAAATGGTCCTGATCGGGGAATGCCTCGATGGACTTCGAAAGGTAGACGAAACCGTCGCGATTGCCCGTCGTCAGCTTGCCCCACATCGGAATACCGTGCTCGAGATAGAGCTTGTAGAGCGCGCGAATAATCGGGTTCGGCGGCGTGCTGAACTCAAGAATGCAGCAGGTGCCACCCGGGCGCAGAACGCGATAGATTTCAGAAAGCGCGAGCTCGCGCTGCGGCATATTGCGAATGCCATAAGCCATGGTCACGAGGTCGAAGGATTCGCTCGCATAGGGAATGTCCTGGGCGTCGACCGTCGCAATCTCGACCGGGACTCCGCAGGCTTCACCCGCACGAAGGCGCTCGCGGGCGATATCAAGCATCGCCGGCGTGAAATCGGTCAGCAGAACGGTTCCCGGATGCTTCGCTTCACAAGCGGCAAAGGCAACATCGCCGGTGCCAGCTGCGACGTCAAGCATGCTGGTACGCGAGTTGATGGGGCATTCATCGATCAGCTTGTTCAGCCACGACTTGTAGCGGCCAAAGCTCGAAAGCTTATTGAAGCGGTCGTAGTTCACGGCGATATCCGTGAATATCTCCTGAACGCGAGTGGAACTCACCTCCGGCGGTGCCACTCGCCCCGTAGCTGTATCGATGCTCGTACCTGAAACCATAGTCTCGTTTCCCGGGGTATGCCAACTTCTGGTCAAATATTAGTGCAGCGCATTCCGCTTGATTCCATCGATTTGAAAGCCCAAAACTACTGCACAAAAACCCCGCCGGAGAAACGCGAAAACCGCTTTCGAATAGGGCCGTTTCCTAATAGGCGATGTCAAGCGGCGCATGCGCGGTCACGTCGGTGTCCAGTCCCGAGAACTTCCCCTGCTGGTAGCGATCGAGCGCGACATAGGCAATCATGCCCGCATTGTCGGTGCAGCTTGAAAGCGGAGGCATCGTCAAACGCACGTTCATCTTTCGACATAAGTCCTGGTAGGCTTGGCGCAGAGCGGGATTCGCCGCCACGCCGCCACCAAGGCAGAACTCACGCGCGCCCGTTTCCTCTAGCGCCGTTTTCGCCTTCGCCACCTGCACATCGATGACCGCCTGCTGGAAGCTTGCCGCGATGTCGGGGAGATTCAGGGCATGCCCCGCCTGCTCCTCTTTCTGGATGTAAGTGATGACCGCCGTCTTCAGACCGGAGAGCGAGAAGCGCAAGTCGCCCGAATGCATCATCGCGCGGGGGAAACGCACCGCTTTCGGATTTCCCTTCGCGGCCAGCTTGCTGATGATCGGCCCGCCGGGATAGCCCATGCCAAGCGCCTTCGAGACCTTGTCGAAAGCCTCGCCCACCGCATCGTCGATAGTCGAGCCGAGCGTGACATAGTCGCCCCAGTCGCGGACATGAACGAGCATCGTATGGCCGCCCGAGACAAGCGACACCACCATCGGCGGCTTGATATCGGGAACGGCGATCTTGTTCGCGTAGAGATGGCCTTCCAAATGGTTCACGCGAACGAAGGGACGGTCGGCGCCCCACGCCGCGCCCTTGGCGAAGGCGACGCCCACGACAAGCGCGCCGACAAGACCGGGCGCGTAGGTAACCGCAATGGCGTCGAGGTCGCGCAGGTGCAGGCTCTCGCGGCCCAGCGACTGGGCGGCGACATCGAGCCCTTCCTGTACCACGCCGCAAATGGCCTCGATATGCTTGCGGCTTGCGATTTCGGGAACCACGCCGCCGAAGCGCGCATGGAAGTCGATCTGCGAGGCAACCACATCGGAATGCAGCGCGCCGTCGCCATCGATAATGGCAGCCGCCGTCTCGTCGCAGCTCGATTCGATCGCCAGGATAAGAGGGCTGGTCACAGACGTGGCAGCAGGATTGGCGCCGGATGCAGCCAACGCCGTCGCATCGCCCTGCACGTTTTCCGCAGAAGAGCAGGAAACGGGCGTCTGCGCGGTCTCGATATGAGAGATCTCCATACCGCCCACCGCATGCTCCTGTCGGAACACCGGCAGCGGTCCGCAAAGGATGTAGGCGTCTTCCCGATCCGAATAGTAATGGGGACGCCTGCCGACACTCGTAAAGCCGAGGCTTTTGTAAAAGGCGATCGCCTTCTCGTTGCTCACGCGCACCTCGAGGCTTGCCTTCTCGGCGCCAAGCGCACGGGCGTCTTCCGCGAGATGAGCAAGCAGATCGCGCGCAATGCCCTGCCGCTGGCGCTCGGGCGCGGTCGCGATTTTCAGAATCTGCATGTCGCCATCGATGACAAGGGCACCCGCATAGGCAATAAGCGCGTCGGCATCGTCATAGGCGGCCCACCACACGCGATTTGCGCGCGGAAGCTCGTCGCGCACCATCGACTCATTCCAGGCGTCGCTGCCCATGAGCTGCGATTCGAAGCGAGCAACATCGTCCGCATGCCGCGCATCAAGCGGCCGGAACGCGATGCGATTCTCATTCGCCTTCGGCATACCCACGTGCTGGACGCCCGTCTTCAGGTCGCGCGGAGTCTCGTCGGCCAAGCGCACTCGCTCGTTTTCCTCCGCATCCGAAAGGCGGGTGTATACGGGCAGCGCGTAAGCGGGATTGCCCGCCACCGCATCGAAGGGCGCGATGGCGCCTGTCTGCCAGCCCTCCTGGAACGCGAGCAGGAGGCCGCGTCCCGTGGGATGCCACTGCTCCTCGGGCGCGAGCGCTGCGCAGGGCTCGTAAATGTCAGCGTATTTGACCAAGCCATCGCCGGCAATCAGGTCGACGCCTTCGGCATAGCGCACACCTTCGGCCGCCTTCACTACGACATCGACGTTGCCGCGGACAATGTCGCTATCGTTGATGGCGTAGCGAACCGGATAGACCTCCTTGCGCATGGCGTCCGCGATAACCGTAACCGCACCGCGCGCGCCATTCGCCCAGAGCTCCCAGGCAAGCGCATCGGGGGTGGAAACGCCCCAAAGAGGCACTTCAAGCGCCATCGCAACGCCCTTCGCCGTCGCCATGCAAATGCGCACGCCGGTGAACGAACCCGGCCCACGACCACAGGCGACACAGGCTATCTGCGAACGCGAAAGGCCCGCGTCATGCATGAGCTCGTCAATAGCGGGAAGCAGCGCGACATTGCTTGCCCGATGCGCGGGAAGCTCACGACCTGCGAGGAATTCCACGCGACATTCATCGGGCAGAAGCCGACCGAGGCCGATGGCGATGTATTCATTGCTCGTATCGAACGCGAGAACGACGTTGCCGTCTTGCTTGTCCGAAGGGACGGGGGCGTCTGAAGCGGCGAATGCCACGGACGCGGCCCGACCATCCTGCGTGGATACACAAGCGACCTGGTCAGAAGCGCAAACGGCAGCATTCTTCGCAGCGGACACGCCGGCCGCGCACTCCGCAACGGCCTCGGCCGCGCACTCCGCAACGGCCTCGGACAGCTTCGCGCCTTCCGACGCCGCATCCGTGGCTTCCCCGCCGCCGGCAGCGCTCACGCGTTTCCAGTCTTCAAGCAGCTGCCGCGAACGCGCGCCTTCCGCCTGTGCCGAAAGCGTACGCACGCCGTCGGCATCGGCGACAATCGTCACCTGCAGGCAATCATCCGGCATCTGCGCGGGAAACTTCTCCGCCCATTCAATAAGGCTCGCACCGCCGCCCTCAAGCACGCCTGCGAAATCGATATCGACAAGCTGCTCAGGCTGCTCAAGGCGATAGAGGTCGAAATGGTTCAGCGTGAACGACGCGCCATCAGCCGCAACTCCCTCGTAAGTGAGCAGAATATTGAAGGTGGGGCTGGTCACCTCGTCTTGCGGAATGCCAAGCGCAGATGCGACACCCTGCGCGAACTGGGTTTTTCCCGCACCCAAATCACCCGAGAGCAGAACCACGTCACCCGCGCGAAGGCATGCGCCAAGCGCGCGACCCCATTGTTTTGTTTGTTCGGCCGATTCACTGCGGCCCATCATTATCGTATCCATAGGGCCTATTGTAGCCGTCTCACGCAAAGCGCCCGCTCAGACGCCCCGTCGTCGCAAAACATCTTCAGCCGGAA
>CAVFFT010000064.1:0-7413 GCA_963621885.1 bacterium
TCCCAAATCAGACCTCATTTATTCACTGAGAGAATTAATCGCGCAAAGATGGAAGAGCGGACCATTTGTCCCCAAATCCGAATAATGCGTCACGCATCCGGCCAATTCAGTTCACACCCGAAATAATCGCAACCGGCCAATGCGCCAAAGCCATCGACCGGCTGCGTTTCAAGCAATCACAATGCAAGACCGAAGAGCGGTTTCGCGAACGGGCACAAGCCCCATTCCTTCCGCCCCCTATTCCTTTCGCAATGAATGCGAACGATGGAGAAGGCGACCCGGTTCCCTGCCGATTCCCTCTTCAAGCGCATCGGAGGGGCCGATAGCGTCGACCGTCTCGCCCGTCTGGCGGAGCTTGTCACGGTACTCGCGGTCGATGGCAGCCGAGCGATGCACCCGGTTGACATCGAAGGGAACGGCTGGCGTGACAAGCGACACGAGCGGCGTGAGGACAAGCGAAAGAACCATGGCAAGCGCACCGGCGTTGATCGGGGAATCGATCCACGGGGTTCCCACCATGCCAGCGATCATGTTTCCCGTGGTCAGGCCAACGCCCACGATGAAGCTCACCCACACGGCCGCCTTCGACACGCGCTTCCAGTACAGACCGAACAGGAAGGGGCCCAAGAACGCGCCCGCAATCGCACC
Organism: bacterium; assembly: GCA_963621885.1. GTDB lineage: Bacteria > Actinomycetota > Coriobacteriia > Coriobacteriales > Eggerthellaceae > UMGS1519. The sequence goes on from CAVFFT010000064.1 coordinate 649, forward strand.
CCACGATATGCCCATGAGCTGCGCGATGAAAGTGATGGACGAGTTGTACTGCACGAGCGCGATGACCGCCGAAATCGTGACGAACACCACGAGCAGCGCGCGCATCCAACGCAGCTGGCGCTTCTCGCTCATGTCCTTCACCAGATGGCCCTTGATAAGGTCAAGCGTGAGCGTGGAGGAGGAAGTCAGCACCAGCGAGGAAAGCGTCGACATCGAGGCGGAAAGCACGAGCACCACCACAAGGCCGATAAGCACCTCGGGCAAAACCGAAAGCATCGTGGGAACGATCGAGTCGTAGACCGGCGTCACGCCATCAGGGCCGTAGGCGATCTGGTCGGCGAAAAGCTGGCCGAAGCCGCCAAGGAAGTAGCTGCCACCGGCGACAACGAAAGCGAAGAGCGTGGAGATGATCGCGCCCTGCTTGATGGCGGGACCGTCTTTGATGGCGTAGAACTTCGTGACCATCTGCGGCAATCCCCAGGTGCCCAGCGAGGTCAGCAGAACAACGCCCATCAGGCTCGCGAAATCGGGTCCCAAGAACGAGGTGAGCACGCCGTTTATCTCAGACCCGGAAACGCTGACATGCGAAAGGTCCACAACCGCCTGCGACAGGCCGCCTTGGCTCGCAAGCACGCCGCCGACAACCACGATGATGCCCACCAGCATGATGATGCCCTGCACGAAGTCGTTCACCACGGTCGCCATGTATCCGCCAAGCACCACATAGATGCAGGTCACGATAGCCATGCCGATGATGCAGGCCTCATAGGGCCAGCCAAAGGCCATGTCGAACAGACGCGAGAGTCCGTTGTAGACAGCCGCCGTGTACGGGATGAGAAAGACGAAGATGATGGCCGCCGACGCCACACGCAAAGCGGTCGACTTGTAGCGCGCGCCGAAGAACTGCGGCATCGTGGAGGCCTTCAGCCGCTGAGTCATCTCGCGCGTGCGCGGACCCAGAACCCACCAGGCAAGCAGACTGCCGATGAGCGCGTTTCCAATGCCCACCCAAGTGGTCGCCATGCCGTATTTCCAACCGAACTGGCCGGCGTAGCCAATGAACACCACCGCGGAAAAGTAGCTCGTACCGAAGGCAAAAGCCGAAAGCCAGGGGCCAACATTGCGTCCGCCCAGAATGAAGCCGTCAACGCTGTTCGCATTGCGGCGGGTATACAGGCCGATGCCTATGACGACAACGGCAAACACGACAATCATCGCTACTTTTGCAATCATGAGAATCCTTCGTTAAGGGACTTTTCCTACGGAAGCTTTGCCCGACTCGCCGCGCCATGCCGGCACAGCCAACCGCGCCAACATGACGCGCAGACAGGCAGACGAAACGCCCGAAGCGTTTCACAGAGGCGCACACGACCGCGAGCGCTCGCAAACACGCGAACGGCGCCCGTGTGCTACAGGTAGTAGTAATAATAGGAAGAGGAAATGGCGGAACAGGCGGGTGCAGACCCCGTCTTGGAAATGATGTTCTGTGTTCCGTCCTTCAACATGGCGACCACTTTACCAGAGGAAAATTCGAATCGCCGCGAAAAAACGAGGAACGGTTCGGGCGCGGCGCTTTCTCTTTGCGTTCGTTCCCGTAATATAGGAATCCGAACGCTAAAGGGGGCGGGAACATGGGCAGCAGAAAACGGTCGGCACGACAGCGTGAAATCGCCGCATTCAAAGCGGGGCTTGGCGGCATGGACGACGTCTTCTCCCGTGAGCAGGAACGCCTTTCGGATATCTCCGCCCGGCATCAAGCCGCGCTTCGCGAGAAAGCCTGCGAATCGAAAAACCGCTACGCCAGCTACGACGAGGCCGAAGAGAATCGCGCCTGGTGCGCATCACAGGGAAAACGCGGCCTTTCAATCTACCGCTGCCCCTATTGCGACGGCTGGCATCTCACCTCGCACCCGCAGAAATAGGCACACGCACTCATTCGAGTACCTAAAGGAAACACGCTGCTCACCACCTCGAACCCGCAGAAATAGGCCAACCCGCGCGTGGGCATAACGACAGCGCGCAAACGGAAAGGAAGCCCTATGCTCAGCCAAGCCGTCATCAAGCAGTGCACCCAGGACTTCCAGGACATCCGCGGCTTCGACCGCACCGAGCTCATCCATCTTGAAGAAGGCCTCGTGCATGCGCGCGCCTATCCTGGCCCCGATAGCGTGAATGATCTGGAAACCGTGCACGGAGGCTTCTATCTTGTGCTTGCCGACCAGGCGGCGGCCGCGGCATGCGAATCGATGGGATCCGTCATGGTCACGGTGAATATGAGCGCGAGCTTCTTCCGTCCTGCCTTCGCAAAGGACGCCTTCATCGACATCAAGGCAAGCGTCATCCATGCCGGCCGCAAGACCGCCGTCGCAGAGGTCGAGATGTTCAATCCGGAAGAGAAGCTCCTGTTCAAAGGCGGCTTCACGCTTATGCCTGTCGCGACAATTGGCGACGAAGAGTAGGGAACTCAGGCGACGGCGATAAAAGCACGTAAAGAAAAGCGTCAACGTAGACGAAATCGTACGGATTATACGAACGCCCGCGGAGAATAACGCCAGCATAAAGGGCCAGAGGACGGCTCCACCCTCACAACCGCAAGGCGTGAGCGTGCCATAAATGAATGCGGGGCGTTTCCACCCCGCATTTCCTATTGCTTGTTAGCCACGCTCGCCAGACACGCCCACGACGTTCCGCCTAGTCAAGCGCACAATTCCAACTCGTCGCACGCGCCAAATGCGCACGTGACGCTCCAATTAGTCGCGTTCGTCGAACACGCGCTTGGTCTTCTTTTCCGAACGAGGAAGCACGCCCAGCTCGACCACCTTCACAAGCGGCGTGAAGCCGATCTTGTTGCGCACCGCACCGGCAATGCGACGGCCCAAATCCGCGAAGTCGACAAGACCGCTAACCGCCTCCACGTACAGACGCATCGTGTCGCGGCCATCAAGGTGCGAAAGGCGAATCTGGAATTCGCTCGACGCATCTTCGAAAGTGGAAAGAACCTCTTCGATCTGGGCCGGGAACACGTTCACGCCATGAATCTTCATCATGTCGTCGGAACGGCCGGTGATGATGTCGAGGCGCGGATGCTCGTCGTGTCCGCACGGGCACGAACCCGGAATGATGCGGGAAAGGTCGTGAGTACGGAAGCGGATAAGCGGCGCACCCTCCTTGCGCAGGGTGGTGAGCACGATCTCACCCGGCTCGCCGTCAGGCAGAACCTTGCCCGTCACCGGATCGATGATCTCAAGGTAGACGTAGTCGCTCCAGACATGCATGCCGTTGCCATACTTGCAGCTGATGCCGATGCCCGGGCCATAGACCTCGGTCAGACCATAAATGTCGTAGTACTCGACGCCCAAAGCATCGATGATGCGCTGGCGAATCTTCTCGCCTGCGCGCTCGGAACCCGAAATGAGCGTGCGCAGCGCCAGCTTGTCGCGCAGACCGCGGCGCTCCACCTCTTCAGCGATGAGAAGCGCATAGCTTGCCGTGGCGGTGAAAACCGTCGTCTGCATGTCGACCATGAACTGCAGCTGCTTTTGCGTGTTGCCCGGCCCCATCGGAACCGCCATCGCGCCCAGGCGCTCGCAACCCGCCTGGAAACCAATGCCCGCGGTCCACAAGCCGTAGCCCGGCGTTATCTGCACGCGGTCAGCCGGCGTGACGCCCGCATACTCGTAGCAACGCGCGAACTGAGTCGCCCAGTCATCGATGTCCTTCTTCGTGTAGGGAACGATGACCGGCGTGCCCGTCGTGCCCGAGCTGGAATGGATGCGCACGATTTTCTCCTGCGGCACCGCAGCCAATCCCAGCGGATAGGCTTCGCGCAGGTCGGCCTTTTCAGAAAAGGGGAGCTTTTCGAAATCGGCCTGAGTCCGCACGTCGGACAGGTCGATTCCCTCGAATTTCTTTGCGTAGAAGGGGCTGCGCTCTTTCAGGGTCGCAAGCTCCTTCGTGATTGCTTCAAGTTGTGCTGGTTGCATTTCCATGTCAGGTTCCTTCTCTTCAGACAGCCGGTACATTGTACGCCCACCATCATGAGCGACAAGCTTCACTTGCGCTCTTTAACCTGCGCCTTACGCTCGGGTTCCCCTTGAAAAGCGGGCTTTGCCACTGCACGAAGCGTTGTTTGCGCATCGACTCCCGCGGGCAAGCGGGCTCCCTTTACGCGATTACGCGCGCTCGGGTTCCCACTCGCAAACGGCCTTCCCTTTACGCGCGCTCAGGCTCCCACGCCGACGCAATGTCGACTGTCTTCAGGTTCATGTCCACGAAACGAGGTTTCACGCAGACGCGAATCGCCTCACGCATCTCGTCAAGGCTTACCGCTCCCGCAAGGCCGCGGCCCGTCCGCTCGCTCGCTGCCACCGCAATGGTGAGCAGCGCGATGTTGAGCGACTTGCGGCTGCCCGTCGCGCGGCACAGCTCGTCGTCATCCACCACGATGGCATCGGGAACCTGCGCCCGCACATCGGCAATCACCTTTTCCGGCTCATAGGGAATCGGAGACAGCGTTGCCGCCACCGGCTGAATGGCCGTCTTGGCAGTGACCAGCAGGCCGTTTGGCGCAAGGTAAGACAAGGCACGCGCGGCTTCCGCCGGCTCGAAAGCGATAATCAGGTCGGCGCTTCGCCTTGACAGCAGCGGAGCGTATACCTCCTCGCCCGCGTCGCCCATACGCACATGACTCGAGACGAAGCCGCCACGCTGTGCCATACCAATGGTTTCAGCTTCGCGGACGCTCCAGCCTTTCGCCTGCGCCGCCTGAGCGAGAATTTTCGCCGCGAGCACACTTCCCTGCCCGCCGACGCCAGTAATCAGAATGTTCTTCATCGCGCCACCTCCAGCGGCGGTTCCACGCCAGGCTTTATCGCATCGAAGGCGCACAAGGGCACACACAAGCCGCAGCCGTTGCAGGTATTGGCATCCACGCGCACCACACGCGCTTCCGCGTCGAAAGACAACGCGGGGCAGCCAATCTCCTTCAAGCACCGCTTGCAGCCAGTGCAGGTATCCGCATCAATCGTGACAGGCTTTCCCGGCGGCACAAGCGAAATGCACGGCGCCTTGAAAATGACCGCGGAGGGTCCTTCGAAATCGATAGCCTCGCGAGCTGCGGCAACCGCCTCTTCCAGATGGTAGGGATTCGCCTTCGTCACGCACTCATAGCCAATCGCGCGCAGAATCGCCTCAATGGAAACCGGCTTGCTACGCTTACCCATCAGGGTCTCGCCCGTGCCAGGATGCGGCTGGCTGCCCGTCATGGCCGTCGTGGAATTGTCGAGCACGACCACCGTAATGTCATGCTGGTTGTAGAAGGCGTTCACAACGCCCGGCAGACCGCTCGCGAAGAAGGTCGAGTCGCCCACGAAGGCCAGATGCTTCGATTCCGGCTGCGTCGCGGCAAAACCCTGCGCCATGCTGATGCCCGCGCCCATGCACAGGCAGGTGTCCACCGCATTCAGCGGCGCGGCGTTGCCCAAGGTGTAGCAGCCGATGTCGCCCGAAAACTCCGACGGGCGCTTGCCCACCGCCTGCTTGCAGGCATAGAAGCTGCCGCGGTGCGGACAGCCCGGACAAAGTACCGGCGGGCGAGCCGGCAGCGGCGCCGTCGCCTCCAGCGCCTCCTCCTGCTTCTGGGCGAGTCCCAGATCGCCCAAGCCCAGGAAATCGGCGATCTGCACCGTCAGAATATCTGTCGAGTTCTCGCCTCGCGTGAGCGTCGTGCCCGTCGTCTTGCCAAAGACATCGAAACTCGCATGCGCGCGGCCGGCGAAGGCCAGCAGCTCATCTTCCAGGAAATGATCAAGCTCCTCAAGCACGATAATGCGCTCGAGGCCGTCGGCGAAGCGCGCGACCGTCTCCGTGGGGAACGGATACGGCGTGCCCACTTGCAGGAAGCGATAACCGGGAACCGCAACACCTTGCTGCGCCGCCTCGTTCTCAATCACGCGAAGAGCCTCACGCGCATAGGCGCTCGATATGCCACCCGCAAGAATGCCCACGCGGGGCTCGCCGGCGCCACCCTCGAACGAGGGGTTGAAATCGCCGAAAACGTTTTCGCTATAATCGCGCGCTATCTCCACGAGGCGCTCGTTCACTTCGCCATGGCCCGCGTAGGCGCGCGGCGGGAAGATGACCCATTTCGGGTCCTTCTCGAAGCCCTCGGCGGGAATGGGACGCGCCTGCGTGCGTTCCGGCACTTCGAAGAAGGCCGATGCGTGGCATACGCGCGTGGTCGGACGGAAGATGACGGGCGTGTGGTAACGCTCGGAAATCTCATAAGCCGCCTGCATCATGGCGAAACCCTGCTCGGGCGTCGCCGGATCAAGCACCGGAACCTTCGCGAAGCTCGCATAGCGGCGGGTGTCCTGCTCGGTCTGGCTGGAAATGGGACCGGGATCGTCGGCCACCAGCAACACGGTGCCGCCCTTCACGCCCACGTAGTTCAGGCTCATCAGCGGGTCAGACGCCACATTCATGCCCACCATCTTGCAGGTGAACAAAGTGCGCGCGCCCGTATAGGCAGCGCCCGCCAGCAGGCCAAGCGCGATCTCCTCGTTGCTCGACCATTCCACATGAACGCCCTCGGCCACGCCTGCCGCATGGCGCTTCGCGATAGTCTCGATAACCTCGCTTGATGGCGTTCCCGGGTAACCCGCGACGACATCAACCCCCGCTTCGAGCGCCGCAAGCCCGAAGGCCTCATTGCCCATCAAGAGCTTCTTCATCTATCTCCTCTGTCCTATCTCCATACGCGCAACA
>CAVFFT010000065.1:0-19308 GCA_963621885.1 bacterium
AAGCAAAGCCCCTGCCGCGAAGCCTACCTGGACAACGCCGCCACGACGCGGCCGCGCCCCGAGGTGGTGCAGGTCATGATGCGCGAGCTTCAGAATTACGGCAACGCGTCTTCGACTCATGCGCTGGGCAAGAAGGCGAAACGCGTGTTGGAGGAAAGCCGCGCGGTTATCGCGACGGCTTTGGGCGCCGAGCCCGATGAGATTTTCTTCACGTCGGGCGGAACCGAATCGAACAACCTCGCCATCCGCGGTTCGGTCATGGCCCGGGGATTCGGCGCGGGCGGAATCATAACGTCTGCCCTGGAGCATCCTTCGGTCACGCGATCGGTGCGCGGCCTTAAGCGGGAGGGCGATTGCTCCGTTTCTTATGTCGAAGCCGTCCAGGGTGATTTCGACCTGGAGGAATGCGCGCGTTTTCTCCAGGAGCCGACAACGCTGATAACGGTGATGGCGGTGCAGAATGAGCTTGGCTATCGGTTCCCTATTCCCGAGATTGTCAAGCTGCGCGATAAGTACGCTCCTGACGCGTTGGTGCATACCGATGCTGTTCAGACTTTTGGCAAGATCGACGTTCCCGTGCACGAGTGGGGCGTTGACCTGGCCTCCCTTTCCGCTCATAAGATCGGGGGCCCGAAGGGCATTGGCGCATTGTTCGTGAAGCGCGGAACCAACATGTTCACCACGGCGTTTGGAGGCGGGCAAGAACGCGGCCTTCGTTCGGGAACCGAGCCCGTCTACCTTGCCGCCGGTTTTGCTGAAGCGGTGCGCCGCGCCTTCTCCGATAGGCAAGCCGAAGAAATGCGCGTCCGCGGGTTGTGGAATCACCTGCGCGCTCGCGTTAACGCCGAGATTCCCGATGCGGTGATCAATTCCCGCGAGGATGGATCGCCCTACCTTTTCAATTTCAGCGTTCCCGGCATGAAGAACCAGACGGCCCTTCACTATCTGAGCGACCACGATGTGTATGTTTCCAAGGCTTCCGCCTGCACGGAAAACATCAACACCGTTCCGCCGGGCACGTGGCGTCCCAAGCATCCGCTTTCGCTTCAGGCGGCTGGCATTCCCCTTGTGATGGGGAAGAGCACGCTGCGCATCAGCTTCGGCTACGATTCGCGCGAAGAGGATGTCGATCGTTTCGTGGACACCTTGAAAGCGTATCTGGCTTGCAGCTAAGGCAAACGCCTTTCGCTTAGGCGTCGCGCAACCGCTGAGCCATCCGTCTCCGCGTAACCATCGCCCGCTTGAGACAAGGCGTTCAAGACTTGCGATCTTCGCGGGGCATCCGGTGGGGCGCGAGCGGTAGGCCGCGGCTCCTTGCTCCGAGTAAGTATCGGGTCACCCGTTCGCCGTGTGACCATTGGGTCGTCATGCAAAGAAAATATTGCCGTTTTCTATGGCATTTGCCCATTTTTGCGTATCGTTTAAATGGAATTGCCGCGCGTTTGCGGATGTGTGACCTGCGGCACTTTATTCGGGTATAGAATGGCTCCGTTCTATAACCGACCTGGAAGGTAAGATTAGGTTTATGGCAAGGGTATTCAACTTTTCTGCTGGTCCCGCCATGCTTCCCGAGTACGTATTGAAGGATGCGGCGGCTGAGATGCTCGACTACAAGGGAACGGGCATGTCCGTGATGGAGATGAGTCACCGCTCTCCCGCGTTTACCACGATCATCGAGACGGCGGAACGCGACCTGCGCGACCTCATGCAGATTCCCGACAACTACAAGGTGCTGTTCCTGCAGGGCGGCGCTTCCCTCTACTTCGCGGGCATTCCGATGAATCTCGCGTTGCCGAAGAATGGCAAGGCTGATTACGTCGTTTCCGGCAGCTGGAGTGAGAAGGCCTGCAAGGAAGCCGCGCGTTTCGTTGATGCGAAGGCGATTGCCTCCAGCAAGGACAACAACTTCTCCTCGCTTCCCGACGTGTCCGACCTTCAGGTGCGCGACGACGCCGACTACGTGTACATCTGCGAAAACGAGACCGTGCACGGTATGACGTTCCCCGAGCCTCCCGATGTCAAGGGTCATGTGCTCGTGTCCGACCAGAGCTCGATGCTGCTCTCCCGTCCGGTTGACGTGAGCAAGTACGGCCTCATTTACGGCGGCGTGCAGAAGAACGTCGGCCCCGCGGGCGTGGTCATCGTCATCGTTCGTGAGGACCTGCTCCCCGAGGGCGACATCGACGGCGTGCCGACGATGATGAACCTGAAGACCCAGGCCGACAAGAAGAGCCTCTACAACACCCCGCCGTGCTATGGCATCTACATCTGCGGCAAGGTCTTCAAGTACCTGAAGGCTCAGGGTGGCCTCGAGGCCATGGCGGTTCGCAACGCCGAGAAGGCCAAGATCCTCTACGACGCCATCGACGAGAGCAAGCTCTTCAAGGGCACCGTTACCAACCCGGCCGACCGTTCCCTGATGAACGTGACCTTCGTGACGGGCGACCCCGACCTCGACGCGAAGTTCGTGAAGGAAGCGGCGCTCGCTGGCATGACCAACCTGAAGGGTCACCGCAGCGTGGGCGGCCTGCGTGCGAGCATCTACAACGCGATGCCGCGCGAGGGCGTTATCGCGCTTGTCGACTTCATGCGCAAGTTCGAGAAGGAAAACGCGTAATCGCATCGTTGCGTAATCGCGCGAATTTCCGAGTGAATTGATTGCTCGAAGTAACGAGCGATTTTGAAGCGTCGGAGCTGCCTATGCGGGCGGTTCCGGCGCTTTTCTGTTGCTGCCGTTATTCGGTGCAACCTTCTTCGCGAATGGCGCGAACGAGGTATTCGACGTTCCCCTTCTTTTTGCCGCGCAGGGAACTCTCGACACAGCCGGTCACTTTGAATCCCGCCTGCTCAAGGGCATCTTCCACTTCATGGATGGTGCGCTGGCGCACCTCGTCACTTTCAACTAGGCCGGCGTTTGTCTCGTCGTGCTGGCTTTCGAATTGCGGCTTGATGAGGCCGATGAAAATGCCGCCCGTATCAACAAGCGCGGCGAAAGCGGGAGCGAGCGCCGCGAGTCCGATGAAGCTGAGGTCGGCGACAACCAGGTCGAAGGGGGCACCGAGCTCTGCGGGGGAAGCGGTGCGGATGTTCGTGCGTTCGCGGACATCGACGCGCGGGTCTTGGCGAAGCTTCCAGTCGAGCTGGCCATATCCCACGTCAACCGCACAGACGCCCGCCGCGCCCGCTTGCAGGAGACAATCGGTGAAGCCGCCGGTCGAACAGCCCGCATCGAGGCAACGTAGGCCGGTGACATCCTGGCTGAAGGCCGCAAGCGCGCCTTCCAGCTTGTAACCGCCACGCGAGACATAGCGCATGCGTTCCTTGACCGCGATGTCCGCATCGGGGTCAATCGTGATGGCAGAGCTTTGTGGGCGTTCGCCATTGACGCGTACGTCGTCCGCGATGACCGCGCGCTGCACAGCGGCCCGGTCGGGGAACAGGCCGCGGCTAATACAAAGGTCGTCTAATCTCGTCTTTCGCATGGCGCAAGCATACCATCTTGCGGGCGCCCGCATCAAAACCCGCCGCCTGCGCAACCCCGGCAGCCGCCCGTTCTCGGCTGTCACACGCACGACGCTGCCCACCAGCTTGTCGCCCGCAAGTCCACCGTTCGCGCGACGCCGCAGGCCGTCCGCCTTCAGCCGCTGTCTCCCTGCCAGTTGCGGGAATTCTGCGTTTTGGACATGGAGAGGAGCCCTTTTGCTAGAATGTCAAATCAACGTCAAATGAGCGCGCTTGGCGGCCTGCTATGCCGCATCTGCGCAGTTCGTTGTTCTGTAGTCAGGCAGAAAGGGACAGATGAGCGACCACCACAGTACGAGGCCGGTCGATTTGGCCGGCATGTTGGCGGAAAACCCTCCCGCGTTAGAGACTGGCGCACTTGTCGGGCAAGATCCCGACGACCCTCCGGAACGACGAGAACATATCGATTCCGTATTATGCGAACAGGAACCCCCTGCTCAAGCTTCTGCTGAGCAGACAGAAGGGGGAGAATCGACTATTGCCGTAATCGCTGCTATCGCGGGCAATATTCTCGTGGGCATCGTCAAATTCATTGCGGCGGCCCTTTCCGGATCCCAGGCGATGGTCTCAGAGGGCATCCATTCCATTGTCGACTCGGGCAATGGCATTCTCGTGCTATTCGGACTTCACCAATCGAAGAAGGAAAGCGACGAAGACCATCCCTTCGGGCATGGCAAGGAATTGTATTTCTGGACCCTGGTGGTTGCGGTGCTCATCTTCGCGGTTGGCGGCGGTGTGTCGCTTGCCGAGGGTGTGAACTATCTGCGCAACATCACCCCGGAAACGCAGCTGGGCGATCCCACGCTGAGCATCGTGGTCATTCTTGCGGCCATGGTGATCGAGGGCGTGACGCTTTCCATCGCGATAAAGCAGTTCAATCTTGCTCGCGGCGATATGGGTCCCATCAAGTTCATTCGCTACAGCAAGGATCCGAGCCTTTATACCGTGGTATTGGAAGACACGGCGGCAGAAACGGGTCTTACGCTCGCGCTGCTGGGCGTGGGCTTGGGCCACATTTTCCAGAATCCTTATCTCGATGGCATCGCGTCGGTGCTTATCGCGCTGCTGCTTATGGTGGTGGCGGTGATTCTTCTGACAGAAACGAAGAAGCTCCTGGTGGGAGAGGGTTTGAACAAGCCCGAAACGCGCGAGGTTATCGAACTGGTGGAATCGAACCCCTATGTGGTCGATTGCGGCCGCGTGCTTTCCATGTACTTGGGGCCGCATCAGCTGCTTATCACCATCGATGCGAATTTCGATCTGGAATCGGATGCGGTGGATATTCTGCGCGCGGTTGACGACATCGAAGCGCGCATCTACGAGCGTTTCCCCGATGCGACGCGCGTGTTCATCGAGGCGGAGGGCATTCGTCAGGTGTATGCGCAGTCCCGCTATTTCGAGACGATCGAAAGCGAAGCCGAGGAGGAAAGCCTGCAAGCGGCGGGCGTGACTCCGGACGAGGCGCGCCGGGCGCGCGATTCGCATGAACTTGATGCGCGCGATCTGATCGAGCTCATCCGGGAAGAGGACGCGGCGATTGAGGAAGCGCTGGCTGAGGATTCGGAGCGTTTGCGAGCGTAGGTTAGGCTGAGGGCGTACGGGGTTTGAGCGCGCGCTTCAAGACGCGGGCTTTCGCGCTTCTGAACGCCGGCGCGCTCGCTTGATTCATGCCAGGTTTCTGTGCTTGTGAACGCCGGCGTGGCTGCTTGATTCGCGCTGGGCTTCCGCGCCTACAAACGCCGCGGTGTTCATCTAAGGGAACGCCCATGTTAATGCGCGAGTGCACGGCGATGTGCGCGCGGTGCAACGTGTATAATCGATGCCCACGGATTCGACTGACAGGCAGGTGGCCCCATGCAGATTACCCCGGAAGAAGTTGCCGAAACACTCGCGATGGTGAGCGAGCAAAACCTCGACATTCGCACCATCACGCTTGGCTTGAACATTCGCGGATGCGCCGATGAGGACGTCGACAAGATGGCTGCCAAGGTGTACGAGCGGATGACTTCCGCTGCGGAAAACCTCGTTCCGGTGGCTGAGCAGCTCGAACGGGAATACGGCATTCCCATTGTGAACAAGCGCATTTCCGTCACGCCTGTTTCCGAGGTTGCGGGCGCTGTGAAAACCGAAGACCTTTCGCCTGTCGCACGGGCCATGGACAAGGCCGCGCACGAGGTGGGCGTTGACTTTGTCGGCGGCTTTTCCGCGCTGGCGCAAAAGGGCCTTTCGCGCGCCGACAAGAAGCTTATCGCGAGTATTCCCGAGGCGCTTGCGACCACCAACAACGTCTGCTCGTCGGTCAATGTGGGATCGACGCGCGCCGGCATCAACATGGACGCGGTTTGGCTGATGGCCAACACCGTTCTGGCGACGGCCGAGGCGACGAAAGACAACAAGTGCTATGGCTGCGCAAAGCTCGTCGTGTTCGCGAACGCCGTGCAGGACAACCCCTTCATGGCAGGCGCTTTCCACGGTTCGGGCGAAGGCGACGAGATCATCAATGTGGGCGTTTCGGGTCCGGGCGTTGTGCACGCGGTGCTGAAGGCGATGCCGAAGGACGCGAGCTGGCAGGAGATTGCCGAGGCCATCAAGGCGACCGCTTTCAAAATCACGCGCGCAGGCGAGCTGATGGCGCGCGAGGCGAGCAAGCGTTTGGGCTACCAGCAGGGCATTCTCGACCTTTCGCTGGCACCGACCCCGGCGGTGGGCGATTCCGTTGCCGACATTCTGGAAGACATTGGCGTGGGAACTTGCGGTGGTCCGGGCACGACCGCGGCGCTTGCCATGCTGAATGATGCCGTGAAGAAGGGCGGCGTCATGGCCTCGAGTTCCGTCGGCGGCCTTTCGGGTGCGTTCATTCCCGTGTCCGAGGATGCCGGCATGATTCATGCGGCGAACGTGGGCGCCCTTTCGCTTGAGAAGCTGGAAGCCATGACCTGCGTGTGCTCGGTGGGCCTCGACATGATCGCCATTCCCGGTGACACCACGCCCGAGACCATTTTCGGCATCATCGCTGATGAATGCGCTATTGGCGTTATCAACAATAAGACCACGGCCGTGCGTGTGATTCCCGCTATCGGTTACAAGATGGGCGACGTGCTCGACTTTGGCGGCCTGATGGGCGCCGCGCCGGTGATGCCGGTGAACACCTTCGCGGGCGACGTGCTGGCTCATCGCGGCGGGCGTTTCCCGGCACCGATCAACTCGCTGAAGAACTAGCGCGTAAGGCCGGACGCCTGGCGCGACAGGCGAGCACCTGTCGTGGCTGGCGAGCACCTGGCGCGACAGGCGAGCACCTGGCGTGGCTGGCGAGCACCTGGCGCGAGTGGCGAGTACCTGGCGTGACCGGCGAGCACCTGGCGTGGCTGGCGGACGCTTGGCGCGGCCGGCGGGGCGTGAAAAGAGAATGTGCCGTTAAGAAGGCTTCATGGGCGCGGTTGGCTTACCGACCGCGCCCGTTCTATTGCGCGTGCTATCATGGATCCAACATATCGCAGCAGGGGTACGGCACCAATCTTATGCGGGGTCGTTGAGAGGGCAGCTCGCCCAACCCTTTGAACCTGTCAGCTAATACTGGCGTAGGAAGCATGCCCTTGCTCAAGCGGGAACCGGTGCATTTGCGCGGGGTTCCACCGAAAGGAGCAGCAGGGCATGGATACAGCAACTATGCGTGAAAAGATACAGGCCGCCGTGCGGGACGCGCGTGCGACAGGTCCGCTTGCGGGGTCAATCACCAATACCGTCACTATCAACCTGGTCGCGAATGCCCAGCTCGCTGTGGGAGGCTCGGCGGCGATGGTCTACTTTGCCGACGAGGCGGAAGGCCTGGCGGAAATGGGCGGCGCCTTCTACGTGAATGTGGGCACCTTCCTGCCGTCTTACGCCTCGAGCATTCCGGCGGTGGGCGACCGCATGCATCAGCTGGGAAAGCCGCTCGTGCTTGACCCGGTGGGCATTGGCCTGGGATCTCTGCGCAGCTGGACGCTCACGAAGCTGAAAGAGGACAAGCCGGCGATTGTGCGCGGCAATGCCTCCGAGATTATCGCGCTTGCGCGTCTGTGGGGCCTTGATGCGGGTGCTGCGGGAGAGCAGGGCCCGCGCGGCGTCGACTCGGTTGACGAAGTGGACGACGCGGTGGCGGCGGCGCGGGCAATTGCCGAGTTCACCGGCGGTGCGGTCGCCATTTCGGGTGAAGCGGATACCGTGGTAAGCGCGCAGTACAAGGCGGTTTCGCATGGCGGCTCCGCGATGATGAAGTCGATTACCGGCATGGGTTGTTCACAGGGTGGCGTCATCGCGGTGTATGCCGCTGTGTCCGACCCCTTCACGGCGGCGCTCACCGGCGTGCAGATTTACAACTTCGCAGGAGCGCAGGCGGCGCAGCGGGCGAAGGGCACGGGAAGCATGCAGGTGGAATTCCTTGACGCGCTTTCCACGGCGACACCGGAAGACGTAGCGGCGAACCCCTTCGAGATTGAAGAGTGGTAGAGCTTCGCTGCCGTTTTGCCGGCGTCGGCGCGGGCGGTAAGTGTTTTCAATTTTGAGACCTGGTAGGAAGGAGTCTGGGAGGATGAACGTTCTGGTGGCGGTTGCCATCGCGCCTTTCGGCGTGGGGGAGGAGCTTGCGCCCTATGTGTCGCAGGCGGTGAAGGTGATTCGCGATTCCAGCCTTCCGAACAGGACCTATTCCATGTTCACCGAGATTGAAGGTGAATACGACGAAGTGATGCAGGTGGTGAAGGACGCCACTTTCGTATTGGCGGAAGCGGGCATCCGCACCGAGGTTATTTTGAAAGCCGACATCCGTCCGGGCTTTACGGACACGATGAATACCAAGGTGCAAAAGGTAGACAACATTCTGGGTGATGGCGCTGGCGAGGCTGGCGCTGCGGCGGGCGTTGCGAGGTGCGCGCCTGCTGCCGCGGGTGCCGCCGCCGGAGCCCCTGAAGCGCACCGCTGCTGCGGTAGGGCTGCTGCCAGGCATAATGGTCCGCGCCGTTGCTGCCACGGCGAAGAGAGATAGAGGGCAAGACATGGGCATACGTGAGAATCTCGATATATCGGCCTACTTGGTCATCGGTCCCGAAAACACGCTGGGCCGTCCGGTGGGCGACGTGGTTGCTGCTGCAGTTGCGGCGGGTTTCACCTGTATTCAGGTGCGTTCGAAGGTCGCGACGGCACGGGAGCTTGTCGACTATTGCCGCGAGGCGGCCGACGCTATTGCGCAGGCGGGGGACGCATCACGCGTGGCGCTGCTGGTGGATGACCGTCTCGACGTGGTTCTTGCCGCGCGCGCGGCGGGCATCAAAGTGGATGGCGTCCATGTTGGCCAGAAGGACATTCCGGTTGACGTGTGCCGCAAATACGTGGGGGAAGGTGGCATCGTAGGTCTTTCCGCGCGTGCTGATGAGATGCTCGAGTACGTGAACACCGCCGATGTGAGCGATATCGACTACTTCGGCGTCGGGCCGCTTCATCCCACCGATACGAAGCCCGATTGCGGGCTCGATGCGAGCGGTCAGCTCATCGTGAAAACGCTTGACGATATCGCGGAGCTCGCGCAGGTGAGCCCCGTGCCTATCGTGGTAGGCGGCGGCGTGAAGGCGCAGGACATCCCCGCGCTTCGCAAGACGGGTGCTCAGGGATTCTTCGTGGTCTCCGCCGTGTGCGGCGCCGATGACCCGCGCGCAGCGGCCGACGAGCTCGTGCAAGCCTGGCGGGCGTAAGAGAGGGCGCCAGGCTGTTGGCCGTCTGGTTATAAGATGCCGATGGCGCGGGGTGTGCCGCGCCATCGGCGCTAAGCCATCGCGAGCTTTTTCGGCCTTCCCGCTTTCGGACGTTCCGCCAGCCGCGCGTTGATGGAGTCGAGAGAAACCCACGTGTTGCGTCCGTCGCGCCACCCCGTAAGACGGTGTTCGCCAATCATTTGGGTGATGCGGCTGGGGGTGACGCCGAGAAGACGCGCCGTTTCAGACGCGCTGACTTTTGCGACCGTTTCACGTCCCGCGCTTGCCATCACAATCATGTTCTTTCCGCCGTAGCGTGGCTGATTGCCGTACGTCGGTTGTGGCGGCTCCTTGTCTTCGATGTCGTAGTGCTCAAGCGTGAGCTTAAGCCAATCAGCCATCATTGCGCATAGATCGTCAAAGTCCTCGCCTTGCGTGCCACCTTCCAAGTCGTAGGGGACAGCGACAAACCAATCGCCGTCTTTAAATATTTCGAATTCATACGCTCGGGTTATCATCTGTGCCTCTTCCTAGCGCAATCCGGCTTCTTTCAGGATTATTTGATCTGCATAAAACTATTAACTCACTTAATGTTTTACGACAAGGATGCAAATTTCAAAGTGCAAATCGCGCCGTCCCAAAGTGCAAAAATTGCACTTTGGATTGCACTTTGGGAGAACCTGGCGCAGTAGGCGAGGCTGCTTGCGTAGCTCCCTTCCCATGCAGCTTGTGTGCGAGCGCTTGCATCTGCGGCTATTCCCTCTATACTCACTATTTGACAGAGTGTTCATTAATGGACGCGCTGTTAAATAGAAGACGCGAGAACGGGTAGGTACCGATGAGCACGCAAACGCTGCCGGCGGTTGAAGACCGCCGCATCACGCGCTCGAAGGCCGCATTGCGTCAAGCCCTGATCGAACTGATGGAAGAGTCGGGACTTGAGGCGATTACGGTGAATGACCTGTGCGCCCGCGCCGGGCTCACGCGCGCGACTTTCTACAACCACTACACCGACAAAGACGCGCTCCTGAATTCCTTCGAGGACGAGACGCTTGATGGCCTCGCGACGTTTGAGCGCCATATGGGTGAAGTGGGAATAGGCAGCGTCGTTTCGCATATTGCTCGCCGCAAGCCCCTGCCGTATTTGGTGGAGCTTTTCGATTACCTGCGTAGTCAGGGCGATTTTCTCCATGCGGTGCTTGGCGCCGGCGGCGACGTGCGTTTTGCGCCGCGCGTGCGCGATACCGTCTGCACCCAGATTGTCCAGAACATCCTTCACGACAAGTACCGTAACAACCCCACCGCGTTTGTGGGCTACTATGTCGCGTTTTACGCTTCGGCGTATCTGGGGGTGATCACGCGCTGGATCGATACGGGCATGCAGGAGACCTCGGAGGAGATGGCGCTTATCAGCCAGCGTCTTCTGTTCATCCAGCCGGGTGAATCCATCAAGCTTTAGTGAACCGTGCAAAGCCATTTTGCGTTTGCGAAAGGAGACCGCAATGGAAACCTTGCATGACAACTTGGAAAACGAAAAGGTCGCAGAGGGAATGGAGCCTCGGGCGACGCGCATCGCCGCTGGTGAGGAGGCGGCGTCTGTTGCTGTCGCGCCTGAGGCCGCTGCCGCGCCCGCCGCGGGTGCCGCTACCGTCGCAACCCCCGCTGCGGGCGAGACGCTTCACATCGGCATCGATGTCGGGTCGACCACCGTGAAGTTCGCCATCCTGAATGCGAAGGGCGAGATTCTGTACTCCCTCTACCGCCGCCACCACGCCGACGTCCGTGCGACTGTTGTCGAGGTGCTGGAAGAGGCCTGCGCGAAATACGGCGACGAGATCATGACTATCGCCATCACCGGCTCGGGCGGCCTGCTGCTTGCCCAGTGGCTCGGCGTGCAGTTCGTGCAGGAGGTTATTGCGAGCAAGACCGCCGTTGAAACTTTCATTCCCCAAACCGACGTGGCGATTGAGCTCGGCGGCGAGGACGCGAAGATCATCTACTTTGACGCGGGCAGCATCGAGCAGCGCATGAACGGCACCTGCGCCGGCGGTACGGGCGCCTTCATCGACCAGATGGCGGTGCTTCTGGACACCGACGCGACGGGCCTTAACGAGCTCGCCGCGCAGCATGAGATTCTGTATCCCATCGCGAGCCGCTGCGGCGTGTTCGCGAAGACCGACGTGCAGCCGCTGCTGAACGAGGGCGCGCGCAAGGAGGACATCGCGGCAAGCATCTTCCAGGCGGTCGTGACGCAGACCATCTCGGGTCTTGCCTGCGGCCATCCCATCCGCGGCCATGTGGCGTTCCTCGGCGGCCCGTTGCAGTACCTGCCCGAATTGCGGGCCCGCTTCTATGACACGCTCGGCCTCGATGGCGAGCACATCATTCTGCCGGAGAACGCGCATCTATTCGTGGCAGCCGGCTGCGCCATCGCAGGCGCGAAGGAGGCCACGCCCGAGCGTCTTGCCGACGTGCTTGGCCGCTTGAAGAACCTCGGCGACGTGCAGGGCAACGACGTTGAGCGCCTCGCCCCGCTTTTCGCGAACGAGGCCGAATACGAGGAATTCCGCGCCCGCCACGATCAGGAGCGCGTGAAGCGCGGCGACCTGGCGAGCTATTCCGGCAACGTCTTCCTGGGCATCGACGCCGGTTCCACCACGCTCAAGACGGCGCTCATTGGCGAAGACGGCGAGCTGCTGTGGAGCTTCTACGCGAACAACCGGGGCGACGTTCTCGGTTGCGCGAAACGCGCGCTGAAGGAGATGTACGCGCAGCTGCCGAAGAGCGAGGGCGGCGCGCCGCTCGTGAACATCGGCCACGCGACCGTGACCGGCTACGGCGAGGGCTTGCTGCTGCAGGCGCTGGGCGTCGACTCCGGCGAGATTGAAACGGTGGCGCATCTGCGCGGCGCCGAGGAGATGATTCCCGGCGTGGAGTTCATTCTGGACATTGGCGGCCAGGACATGAAATGCCTGCGCGTGCGCGACGGCGTGATCGATCACATCATGCTCAACGAGGCCTGCTCTTCGGGCTGCGGCAGCTTCATCGAGAGCTTCGCAAGCGGCCTCAACCTCGAGATTTCCGAATTCGCCGAAACCGCCAATCGCGCCGAGCACCCGGTTGACCTGGGCAGCCGCTGCACGGTCTTCATGAACAGTCGCGTGAAGCAGGCTCAGAAGGAAGGCGCGACGGTGGGCGACATCGCCGCCGGACTCGCGATTTCGGTCGTGAAGAACGCCCTCTTCAAGGTGATCAAAATCCGCGACCCGCACGAGGTGGGCACGAAGGTCATCGTGCAGGGCGGCACTTTCCTGAATGACGCGGTGCTGCGCAGCTTCGAGCAGCTTTCGGGCGTGAATGCGGTGCGTCCCGACATCGCGGGCAACATGGGAGCCTACGGCGCCGCCTTGCTCGCGCGCGACCGTTACCGCGAGGCGGTTTTCCGCCAGCAGCAGGGCGAACGCGTGGGCGCGGCTTATTCGCTGGGCGCCGACATGCTCATCACCTCGCATCTTCTGGGGCCCGACGAGCTCGACGCTCTGGAGCCGGTGCAGCGCACGACCCGCTGCAAGGCCTGCGACAACCACTGCCTGCTGACCATCAACGATTTCGGCGTCGACCCGGAAACGGGCAAGCATCGCCGCTTCATCACCGGCAACCGCTGCGAGCGTGGCGCCGGCCATACGAATACGAAGACGAAGGTGCCCAACCTTTTCGAGTACAAGGCGAAGCGCCTGTTCAGCTACAAGCCGCTCGACCCGGAGCATGCGCCCCGCGGCACGGTGGGCATTCCGCGCGTGCTGAACATGTACGAGAACTATCCCTTCTGGTTCACCTTCTTCACGGAGCTGGGTTTCCGGGTCATCGTGTCCGACCCGTCGACCAAGAAGACCTATGAGGCGGGCATCGAGTCCATTCCTTCGGAAAACGCCTGCTATCCGGCGAAGATCAGCCACGGGCACATCATGAACCTGCTCGAGAAGCATCCCGACTTCATCTGGATGCCCTGCTCGAAGTGGGAGCGTCAGGAAGACGAGACGGCGGGCAACCACTACAACTGCCCGATGGTCATGAGCTATTCGGAAGCGCTGCGCCTGAATATCGACGAGCTGCATACCGGCGACGTGGCCTTCCTGAATCCCTTCTTGCCTTACGACAAGAAGGAGAAGCTGAAGAAGCGCCTGTTCGTCGAGCTCGTGCGCAACAACGCCAACGTCATGACGAAGTACGCGCCGGCGCCCACGCAGAAGGACATTGACCGCGCGGTTGACGCGGCATGGGCGGAGGACGCGCGCTTCCACGAGGACATGCACGTGAAGGGCGAAGAGACGCTCGAGTGGATGGAGCGCACGCATACGCATGGCATCGTGCTGGCGGGACGTCCGTACCACAACGACCCCGAAATCAACCACGCCATCCCCGAGCTCATCACAAGCTTCGGTCTGGCGGTGCTCACCGAGGACAGCGTCGCTCATCTGGGGCAGCTGGAACGCCCGATTCGCGTGGTTGACCAGTGGATGTACCACACGCGTCTGTACGCGGCGGCGAAGGTGTGCACGCAGCGCGACGACCTCGATCTCGTGCAGTTGATGAGCTTCGGTTGCGGCCTCGACGCGCTGACGACCGACGAGGTGCAGGAGATTCTCGAGAGCGCGGGCAAGATTTACACGCTCTTGAAGATCGACGAGGTTTCGAACCTGGGCGCGGTGCGCATCCGCATTCGCAGTCTGCTGGCGGCGTTGCGCGATCAGGCCGATGAGCAGGCAGAATCGGCGGCGGCACAGCATTCTTGCGGCTTGGCGAATATTGACTTCGACGCCATTGCTGCCAAGGTGGACGCCGGTCTTGCCGCGGACACGAGCGCCGAGGATCGCGAGCGAGCCGAAAGCGCCGCGCAGGTGGAAGCCGCGCGTGAGGCGGGCTACCCGGTCGACAACGAGGCGGAAGCGGGCCGCAGCGTGAAGCGCGAAGGCACAAGCACCGAGTTCGAGCGCGTGGAATTTACCAAGGAGATGCGCGATGCCGGCTGGAAGATTCTCGCGCCGCAGATGGCGCCCATCCATTTCGCGCTCATTCGCGACTGCCTGGAGTACTACGGCTACAACGCCGAGCTCCTGCCGAGCGTCGACAAGGACGCGGTGGACGCGGGCCTGAAATACGTGAACAACGACATCTGCTACCCCTCGATTCTCACGACCGGCCAGATTATGGAAGCGGTGATGAGCGGTCGCTACGACACCGACCATCTCGCGATTCTGATTTCGCAGACCGGTGGCGGCTGCCGTGCGACGAACTACATCTCGCTTATCCGTAAGGCGTTGAAGCAGGCGGGCATGGGACATATCCCCGTTATCGCGCTGCAGCTGCAGAATACCGGCGAGAAGAATTCGGGCTGGGAAATCACGCCTCCCATGTGGAAAGATGCCCTCACCGCCATCGCGGTGGGCGACCTGCTGATGCAGTGCCTCTACCGCACGCGCCCCTACGAGGCGGAACCGGGTTCGGCGGACAGGCTCTTCGACCATTGGATGTCGGTGTGCGGCGCCAACTTCGTCAAGGGCATGTCGCGCAAGGAGTTCAAGCGCCACGTGCATGATATCGTCGCCGATTTCGACACGCTGCCGCTGGTGAACGACCGCTCGAAGCCGCGCGTGGGCGTGGTGGGCGAGATCCTCGTGAAGTTCCATCCCACGGCGAACAACGAGCTCGTGAAGGTGATTGAGGCGGAAGGCTGCGAGGCTGTGGTGCCGGGCCTGATGGAATTCTTCCTGTTCGGCATCTCCGGCCATATCTTCCAGCGCGATCCGCTGGGACGTTCGAGCTCGGGCGCGTTTATCGCGAAATACGGCCTGAAGCTTATCGAGACGCTGCGCAAGCCCATCATGGACGAGCTTGAAAAGTCGACCCGCTTCGAGGTGGGCGCCAATATCTACGAGCTCGCCGACTATGCGAAAGAGATTCTCTCACTGTGCAATTCCATGGGTGAAGGATGGCTGCTCACCGCCGAGATGGTCGAGCTCATCAAGACGGGTACGCCGAATATCGTCTGCGCCCAGCCCTTCGCCTGCCTGCCGAACCATGTGGTGGGCAAGGCGGTCATCAAGGAGCTGCGCCGCCGCCATCCCGAAAGCAACATCGTGGCGGTGGACTACGATCCCGGCGCGTCCGAGGTGAACCAGCTCAACCGCATCAAGCTGATGATTTCGGTTGCGAAGGCGAATCTCGAGGAGTCGGAGAATCGTGCACGTTCGGGGCGCAGCGCGTTTCTCGCGGGTCCCGAGCCTGAGCGTGAGGTGATCGACGACTTCCAGGACGAGGTGACCGATCGGATTATCGCGAAGTAAGGGATGCGAGGTCGCTCGCATTGAAGGCGTAAACGATGCATCCTCGCGCTAAGCAAGGGGCGAGGCTACTAGCGGGACGCGAGACCGATTCCGCGCCGTCCTTTACGGCAGGATCGTCGCACTGAGGGCATAAACGCATCGAGGGCATAAATGAAGCGCGTTCCCGCGAGGGGAGCGCGCTTCTTGCTGTCTTCTGGAGCTATTGCTGGTCGATGGTGTGTTCGCCAAATTCGTAGAGCGCGGTGTTGGTTTCTGCAAGCGAACGCTGATGGTCGATGCAGAAGATGATGATCGCATCGCGCCGGTTCTTCGCGTACAGGCCATTCACTTCGCCAATTTGAAGAAGGCGATTGGTCTCACGCAGGTTGAGCCTCATGGCCAGCGCGATTGCGAGGAGCTTTTCGCGCGAAGGCTTCCGTTCGCCTTTGAAGATCTGGTAGCCATAGGTGGGTGAAAGCCCCGCCGCCCGTACGGTTTTCGATTGCGCCAGACCCTTTTCCTTAAGCATCTGCGCAAGGTAGTCGGGCAGCGATTGCGTGCGAAGATCGTTGCTTCCGATGAATTCTTCGACCGACGATGAGGAAAGCAGCTCGTCAAGCAGCTGTTCTGTTAACGGCTCATTCATTGTGCGCCCCTTCCCGTCAATGCGTCCCCCTGTTTATGCGTGCGTCAATGTGGGAAGCCTATTCCACATTCCATGCGGCGGTCGATTCGCTGTTGATCAACGAGCTATAGTAATGCACCTTCGTAACCGGGGCGTCGAAGTATATAGTGCCGGTCACGCTGCCACCAGAGGACAGGCTACCGCTGCCCAGCTCATTTTCGCCATTGATATATATGGTCATGGCGCGCAGGGCGCCCTTTTTGTCTTCCACTTTCCAGTCGTAGGTGTTGTACGATTCGGTGCTGCTGCCGTTGTTCGTGTAGGTCACGGTGACGGCGACAATCTCGCTGCCGTCATAGTTCGCAAGGCCCGTTTCCACCTTGTCGACAGACACCACGAGGTCATCGGCGAGTATGACCCCGTCGCCAATAGCGAGATTTGAGAAGTCGGTGTCTTCTTCCGCGTCGGCGGCTTCGGATGCATTGGCATCTGCGCCATCGGACATGTCAGTGCCATCGGCGCTTTGCTGGGCGGCGCTTTCCGTCTGCGTGTCGTCGACCGCCTCGTCAAGGATGGTGCTGTAGAGGCTCTGCGAGGCGAGCACCAGCACGATGGTGACAATGGAGATGACGATGCTTGCAATGCCTATTTCCTTGCCGGAGTGCTTGCCGTGCGAAATGCTGATCATCGCGGGGATTCCCAGCCCCAGCGCGATTATGGCCAGGAAGAACGAAAGGTTGTTGATGATGGGAATCACCGATCCCAGCACCGCAACAATCGAGACAACCAGTGCGGCGATCGCAAGGCCCGATTTGCTGAGGTTCTCTGTTTCTGCCATTTTTCCTCCCCTATTTGGTTTATGGCTGTTAACGAAGCGGAATCAGGATAGGAAAACGCGCGGTGCGAAACATTAGCTGGGAGCGTTGATTTGGCATGCGGCAGAGGGCGGGAAGGCCGCCCGGACGGGAAGAGCCCGGACGGGAAGAGCCTGGGCGAATGGACGCGGGCTGTTCGCTCGAATGAGAAGAGCCTGGACGGGAAGGGCGCGCGGCAGGGACGGCGTGAGGCACGCACCGCCGCTCACCATTCGTCCATGGTGCGCCCCAGCCTGCGTGACGCCATTCGCTATCATGGGGCCATGAATGACGCGCGTGAACTTTCCGATTATCTGGCAGCCCTCGAGAACGAGGGCTCTTATCTTGTTGATTGCGTTTTGGGAAATAGCGACGCGGAAATCACCGAAAAGGTGTACCGCTTTGATGCTGACGGCAAGAGGCAGGGGCCGTATATTCGCAAGCGGTTCGCGCGTGATTCAGGCATGGGCGAGGCTTATGAGCGGATTCATAAGGCGACTCGCGCCGGTGTGAGCTTTCGCCATATCCCTCGCGTGTTCGCGTTCTATCGTGACGAATCGGAAGCGGTTGCGATTATCGAATACGTGGAAGGGGACACGCTGCGGGCGCGGGTGGATAAAGCGGGCGCGGGTCTAGAGGCGGCGCGCTTGTTGTTCCCCGCTTTGTGCGACGCCGTGCGGGAACTGCAGGAGCTCTTTACGCCACCGCTCATCCATCGCGATTTGAAGCCGGATAACATCATCGTTCGCGATGGCTCTGTGGTGATCATCGATTTTGGCATTGCGCGTGCCTATCGTTATGGCGCGCAGGCGGACACCACGCATTTGGGCACCCGGGCCTATGCGCCGCCGGAACAATACGGCTATGCACAGACGTCGCAACGTAGCGATGTGTATGCGCTTGGCTGTCTTCTCTTTTTCCTGTTGAGCGGGCGGGATCCTTCGCCGGAGGATCTTTGCGCGGACTTTGAAGGGCTTTCGCTTCCTTGGGAATTGCGTACGGTGATTCAGAAGGCGTGCGCCTTCGATCCCGCGGCACGATTCGCGAATGCGCGCGAGTTGCAGGATGCTTTCGTACAGGCGATTGGGCAGGGCGCAAGAACGTCTGCGGTTCCCCTGTCGTGGCATGATGGCGATGCTGGGGGATGGGCCGGTGACGCAGGCACCCAGGCCGCGGGTGCTTCCTGGAACAATGGCGGCGGTCGAGTTGATGGGGGACAGCCGCGAGTAATCGTGAATCCGCCTATGCGGCAGCGTCGTCGTGGCTTCGCACGCAATATTGTGATTGCGGTCGTCTTCGTGTTTCTCCTTTTCGAATGCCTATGCTTCTTGGTCGATCCTTCTCTTGGGCAATACCAGGACGATTTGATTGAGAACGCGTTTATATATGGCGCATGGGATCCCTTGATTATCGGGGCGATATGCTTCGCCCTGCTTGACCGCAAGCATTTGCGGGAACGTCGCGCGTGGGCGGCGCGCATTGACAAGCGCTATGACAAATGGATTGTGATCGGGTTGGTGCTTCTCGCGTTCGTCTCCGCATTCGTTGCGGCCTTGGCGGGGTACCTTATCTAGGCGTCCATGCCGGATGGCGCGTTGGGATATAATGACCGGCCGATAGATGCGACAGCGGCTACCGCGTTTCGACGCGATGCGTGACCGCTTGCGCGCGGTCAATTGCCTATGTTACCGGCCCATTTACACGCCGGTTCGCGCTGAAGGAGAGGAAGCGACATGTCCGGCAAGCTCGTGATATGCCCCACGCCCATTGGGAATCTGGCGGATATGCCGCCGCGCGCGCTTGAGGCCTTGCGCACCGTGGATGCGGTGCTCGCCGAGGATACGCGTGTGACGGGAAAGCTCCTTGCGGCTTTCGATATTTCGCGCCGCATCGAGCGCCTCGACGAGAACGTGATGGCAGAACGGGCATCGCGCATTGTGGAGCGCATTCAGGCGGGCGAGACCATTGCCTACTGCACCGATGCAGGCATGCCGGGTGTGTCCGATCCGGGATTGCGGCTCGTGGATGCCGCACGCGACGCGGGTGTGGCGGTTGAAGTGATTCCCGGCCCCACGGCGGTGGCGACCGCTTATGTGGCAAGCGGCTTCAGCTGTCCCCGTTTCTATTTCGGCGGGTTTTTCCCGCGCAAGGCGGGCGAACGTACACGCGCGCTTGCGGTGACGGAAACGCTTGATGCGGTGAGCCTTTTCTATGAGAGTCCGCATCGCATTGCGGCGGCGCTTGCTGCGGTCGCCGAG
>CAVFFT010000066.1:0-3900 GCA_963621885.1 bacterium
CCCTGACCGCCGGCGGTTGGACTTGGGACTAGCGACCCTGACCGCCAATGATCATGCTGCCGCCCGATTCGCTCTCGCTCTCAGTCGAAGAACTCTCGCTGGAAGAGGAGCTATCGGCGTCGGAGCCGAGCGTTACCTCTACCGACTTCGCCTCGCCATTGCGGTTGTACTCGACCGTCACGGTATCGCCCGGGCTCTTGCTGCGAACAGCAAGGATGACATCGTTCGCGCTCGTCACTTCGGTGTCGTCGATCTTCGTGATGATGTCGCCCTCTTCGATGCCCGCTTCAGCCGCGCCACCGGAAGCGGCCGCCACATAGGCGCCCGTCGTCGAGAGCTGGTAACGGCTCGCCATCTCCTGGTCGATGGACATCACCGACACGCCCAGCTGCGCGTGGCTCGGGGTTTCACCGGCGATGATCTCGTTCGCGATGGTGATCGCGTAATCAGAGGGAATCGCGAAGCCCACGCCCGAGTTGCTTCCGCTGTAGGAGGCGTTCAGCGTGTTGATGCCAACAAGCTTGCCTTCGCTATCGACCAGCGCGCCACCCGAGTTGCCCGGGTTGATAGCGGCATCGGTCTGAATGAGGTTGGCGTAAATGGCGTCGCTGTCGCTCGACTGGAGCGATTCGGAGGTGCGGTTCACCGCGGAAACGATGCCCGTCGCGACCGACTGCTCCATGCCGTACGGCGAACCGACCGTCATGACCCATTCGCCCACCTTCAGGTCGGCAGAGCTGCCCACCTCAATCGGCGTAAGGTTGTCAGCGCCTTCGATCTTGATGACCGCAAGGTCGCTCGACTCGTCGGTTCCCACAACCGTCGCATCGTACTGGCCGCCATTCACGGACACCTTCAAGCTGCTTTCGCCCTCGATGACGTGGTTGTTCGTGATGACGTAGCCATCCTCAGAAAGAATGACGCCGCTTCCGAGCGAAGACAGCTGCTCGCTCGTCGACTGCTGGCCGAAGAAGCCGTTGCCGCTTGTCTGCTCGGTGTACACGTAAATGCAAACCACGGACGGAAGCGCCTTCTCCGAAACCGCCTCGGCAAGCGTCGTGTCCTCGCCTTCGACATTGATGGTCGTGCTGCCGCCGCTCGTCTGCTGCGTGCCGGAGCTCGTTGCGCCCATGATGGCGCCGGAAGCGCACAGCGTGATGACGGTCGCGACCACCGCGCCAATGACGGCACCAATGACGGCCTTCAGCCATCCATTCGGAGACTTCGCCGTCGCGCTGGCCGCCGGACTTGCAACCGAGCCAGCCGCCGATGCGTTCGACGCGGAGGGCTGCTTGTAGGCAGGCGCGGCATGCGTCGCACTGGGCTGCGCGTAAGTGCCCGCCGCCGCATCGGATGCGGGAGCCGCCTGCGCGTAATCGCTTGCCGCCGCCTTGTAAGGCGCATCATATTGCGCAGTCACGCTCGCTTGCGGAACAGTCGCGCCGGCGGGCTCGGCAGCAGGGCGCGCCTGCTGGACGGGAATTTCCCGCGTGTATGCCTGCGACGGCGTGAAGGGCCGCGTTTCGCCAGAAGATGATTCCTGCGCGCCTTGGGTCGGCTGCGCATCGGGAGACATGCCTTGATTCTCCTCGGGATACGGTGAGTCACTCATACGATCTTCCTTTCTTTGACGGCGTCTGCGCACCATGCGCGCCTCGCCGCCATCTCCCCTAGAAAACCCACTTTTTATTACGCTGTTAAGATATCGTGCTCACCTTAAAGCAAGCTGAAACCGCACACTGCAATTATCACGAAATTTGGAACATTCCACACCCATGCCGCGCGGTTTAAATTACTATCCCAAAGAAAGAAATTCCGGCTTAAACGGCCGGCGAAAAGAAAGGTGCGAACATGGCAGACCTGGACGTAATGCAGGCGATCAAAGACATCCTTCACGAGAATCTCGACATCGACCCGGCGAACGTCACCGCCGAAAGCACTCTTGATGACCTGGGAATCGACTCACTTGATACCGTCGAGCTCATCTGCGACCTCGAAGAGCGTTGCGGCATCGAGATGGGCTACCCGGAAGGTCTGAAGTCGATTGGCGATGTCATCAACTACATCGAGAAGCTGTAAGACTTCCGCCCTTGTGGTTTCTTGCGGAAGGCGGCGCGCCATTGTGAACTGTGCCCCGTCAAATCGAGCGGCCGCATCAGCTTGAACGGCGGCAAGCTCCGCATCAGCTGAGGCAAACGACCGCGACGGTTAAGGCAAGCCGCTACATCAGCACGCACGAGCGCATCGGCATTCGCGAACACGCGCGACGGTCGAGGCAACCGCCCACGTCAGCTGAGACAAGCCGCCCACGCAAAATCATGCAACACGAAAGCCCGGAGCATTTGTTCCGGGCTTTCCGCGTTCATTCACGCGCGCATCATGGCTCGAATGCGCATCATGGTTCATGCGCATATCGCGGCTGAAACAGCCTGTCTACTTCGCGTTCCCCTCAGGCAGACGAGCATCGCGCTGCTCGAGACGGTCAAGATGCTTCTGACCCTCGTCGGCGAGCTTCTGGAAATCGTCAATCGTCTGCTTGATGCGCGGCAGGGCTGCCTGCTTGTAGGCGCTGATGTCCTCGAGCGCCTGGATGGTATCGGCAAACGAGGCCTTCAGCGTATCGACCGAAATGTTCGCCTCGGTTGCCTTCGCCTGAATCTCGGTTCCCTGCTCCTTCAGCATGCGCGAGGTCGCCGCGATCATCTCGTTCGTCGCCTCGTTCAGCGTGTTCACCTTGTCCAGAACGATGCGCTGGTTGTACAGGGCGCCGGCCACCGTCACCGCCACACGCAGCGAGGAGACCGTCACGTTTTCCGCCCGGTCAACCGCGCGGATAAGCTCGAGGTTGTTGCGGCGGATGACATTCATCGCCACCACACCCTGCTGGTTCACCACCAGCAGCTGCTGGAAGTCGAGAACCTTCTGTCGTAGCGGCAGAATCACTTCCTCCTCGACAAACTTGATGCGCTCAGGATCGGCATCGCCCGCCGCCTTCGCCTGATCCACCGCGGCGCTCAGATACGCATCGAGGTCGGAACCGAGCTTGATCTGCTTGTTCAGTTCCTTTGTCAGCTCGCGCATGGCGTCTTCTTCGAGCTCAAGCGTCGTATTATCGTTCTTCAGCGAGGTCTTGCCGCGCTCAAGGGATTCCACGATGCCCGCGATCTCGGCATCGGCGGTCTTGTAGCGCTCGAAATAGCGCCGCACCGGGTTGAAGATCTTCCCCAGCACGCCATCTTTCGTGAAGTCGATACCGGAAGGATCAAGGTCTTTCATCTTGATAGACAGTTCGGAAAGTCCGCGCGCGACCTCGCCCGATTCGCTCCCATCGCGTGACAGCTGCGCCATGCGGCGAGAGAGAATCTCGTTCTTCGCCGTGGACTGCTTCATGACATCGGTGCCAAGGCCCTCAACCGCATCGAGAATGCTGCGGCGGTCGGCGATCGAATCGAGGTCGACCTTCATAATCTGGTCGCCCCGCTCCTGTGCCACGGTGTCGATGGTCTCCGCATAGGGCGCGGTGACTGCAAGCTCCTGTTTAACCTGCTCTTTCGTTTCTTCGGGATCGGGAATGGTCAAATCAAACGACATGTTCAACACCTTTCTCTCTGGCCGCGAACCAAAGTGTCCACCGGACGCATGGCGGCTCCTTCGCCGCACGCGTAGCGGCTATTGGTAGTATTTCATCTCCTCGGTCAGCTTATGAATCTCGTCAAGCACGGCAGAAGTCTGGCTTTCGCTTTCCTCGCCATTGACCTTTTCGAGTTCCGCCTGCAGGCGATCAAGCTCCAGCATCAAGGCCTCATTGCGCGCGATAAGATTGCGCATGTCCTCGATACACTGGTTGAGCACAGCGAGGCGCTCCTTCTCCGTCTCTTGTCCCGCGCCTTTGCTTGCAGC
>CAVFFT010000067.1:0-48109 GCA_963621885.1 bacterium
TGCGAAACCGAGCCGAATTCACGCCGCAATTCGGCAACACGAAGCTCACCAGCCCGAAGCGCGTCCACGATCTCCCGTTGCCGCACCGCGCTCGCCTTCGGCTCATACGCGCGACCTTCTTCGGTAAGCGAAACATAGCGATCGTCAACCTCACCGATTCGCGGCTCCTCAATGCGCCAGCCGCCAATGCCTTTAACCGCACGCGGAACGGCACCAGGCGGAATGAAAAGTCTGATGCAGCGCGAAAGCGGGGCAAGATACTCACTCGACAGAAAAGAGGCGCATGCCGCGCCATCCGCATCGAAATAGGGCTTGCTCGCGACCTGCCAGATGGCCTTCAGCTTTTTGGGATCCAAGCCGCGCTCTTCCATGCGCGCGGAGTCGCAATCCTCTATTTCCACGATGTAGCCAATCGCCGGCCGCGAACCGAACGGCACGACTGCCGCACATCCCACCTGGGCATTCTCGATCTCATCGGGAACAAGATACGAGAAGAGCCTGTCGAGCGATTGCGTGGGGATATCAAGTATGAGGGAAGCGATTAGCATGCGAACATTCTACCATGCGAGTACGCCCCATCCGAAAGGCCTAAGCGAGAGCGCGCCTTTAGGGAGTATGCCGAAAGCTTAAACAAGAAGATCAGCTCGCCACATCGCATGATCGCAATCGCTCAATCGCCTGGCAACGCCGCCCATCGGCCATCCGGCATAGCAGAAAACGAAAGCGCGCCCCGAATGGAACGCGCTCACAACGGTGGTCGCACAGGCCACACTCAATTACGCAACAAGCCCTAGCAGAACTGGGCAACCGCCTCTTTCAGCGCATCGACGCGGTCGGTCTTCTCCCAGGTGAACTCGGGCAGCTCGCGACCGAAGTGACCGTAGTTCGAGGTCTTGCGGAAAATCGGACGACGCAGCTGAAGCGCATCAATGATCGCGGCCGGGCGCAAATCGAACACCTGGGCAACCGCCTTCTCAATCGCCTCTTCAGGCACCGTCGCGGTCCCGAAGGTCTCGACCATAATCGACACCGGATGCGCGACACCGATAGCGTAGGCAATCTGAATCTCGCAGCGGCTCGCAAGGCCCGCCGCAACGATGTTCTTCGCAACCCAACGCGCGGCATAAGCAGCGGAACGATCGACCTTCGTGCAGTCTTTGCCACTGAACGCGCCGCCACCGTGACGGCCCATACCGCCGTAGGTATCGACAATGATCTTGCGGCCGGTCAGACCCACATCGCCCTGCGGTCCGCCCACGACAAAGCGGCCGGTCGGGTTCACATAAATCTCGATATCATCCGCGGCAGGAATGCCCACGCGCTCAAGAACCGGCTTGATAACCGACTCGGTAACCGCGGTCGCCAGCGTCTCGTGGCTCACATCCTCGGAATGCTGCGTCGAAACGACGACGGTTTGCACCGCCACCGGCCTGCCATCCTCATAACGCACCGTGACCTGCGTCTTTCCGTCAGGACGCAGATAAGGCAGAATGCCCTCTTTCCTCACCCGAGCAAGCTCCTCGCTCATGCGATGCGCAAGGTAAATGGGCATCGGCATAAGCGTGCTCGTTTCATCACAGGCGTAGCCGAACATCATGCCCTGGTCGCCTGCGCCCGTCTTGGCATAGGCGTCATGCGCTTCGTCGTGCTGCTCTTCCCAGCTCTCATCGACGCCCATCGCGATGTCGGCGCTCTGCTCCTTGATCGCGTTGATGATTCCGCAGGTGTCGCAGTCGAAGCCGTACTTCGCGCGGTCATAGCCGATATCGCGAATCACCTCGCGCGCAATCGCCGGCACGTCAACCCAGGACTGGGTGCGAATCTCGCCCGAAATGACAATCATGCCGGTGGTCGCCATGGTCTCGCAGGCGCAACGAACCTTGCTCGGATCGGCCGGCATACCGTTCGGCGCGATATAACCCTGGGCAGCAAGCCTCGTTTCCTTCTCGAGAATGGCATCGAGAATCGCATCGGAAATCTGATCGCAAATCTTGTCGGGATGCCCTTCCGTCACCGACTCAGAGGTGAAAAGGTATGTGTTCTTGCTCATGTCATATCCTCCCGATTTTCAATTTCATTGTGACTTTACCGCATCTCGGGGGCATTCGCATGGCACCTCACGCAATTACGCCAAACGGTTACTCTTTTTCTTCAGAACCAGAAATGGCACTCTGATATGGGATAACACGTTCTCCATGCTTGAGGGAACGCCTTCGCTCGCTCCAATCCGTGCGGCCAAAGACCGGATGCTTTGCGTTCCTTGTGGGATGCTCTCATGCACCTTTCAATATTGGAATAGAATAGGGCGCAATACGAAGGAGAGCGGATGAAGGTTTTCAGCAATGTGATCATGGTCGCAGGATGCGCAATGCTTGCGCTTTTCCTGTTTGCCTTGGGCTATTATGCCTGCTCGCAGCCGATTACGACCGAAATCCTCTCCCAGGGCACCAGCAACTATGAGGATTCGCCCTACTCGCTCGACGATTTGAACAGCCTCGCGGTCGCATCGCGCGATTACACGGTCGACCCTCGCCCGGATGGCACGACTGAGGAAGACGCGCGCGCCCAGTTCAATGAGACGCTGATGACAGCCGCATCGAGCTCCGCCACGCATTATCTCAACAACAGCGCCACCGCGTCGACCGAAGACACCGCAACCAGTAAGAAAGCGCTCTGGGATGAGCTCATGACCGGCATCGATCAAACCCGCCCGGCCGATGCTTTCGCCAAAACCGGTGCCGAGGCCAACACCCTCGCCACGCAAATGGCGGATGTGAGCGAAAGCTTCGCGCTCAGCGAGGACGCCTTCTCGCATCTCGACGACTGCAACAAGCTCATCAACGGCATCGTCCCCTTCACGAAAGCGGCGGGAATCGGCGCGCTAATCTGCCTGCTAATCCTGCTCATCTGCCGCCAATGGCGCAATCTCGCACGGGTGCTGAGCGTGGCTCCGCTCATCCTGATCGCCTGCTTCGCCTTCATGGGAACCTGGGCCTTCATCGACTTCTCAAGCTTCTTTGCGGCCTTCCACGGAATCTTCTTCCCGCAAGGCAACTGGACATTCTCCGCGGACAGCCTGCTCATCTGCATGTATCCCACCGGATTCTGGATGGGCATGGGCGCCCTCTGGCTTATCACGACAGCGCTCGCAAGCGTTATCGTGCTGATAATCGGCCGGCATGTATCGGAATTTGCCGACAAGAAAGGACAATAAAGTGAGTGATTCAATGCCCAATTCCGCAGTTCGCGTGCGTTTCGCGCCGTCGCCTACCGGCAAGCTGCACATTGGTGGAGCCCGTACGGCGATTTTCAACTGGGCTTTTGCCCGTGCCCAAGGCGGAAGCTTCATCTTGCGCATTGAAGACACGGACCCCGAGCGCTCCACCGAGGAGAACACGCAGATCATCCTGCGCGCGATGCGCTGGCTCGGCCTCGACTGGGACGAAGGCCCCGAGGTCGGCGGCTCGTTTGGCCCCTACGTCCAGACGAAGCGCCTCGACACCTACAAGGAAGCTCTTGAGAAGCTGAAGGCGAACGGTGCGACCTATCCTTGCTTCTGCACGAAAGAGCAGCTCGATGCGAAGCGCCAAGCGGCCGAAGAGCAGGGCGTTCCCTACACGGGATACGACCGCTGCTGCCGCCATATCGACCCCGAAGAGGCGCAGCGCCGCATCGCCGCTGGTGAGCCGCACGTCTGGCGTCTCGCGGTTCCGGAAAACCACGGCCCCATCGTTTTCGATGACGCCGTCTACGGCCATACGGAATTCCCGGCAGAGGTCATGGACGACATGATTCTCGTGCGCTCCGACGGCTCGCCCACCTACAATTTCGCGGTGGTTTGCGACGACACCAACATGGGAATCACCCATGTCATCCGCGGCGACGACCATCTCTCCAACACGCCGCGTCAGATTCTCGTCTATGAGGCGCTCGGCGCGCCGGTGCCCACCTTCGCGCACCTGTCGATGATTCTGGGCCCCGACGGCAAGAAGCTTTCGAAGCGTCACGGCGCCACGAGCGTCGAGGAGTATCAGCGCGAAGGCTACCTGCCCGACGTGATGGTGAACTTCCTTGCCCTTTTGGGCTGGTCGCTCGACGGCGAATCGACCATCATCCCCCGCGATGTGCTCGCCCGCGAATTCAGCCTCGAACGCGTCACGCGCAAGGATGCCATCTTCGACGAGCAGAAGCTCAAGTGGATGAACGCCCAGTACATCAAGGATATGGACCCCGAGGCCTGGGTGCAGACGAGCGCTGAATGGCTCGCCCGTTCTTTCGCGCGCGGCTCGAAGATTCAGGAAACCGCGATTGTTGGAGAAGAGGCCGAAGTGGTCGAGCCGACTGCCGAAGAAATTGAAGCCGGCATGGCCGATATCGCTGCGCGTCCCGCCTTCTACCAGTCGCTCTATCCGCTGATCGCGGAACGAGAGCAGCAGCTCTTCGAATGTGAAGACAAGCTCATGTACATGTTCTGGGGACCGAATGTCGTACTCGACGAGAAGAGTGTGAAGAAGGTCCTGATGAAGGAGGACAAGAAGCCGATCGAGGTTCTGAAGGAGACGCGTGCCATCCTGGCGGACGAGAGCATTCCCTGGGAGTGCGAGCCGCTGCAATCGCGCGTGCGAGACCTGCAGGAGAAGCTCGACCTGAAGGCCAAGTTCATCTTCCAGCCTATTCGCGTCGCCGTCTGCGGAAACATGGTGAGCCCGCCGCTCTTCGAAAGCATCGAGCTCCTGAAGCGCGAGGACATCCTCGCCCGCATCGACAAGACGATTGCGGCAGTTCCCGCCAATGAAGACTAAAGACGAGACGGTTTTGTCCGCCTCTCTCGAAGAAAATAACGCTTCCTGCGAGCTCGCCGATGCCCCGTGCACTGCTGGCGAACTCGCGGGGGCGGATGTCTCCACCGTTTCGGAAGGCGTGTCAAGCGATGACTCCGAAGTCGGTCTCGAGGCGACAAGCGAGCTTCTGACGGAATCCGACGATAGCAACGCAAATCAAAGCCCGATTGGGGCTGAAAGCGATGCTGATTCCGCCAACGCCGAAGAGGCCATCACGGAAGAACAGCCGGCTTCCCGCGACGTGCTCCATTTCACCATGCCAAAGCAGGGTCGCGATGGCGTAGACCTGCTTTCGCTCTTTGATACGCCTGATGAAGACGCCAACGAAGATGCTGCAGCTCAAACAGACGACGCTCCGAAAAAATCGCGCAGGAAGATTTCCTTTTCCGCCGAGCCGTGCACGCGTTCCGCGGGAAGCGGCTGCGCGCGGTGCGTAGCCGTCTGCCCCGCTCAGGCAATTCAGATTGATGCAAGTGCCGGCGACCACGGCATGCCCGTCATCGATGACGAAATCTGCAATGGATGCGGCATCTGCATTTCCATCTGCGATTCCTTCAGCTCGGCCTCGTACACCACCGAGGATTACGCGCGCCGCATGCTGCGCCATGCCAACCAGGCGGCTGACGAGGGAAAAGAGAAGAGCATCACCCTCTGCTGCGAAAAGGATCTTCCCGAAAGCATCGAACTTGCTATTAATGCGGAAGCGCTGCCCTGTCTGTCGTCTCTCTCGCCCGAATTCCTCACCTGGCTCCTTGCGCAGGGCGTGAAAGTCGAGCTCTGCCACGACCCCCTTCTCTGCGAGGGATGTGAAACCGGCGGGCGCTTTGGCGGCGCTCTCTGGAAGCGCGCGACGCAGATTGCGGAAGAATGGAGCGGGAAGGAAATAGGAGCAACCGACACCCTTCCTGAAAAGCAGGGGCTCGTTGACCAGTTCGCGGAGCCCGACCGGCGCGAGCTCTTCAGCGGCATGATCAAAACGGCGGAAAGCGTTGCAAGCGGCAGCTATCGCGCGAGCAAGTCGAGCGTGATAGAAGACTTCCTTACCCGTCGCGAGCAGTTGCGCGCGCAATCACGAGCGGCGCAACGCGAGGCAGCGTATCTTGATGAAGAGTCGCGCGAGAAGGCAATGCGGAGTCATTTCGCCCGCAAGACACTGCTAGAAGAGGCAATAGAAATCGACCCTCTCATCAGGGAGAGAATGGGTGAAACGCGCACGAGATAGCGTCCACCGGAAACGTGACAAACCAAAGGAAAGGCATTCACATGGCAACTGAACAGAAATCCCTCGAGGAAGTGCAGGAGTTCTTCGTCAACGACCGCTTTGCAACCGCAGCGGGATGCCACATTGTCGAGGCCTCTTCCGAAGAGGCGGTTTGCGAAATGCCTCTTTCAGAACTTCACCAGAATGCGCAGGGCGGCGTCATGGGCGGTGCGATCTTCACCCTCGCCGATTTCGCCCTCGCGGTTGTCGCGAACTATGAGAAGCCCGGAGTCGTAGCGGTTGACAACAACATCCGCTATCTTTCTGCGCCCCGCGGCAGCAAGCTCATCGCACGCGCCCATATGGACAAGACCGGCCGCACGCTCGCCTTCGTCACGGTGAATATAAGCGACGACACGGGACGCGACGTTGCCATCATGACGGCAACCGGCTTCAGGACGAAATAGGACTCCTCGCTCCAAGCGTCTATTCAGCAGCGGCCCTTCGCCTACAGCTCCTCGATAAAGCGCGCGATATCGGAAAGCGAAAGCTCGGACTCGTCTGCAAGCTTGAAATAACGCATCGGCACCGTCAGCCGCTGCGTCCGCTCGACATAGCGCGAACCCTTGCGTTTGAGCGGAATGAGCTGCTCACGCGTCACGTGCACCGGCTCAATCATGAGAACGCCTGCCGCCACCGAAATCAGCCTGATATTCCGCGCGGCAGCAAGCGCCTTGATGCGCGACTTCGCAAAGAAGTTCTTCGCCGCCTGCGGCATGTCGCCATAGGTCAAGCACGTGTCCTTTTCGATCTGATCAAGCACATTCAAATCACCGCACGCGGCAAGGCGCCGATACAGAAGCACGCGCTGCTCAGGATCGGTCACATACTCCTGCGGCAAATACGCATGCGCATGAACGTTCACCGTGATATCGGAAAGCGCCTGCGGTATGAGCGTGCTCTTGTCGACGCGGCCCTCACGCGTGGCATTGACCGCCTCGGCCAGCATCTGGGCAAACAGGTCGAAACCGACCGCGCTCATATTGCCCGACTGCTCAGCCCCGAGCATATTGCCGGCACCGCGAATCTCGAGGTCCTTCATCGCGATGCGCATGCCACTGCCAAGTTCGCGGTTCTCGTTGATCGCTTGAAGTCGATCCATCGCCTCGGTCGTCA
Source organism: bacterium (assembly GCA_963621885.1). Taxonomy (GTDB): domain Bacteria; phylum Actinomycetota; class Coriobacteriia; order Coriobacteriales; family Eggerthellaceae; genus UMGS1519. The sequence goes on from CAVFFT010000067.1 coordinate 7,219, forward strand.
TTTGGATGTTTCCCGGGAACATGAAGTAGGCGTAGGCCTGCGTTGAAGAACGGCCCACACGCCCTTTCAGCTGATACAGCTGAGCCAAGCCCAAACGATGCGAATCCTCGATGATCAGCGTGTTCGTATGGGGATTGTCGATACCGCTCTCGATGATGGTCGTCGCGACAAGGACATCAATCTCACCCGCGCTGAAATCCTCCATCACACACTCGAGCTCTTCTTTCGACATCTTTCCGTGAGCGATGCCGACCCGCGCCTCACCCGCGACCGTATGAACGCGCTCGACCGCCTCGTCGATATCCTTCACGCGATTCGACACGTAATAGACCTGGCCACCACGCGCAAGCTCGCGCCTGATAGCGTCAGCGACCGCATCGGGGTCCCATTCCCCCACCACCACTTGGACAGGACGGCGATCGTCAGGCGGCGTGAGGATAAGACTCATATCGCGCACGCCTGAAAGCGACATCTGCATCGTGCGGGGAATGGGCGTTGCAGAAAGCGTCAGCACATCAACCGATTCGCGCAGGTTCTTCAACTGCTCTTTCGCGCCAACGCCGAAACGCTGCTCCTCATCGATGATCAGGAGCCCCAGGTCTTTCGGGTTGACGTCGGATGAAAGCAAACGGTGCGTGCCAATGAGCACGGATATCTCGCCCTCCGCAAAGCCGGCAATAATCTGCCGCTGTTCGGCCGGCGTGCGAAAACGCGAAAGCACCTCGACCTTCACATCGAAGGGATCAAAGCGTTCCTTGAAGGTGATGTAGTGCTGCTGGGCCAAAATGGTCGTCGGACACAGCACCATGACCTGCTTCTTATCCTGCGTCGCCTTGAATGCGGCACGCAGCGCGACTTCTGTCTTTCCAAAGCCCACATCGCCGCAGACCAGACGGTCCATCGGGCGCGAGGATTCCATATCGGCCTTCACATCGGCAATTGCCGCGAGCTGGTCGGAGGTCTCCTGCCAGGGGAAGGAATCCTCCATCTCCTTCTGCCAGGTCGTGTCAGGCGAATAGCGGAAGCCCTCGCTTGCCTGACGACGCGTGTAGATGTCAACCAGGTCGAATGCAAGCTTCTTGGTCGCCTTGCGCGCCTTGTCCAGAGCGCGGCTCCAATCGGCGGTATTCAGACGCGTCAGGCGCGGAGAGGCGCCTTCGGGGCCAACATAGCGGCTGATGCGATCGAGCTGCTCAACCGGCACATAGAGCTTGTCGCTCTCGGCGTATTCCAACAGCAGATAGTCGCGCATGCTGCCGTCGATGTCCTGGCGAACGATTTCCTTGAAGAGCGCGATGCCATGCGCCGCATGAACCACGTAGTCGCCCGGATTGAAGGGGAAGGTGATCTGCGTCACATCAACGTGCCCTCGCGTATGCAAGGATCCGCTTCCCTGCGTGTCGTTGATACTCACGAGCGCGAGATGCGCCTGGGGGAATATCATCCCAAGCGGAATATCGGTCTCGGTAATCGTGACGACGCCGCGAGAAAGCTTGTCCGCCCCCTCTTCTCCCTCATGCCATTCCTTGAAAGGAATGCCCAGGTCAACGAGCGTGAGCTTCATGTCCTCGCGCGCCCGATAATGCGGTATCGAGAAGAGCACCGCCATGCGGTCATTCGCCAGCTCGCGCAAGCGCCCGAAAAGCTTCTCCGCGCCACCCGCGACATTCGTGCGCTTCACCTTCATTTCCGCATCGAAGGTGGCGCCCACGCGCACAATCGAAGCGTAGGACGCCCGCGGACAGTCCCCGAAATCGAGGCTCGCCGGTTCCGTGTAGTAGGCGTCAATCGGAGCCCGACTCCCCTTCGCCCGCGAAGCCAGCTCATCGGAGAAATGGAGCGCCTCGTCAATGAGCGCGCGCGGTTCCACAAGAACCGTGAGCGCATCGGCAGGAAGGTAGTCGGCAAACTGGGCCGTCTCATCATAGCAATAGCGCAGCAAGAGACCTTCCCGATCGGGAACAAGGCCGCCATCAAGTGCCTCGTAGAGTTCCCGTGCGACAGGATTGCTTGAAGCCTCCTGCGCAAGACGGCTGCGCGCTTTCGCCAGCGTCCGCGCATCGAGGACAAACTCGCGCACAGGATAGATATCCACCGACTCCAGACTCGCGATGCTCTGTCCGGTCGCGGGAACGATGCGGCGAATCTCGTCCACCTCGTCGCCGAAGAAGTCGATACGCACCGGATAGCTCAGGTTTCCCGGATAGATGTCGATAACGCCGCCATGAACCGCGAAACTCCCCTGCCCTTCGAGTTCGCCCGTATTCTCGTACCCGCGCTCCACGAGCGCCGCCTCAAGCTCCTCAAAGCTCGTGCAGAGCTTCCCGCAGCTTTCCTCAAGCTCATGCCCGCATTCAAATCGAAGCGGATGCGCGACGCCCGCCTTCTTTGGCGGCAGTTTGCGCAGAAGGCTTGAAGCCGATGCAACAACCACGATTTCGTCGCCCTGCGCAAGGCGATTCAGCGCCTCAAGCCGGCGGGCAACCTCTTTCGCGTTCGCCCGTTTCGCTTCAAACGCGAACTCGCTTCTCTGCGGAAAACGCAGGACCTTCTCTTCGCCAATGTAGGCAGCGACTATGCGTGAGAAATCGTTCGCGTAATCCTCGCCCGGCACCACGACGAATGTCGGCTGGGGCGTGCGCGCCATACGGGCGGCCACGAGAAAGGGTCGCGCCGACGAGGCCACGCCAAGTGCGGCGTCCTCGCACGCGTCGATCTTTCCCCAAAAGGCGTCAAGCGCGCCTGATTTATCAAGTGCCTGCGATAGCGCATCAATAAGCATGGACATCCTTCTTCGCTTGCAAAAGCGTCTCCAACACGAAAAGCCCGCACAAGGGCGGGTTACAATGTCGAGTATAAAGTCGAAGCGACGAGACAAGTAGACCGAGTCGGTAAATGCAGGAGGTACGCACATGCCGCGCGAGAAGATGGCTGACAAGAAGGCGCGTGCCGCGGAGGTGGAAAAGCGCATGTTCGCGCATTATGGCGCCGGCGATACCTCGCTCGATTACCAAAGCCCCTTCGAGCTAACCATCGCCGTTGTGCTGTCCGCGCAGTGCACGGATGCGGCCGTCAACAAGGTGACGCCAAAGCTTTTCGCCGCCTATCCTGACGCCGCGGCTCTCGCGCAAGCCCACCTCGCCGACGTGGAAGAGATCATCCATCCGCTCGGATTCTTCCACACGAAGGCGCGCAACATCATCCGGCTCGCACAGGTATCGCTTGAGGAATTCGGCGGCGAAATTCCGAACGACATCGACAAGCTCCAGCACCTTCCCGGCGTCGGCCGTAAGACCGCTAATGTCGTCATGTGCGAAGCGTTCAAGAACCCGCAGGGCATCGCGGTCGACACGCACGTGTTCCGTATCTCGCACCGGCTCAAATTCGCCGGCCCATCAGCCGATACGCCGCAAAAGACCGAAGAGGCGCTGCTGAAGATCTACCCGCAAAGCGACTGGCTCTATATCAATCACCAGTGGGTGCAATTCGGGCGCGACTTCTGCCGCGCAAGAAACCCCCTGTGCGCCGATTGCATTATCGGGGAGCTCTGCCCCACCCGCGGCACTTGGAGCTAGAACAGCCCGAGCTTCTTGCAAGCGTTCCAGATGCCATCCTCGTCAATATGGCTCGTGATATAGGTCGCCTTCGCCTTCAAAGGCTCGCAGGCATTGCCTATCGCGACGCTTTCCCATTCGCAGCCAAACATGCTCAGGTCGTTCGTGCCGTCGCCAAAAACGAGCGCATCCTCATAAGGAGCGTCAAACAGATCCATCATCTTGCGGATGCCCACGTCTTTGAACGTCGGCTCGAAAAACACGCTTTCAGGGCTATAGCGCGCCCAGGGCACACCCATAAAATCAAGCTGCGTCTCTTCCCCCATCGCGCAGGGAATGAACATCTTGTAGATGGTATCGATGTCGTCAATGCGCATATCGGGCTCGTACACGGTGCGCGCGTAGTCGTCCGGCAAGCCGTCGCAGTATTCCCGCGAAGGCGTGTAGCGCACCATCTCGTTTCGCGTGGTCACCGCCCAGGGAATGCCAATCTCATCAAAGGAATGCAGGAGGCGCTTGCACGGCTCCAAATCGAGTCCGCGCATCCACTTGAGCTCGCCTTCAACCGTCACCGAGTAGCCGCCATCGGCGACAAGCGACGTGATGCCTTCCGCCTCCATGCGCGCAAAAGCGTCAGCCTGCAGCCGGCCAGTCGCGACGCTGACGAAATGCCCCTGTTCGCGCAGCATATCAAGCGCGCGGCGGGCAGATTCGGGAATGGCGTTATGCGCTCGCGACCGCAGTGTGCCGTCGTAGTCGAAAAAGAGGTAGCGCTTTCTCACTGTTGCTCACCAGGAATCAAGGTGTGGTGAAAGCCGGGTTGCACCAGTTCGCCCGTCTCACGCACGCGAATCTCGCAACCATTGCGCACAAGCTCAGCCAGAATGGCATCGATAAGCGACGGAAGCTTCTCAAGAACAACCGGCGTCAAGCCCACCACGAATTCAGACGGCGAGGCGTTCTCGACTTGCATGCCAAAACAGACTCCCTCGGCGCGATAACCCAACAGCGCAGCCGCATCAAAGAGGTCCGCGAGCTTGAGCTCGTGCAACGAACCCATCGGGGTGCCCCGCCGCGCAACGTCATCGGGCGTGTAGCGGAAAATGGTGCCCGCCGGCTCTCCGGTCTCGTCGATGGCGTCGACGCTGATCATAAGGTCGTAATCGTTCACCTTCCCGATCATGTCGAGCGTCATGCAGCCGGCCGAACACAAGTCGACCGAATCAGGCATCTCATAGGCATCGCGCATCTGACGATAGGCCTCGATGCCAATGCCGTCGTCAAGCATCAACTCATTGCCGACGCAAAGTACAATTATCTTCATGGGTGAATCCGAATCCTAGGCCACAAGCGGGGCGCGCACGCAGAGGTTGTAATACGTGGCGAGACCCAGCAAAAGCAGGCCGCCAATGACCGCGCAGACCGCCCAGATCTTCTCCGCGCGCTGGAACTGCTTCTTCGTCTTCCCCTTCCGAATGGCGAGAATGGCCGCATAGGGGGCGGAAAAGTAGGCGAAGGCGAAAGTGACCACCGTCAAAAGGACAAGCGCGCCAATGCCAAAACCGGTCGCAAGAGGCGACTGGAGGCTATACCAGGCGAAAAGGCAATTGTCAGCGAACAGCCAAAGCGGATACCAGAGAATCGTCACCCAGATTCCCTTTGCAGGACCCCAAATCGGAGGAAGGAAGAGCGCCGCGATATTGACGGGCGGCAGGCCTTCCATATACGAGCGAGCCGTTTCAAGCTCGCGATCGGTATCAGGGGGAATGGCGTTTTCCTTGTTGTAATAGATGTCAGATTGCATGTGTCTTCGTTTCTCACGCTGCCCAACAAGTCACTTCTTGATTATAGGGACAAAAAAGAACCCGCCTCATACGGGGCGGGTTCTCTCGGCTTAAGGCCTATTTACCTTGTCGAAGGACTAGTGGATGGAATCATCCTTGCCAACGATCACATGACGCTCAGGGTCGTACACGAAACCGCCGTGCTCCTTGCGGAGGAACATTGCCTTCAGAGTATCAACGCCGTCCAGCATCACGAGGTAGAAGTGCGCGATCATGAAGATGATCATGACGAACATGCCGAACCAGTGGAAGATGCGCACGGACATCACGCCACCGAGCAGGTTCACGCAGAACTGGCTGAGAGCAAGACCGCTCGTGGGCTCCCAAAGCGCGAAACCAGTCCACGCCATGAAGAGGATGAGCAGGCCAGCGAACCAGTAGGCGAGCTTCTGAAGCGGATTGAACTTCGCGGTCAGAGGATGCTCGTCCTTCATGCCCAGGTAGTAACGAACCATCGGAGCCATCTGATGCTTGTTGTCTGCCTGCGGGACCCAGTTCTTGATGTCCTTGTCCATGATGCGCGTGCCGTTGGCCGGAGCGCTCTTGAGCGTGAACATGAAGACCACGCGGACGATCAGGTTGAGCACCAGCAGCATGCCGCAGAAGACGTGCACGCCACGGCAAATCACCATGATCTCAGGGAACATCGGGTAGTGAATCTGGAAGCCCGTGAAAATCAGCAGGAGCATGCAGAACAGGTTCACGTAATGCGTAATGACCAAGGGAAGCGGATGGGCCTCCTTGTAATGGGCCATATGCTGTGACATTTACCTCACCCCCCAGGGATTCGTGACGGTTTCGAAATGACGACCAGTGGCGGGTTCGGTGATGTGGACCGCGCAAGCGGTGCACGGGTCGAAGCTGTGGACGGTGCGCAGCGCGTTGATGGGCTGCTCGATGTCCGTCACCGGGCAACCGATGAGAGCCTGCTCCATCGGGCCGTGCTCGCCATTCGCGTTCATCGGAGCGATGTTCCACGTGGTCGGGATGATGATCTGGTAACCCGTGATCTTGCCATCCTTGACATGCTCGGTGTGGTAGAGAGCGCCACGCGGAGCCTCCCAGAAGCCCGTGCCGTCGCCAGTCGTGGTGGTTGCGGCGCGGAAGTACTCGGAGTCGCCACCCTTGACAGCCTCGATGAGCTCCTGGATCCAGTCCTTGATCAGGCCGGCGATGTACACGCACTCGACGTTGCGAGCAGCGATACGACCGAGGGTCGACTGCAGGACGCTGAGGTCACCCTCATGACCAAGGGTCTTGAGGAGGCCATCGACCTGGGTCTTGAAGAACTTGTTGCCACGCAGGTAAGCTGCGAGCACACGGGAGAACGGACCAGCCTCATGCGGCTTGCCGTCGTACTGCGGGCTCTTCGCCCAGGTGTAACGATCGTTGATCTCCTGCTTGGCCTCGTCCTTGTAGTAAGGGGTGTACTCGGGGTGAGTAACGCCCTCGCGCGGGTTGAGGTTGAGCGTAGCCTCGCCCTCGTCCTGATACCAGGAAGAGCCAATGTACTCGGTGATGAGGTCCTCGTTGACTTCGGAAAGCTTGAGGTCGTCGCTGACAACACCGGAAGGCAGGTAGCGGTTGGCCATCTCGAAGGTCGGGTCGTCGAAAACGCCCCAAGCGACGTAGCGGCCAACGCCCTTGCCGAAGCCGAAGGCTGCGGTGTAGTAAGGAGCGATTGCGAGGGTGTCCTGCACCAGCGTGGTGGAAACCCAGTCGTAAACCTCGTTTGCGAGGCTCCAGAGGTCGTCGAGCTTCTCCTCGGTCGGAACCCACATGGTGCCGCCGACGGTGCTCGTCATGATGTGAGGCATCTTGCCGCCGATGAGGCCGCAGATCTCGGAGGCCTTCGACTGCATCGTGAGAGCCTCGAGGTAATGCGCGGTGGCGATAAGGTCGAGCTCGGCGGGCAGGTTGTAACCAAGACCGTCGTCGCCATCCTTATGGCCCTTGCTGCCCTCGCAGGAGAACCAGTTGCCGGAGAAGATGGAGAGCTGGCCATTCTCAGCGAACTTCGTCAGGCGCTCAGCGAGCAGCTTGAAGTCGGTGTTCGTCGAGGTGCCGGCGGTCTCAGCAAGCTTCTGAGCGGCTGCCGGATCGGCGTTGAGAGCGTTCAGCGGATCGACAAAGTCGAGAGCGCACAGGTTGTAGAACCACAGGATGTGGCTGTGCAGGAACTGGCCGGCCTCAACGATGTTGCGGATGATACGTGCGTTGTTAGAAATGGTAATGCCATAAGCATGCTCGCCAGCGAGGCTGGAAGCGTGGCAATGGGAAACCGGGCAAACGCCGCAAATGCGCTGCACGATCTGCGCAGCATCTTCAGGCGTGCGGTTCTCAACGACGAGCTCCATGCCGCGGAATGCGCCACCGGAAACCCAAGCGTTGGTTACAACGCCGTCCTTGACTTCCATCTCAGCGCGAAGATGTCCCTCAATACGGGTGATCGGGTCGATGATAGAACGTGCCATCTGCTATTCACCTTCCTTCTTCAAAACACCTTCGTCGTACTGACCGATGGCCTGCGCCGGATGCTTCGCATCCCACTCGCGGACTTCCTCAGTAGGAACGAAATCGAAACGCTTCTTTGCCTTCATGCCGAGCGCATGAACGACAACAGCGGCTGCCACAACGCCAACAGCAATCCAGCTGATGGTCGTCGGCTGCAGCGGCACCCCACCGATGCGCAAATCGCGATGGCGCATATAGAACGGGGTGTTGACCTCGACCCAGTTGTCGCCCGGATCAAGCGGGTTCGCTTCGCAGCAACCGATGCACGGAGCGCCGGACTCGACGCACCAGGAACGGCGATGGTTGTAGCGAACGATGCCGCAATTGGCGCGGGTCTGCGGACCACGGCAACCAACAGCGTAGAGGCAGTAGTTCTTCGCCTCTTCTTCGCTACCGAACTGGTAAACGAATTCGCCATTCTCGAAGTGACCACGACGCTCGCAGTTGTCATGGATGGTCTGGTCGAAGATGACCGACGGCTTGTTCTGCGAATTGAGCTTGGGCAGCGTCTGCATCATAACGACGTCAACCAGCACTGCGACAAGCCACTCGGGATTCGCGGGGCAACCGGGAATGTTCACGACAGGCTTGTCGATTCCCATTTCCTGCAGATACTTCTGGCAACCCATGGCTCCAGACGTGTTGGGCTCAGCGCCCATCCAACCACCGTTGACTGCGCAGGAACCCATTGCCACGATTGCGTTGGCGTTCTCTGCGGTCTCGATGAACGAATCGATACCCGGTTCGCCAGCAACACGCAATGCGTTGCCTTCCCAGCGCGTGAGCAAAGCTCCTTCGTACACGAGAACGTAGTTGCCAGCAGCAATCGTCTGCTTGCGCGCCTCTTCCACCGAGTAGCCAGCCGCTGCGGAAAGGGTTTCGCAATAGTTCAGCGAAATCATTTCGAGCACGACGGTTGCCGGATCAGGCTCGTCAATCTGAGCGAACGCTTCCGTGCAGCCCGTGCAGGAAGCACCCTCCATCCAGATAACCGGATAAAGGTTTCCCTCCTGAGCGCCAATCACAGAATCCTCTACGGCCTGCGCTACCTGGGCTACCGTCAGCTGAGAAAGACCAGCTGCGGCCGCGATGGTCCCGCAAAGCTTCATGAAGCTTCGACGCGTGATGCCGCGCGCATCGAGCATGCTCTGAAACCTAGCGGATTTGGCCTCGTCTCCCATGTGCACACCTCCTTTTGGTGTAAACCCTTACATACCCTACTTGTGGCATTATCCATCACAGACCCCACACATCTGGTGAGTGCGGTCCCATTTACCGGCTACCGCACGTGAACGGTCATAAAATGTTACCCGTTAATTTTCTAGTAACATTCCATGAAAGCCACGTACCCCATTATCCATTTTTTGTCGGAATTTTGGGCGAGTATTTCAGTCAGATTCATTCATTTATTTAGTTAGCTTGCCTTATCCGTTACCCACAAATGAAGGTTTGGCCGCTACCGTTCGCAATCGGAAACTTGGACTCGATAGCGTCGCACGCATCAGATAGTATGGAGCGGCTGAAAGAGGTGGAATATGAATTCGCACGCATACAAAGTTGACAGTAAGGGCGAAAACGCCGTCGCATTCCTTGGTCCCGAAGGCACCTACTGCGACGAGGCCGCGCACCGTTTCGCGCAGCGTCTTGGATTGATCGACGCTCGTTTTGTCCCCTGCCCCTCGTTTGGCCGCATCTTCGATATGGTCGAAGATGGCGCGTGCGAATACGGCGTCGTTGCGCTTGAGAATTCCATCGAGGGCCCGGTGACCGCGACGCTCGACTCCTTTGCCCAGCGCGAGAACTTCGTCATCCTCGGCGAAGAGATTGTCGATGTGCGCCATTGCCTGCTTCTGAATCAGGAGGCGACGCTGGAGGGTGTGAAACGCATCGCGTCGCATCCGCAGGCACTCGCCCAGTGCCGCGGCTATATCGATGCGCATTTCGCGAATATTCCGACCCAAAGCGCGCAATCGACCGCCGATGCGGCACGCATGGCCTCGGCCGATCCGACGGTTGCCGCCATTGCGAATGAGCATGCGGCCGAATTGAGCGGCACGCGCATCGTCGCGCGCGACATCGCCGATCACGGCGGTGACCAAACGGACTTCGCCCTTATCGCACAAACACGTCATGAGCTGGTCTTTCCCGCAACAAAAGCCATGAAGACCTCGCTCGCCCTCTTCCTGCATGATGACCGCCCGGGCGCCCTGCAGATGATCCTTTCGGAATTCGCCTATGGCGGCATCAACCTCACGAAGATCCAATCGCGGCCGACGAAGCGCCGTCTCGGCGAGTACATGTTCTTCATCGACATCGACGGCTCGATCGAGGAGGAGCGTGTGCGCATCGCGCTCGACTGCCTGCGCATCAAATTGCGGAAGGTGAAGGTGCTCGGCTGTTTCCCCCGCGCACAGCAATAAAGGGGCGTTAAGCGAGCCTCAGGTGCGCGAAGGCGCCATCATAAGGCACGCCCCGCAGAGCCGCCACTAACGAGTCTCAGGCGCGGAAGAGCCCGTCCTCGCAGCGGAAGAAGCCTTCCGCCACGAGCTCATCGACAATCTCTTGCACAAGCACCGGATCGGGCGCCGGCCGCTGCGCTGCCGCCTCGAACTCTTCAAGCGCTGCCACAATCTCGGGAAGAGACACGCCTTCCCCGCCAAGCACGAAACGCAGAATGGCCGCCCGCTTCTGACGACGCGAGCCTTCAAAGACGCTCTGACGGGTATAGGCGCGGGCACGACGGCTGTGGTTCTCGCCCGTCGCTTTCAGATGCGCGCCGTAATCGAGAAGCGCGTAATACCAGCCCCGCACATCGCCCTCAGGACATGCCTGCGCGACAAGCGGCTCAATCAGACGATCGGGCACTTTATCCTCATCCGAGAAGAAATGCCGCAGGAAAACACAGCGCACATTCGTCTCAAGATAGATGCAGGGTTCGTTGCGTGCAAAGGCGAGAATGCCACCCGCAGTCGCCGGTCCAATGCCAGGCAGACCAAGAAGCTCCGCACGGTCGCGCGGCAGCTTCCCTTGATAGCGCGCGGCACATTCCTCCGCACAGCGCTTCAGCATGAGCGCGCGGCGGTTGTATCCAAGCCCCTGCCAATTCTCAAGCACAATCCGCGTATCCGTGGCAGCGAGGGCATCAAGTGTTGGAAAGAGCGCCATGAAGCGCTGCCAGTACCCCAGCACGCGCTGCACCTGCGTTTGTTGAAGCATGACCTCGGAGACCAGCACGGCATAGTCGTCATCGATATTGCGCCAGGGCAAATCGCGCCAATGAAGCTTTCCCTGCTCGCGCACCTCGTGTTGGAAAGCGGCAATTTCTTCAGACGAAGGCCCTTCCCCACCTTGAGCCGCCGGAGTGGTAGCGCCCTGGTCGAGTGAAGCGTCCTGAGCAGACAACGTACCCTGAGCGAGCGACTCGTCCTTAGCAAGCGATGCGCCCTGTGAAGCCGCAGTAGAAGCGCTCTGGGAGAGCAAGGCGTCCTTAGCCAACGCCGCGCTCATACCGATCGATATCGGCGAGGAAATCCTCGACGATGCGGTCTTCAATCTCCCGGTATTCCTTGGAATCCAGGGGCTGATACGCCGCGATCTTGTCGAGCAGGTTGCCAGAAGCCACCGGAACATACTTGCGCGTGTCGATGCTCTGGTGATAGGCCTGCGCCACCGCTTCGTGCGCGGCCGCGAAAATGTCACAGCGCGGCATGCTCGCCGAAAGCCGCACAAGCTCGAAACGATCAAGCGCCGACAAGGACACATGCTTCGACATAAGGTGGTCCCAAATGGCGTCGCGCTCTTCGGGGCTTGGCGCGGGGATGTTGAAAACCCTCATCGGACCAACCAAGCGCATCAGCGGCGAGGCGACATCGGGTTCCACGCAGGAAGAGGCGAAAACCGCGACCTTCGGATCGACGGCAGCCTTGCGAATGAGATTCATTGTCTTGATAACGCCATTCAGCGCTTTGGAGGGACCATGGTCGGAGTCGCGCCCCGTACCAAGCGGCGCCAGGCCCATTTCGATGTTGAAGGGGAATTCAAGCAAGTCGATTCCCTCGATAACAAGCGTTCCCCAATCGTCGAAGCCCTCTTCGGAAACGCCCGGCGTTGCCACCACGCAAATGGCGTGCATGCCGGAAGGCGCATCCATGACGCGCAGGCGCAGCGTGGGCCTTCCCAACTCATGGGCGGTCGCGAGCATGAAGCGATCCGCGTCATCGCGCACATCGGAACGAAAGAGAATCGAGGTTCCCACCGCCTCGTCGTGCATGCCGTGCTGTTCCTGCATCTGACGGACGAAGGCAAGGAATTCCTCGTCGGTATCGCCAATGAGACCGGATTCGCGCATGCGGCGAATCTCTTCGTCGAAACCGATCAGCGTGTCGTAGGTATAGCCCTCAAGCGAAAGGACCGCTTCCCGTGAATCGCCATCGAAACCAAGACCGTCAATGCCCTCAGAATCCTGAGACAAAAAATCATCGGGATCGGGAATTGGATTGTCTTCAAACATGGCGAACCTTCCTTCAGACGACGCGCGTCTGGGTAACGGGATGAATTCATTGTAGCCTTCGGGAAATTGGGCCCCGCCACGGCCTCGGCAATGCGCCAAATGCACATGCGCAAAGGGCGTCGATACTACGGAAACAGGATGCGACCGTTATCGGCACCGCAACCACCGCAGCTACCATCACCCCGCGAAACCGAAAGCCAAGAAGTCGTCGCAGATTCAGCGACTCTGAAAGGCTCGAGCTCCACAGCCACCTCAGTAGCAACGCAGCCGCCACATCAGCCGCTGCCGCAGCAGCGCAGGCCTACTCGTCGATGATCTCCCAGCCGTTCTTCCGCGCCGCCGCCTTGAGGCCGCTATCAGGACCGACCGCAATCGCCTCTTCAGACGCATAGAGAAGGGGCTTGTCGGAATAATGGTCGCTGTAGGCGCGCTTCAGCGTCCAACCGCCTTCGCCAAAGCGCTCGTTGGCGAAGCGATTCAACGTGGCAAGCTTCTCCTCGCCCTCAACCGGCAGACCATCCACCTTCGCGAGGTAGCAGCCCTTGGAATCGACCTGCATGCGCGTGGCGATGGCGTAATCAACCACACCATGCTCTGCCATGCGCGTGACAATCGGCTCGAAGGTCGCAGACACCGTCACTATGACGCAGCCCTGCTTGCGGTCCTCTTCAATGCGCTCAAGAAGCGACGGACGCAAGCGCGACGCGATATAGGTGTCGTAGAAGTCGTAAAGGTATTCATCCACCTGTTTCTGCGGCTTGCCGGCAAAAGCGCGAAAAACGCGCTCACGCACCCAGGCCTCCTCAACAGGCAGATGCATCTTGTAGGCAAGCCCCCACATTCCAATGGAAAGCGACGTGCTCAATTTCAGCGAATGCGAAAGAAGAAGACGACGCATCAGGATGACGGGCGATTTTCCCATGAGAAGGGTGCCATCGAAATCATAGACTGCGAGTTCTACCGGCGGCTCCATGGCTGGCATGTCATCATGCATCGTGTTCGCCACTTGGGCTACCATTTTCCCTCACTAACAAAAGAGGAGCCTGAGGCTCCTCGTGATGTGCAAATGGCGGGATGTAAGGGACTTGAACCCTCGACCTCCGGCGTGACAGGCCGGCGCTCTAACCAGCTGAGCTAACACCCCGTGAATTCAGCGTGGTATACATTATCTGTTTCCCCGCCGTTTCGCAAGCCTTCTTGGCAAATAATTGCGACCTTCACATATCGTCCACAATTACTTATCCGGCATGCTCTTCTGAATAACGCCCATCGCCTTTGATGCGAGACCATTAATATCGGCTTTGGTCAGGCCTGTTGCCTGCACCGCGGCATTTGCGACGGAACCGACCGTCGGAACGAAGGCCTGTCCCACGCGCGAGGCGGTCTCCCCTACCGCGTCGAAAATTGAGGCGGCATTATCCGAAAAAGGTTTGCGAGAAGAGACGCCAGAATCTTTTGTCGCATGCTTCATCTTTTCTGCAAGATTCGCCGCATAGCGCTTCACATCGGTATCCGATTCGAAGTACTCCAGAAGCGCGTAGCCCATCGCGAAGGTGCCCGCGTAACCAACGCCGCCCTTGACTGCCCAGCCAACACCGGGAATGATGCCGACAAGCTGCCGCGCGACAGCACGGCAAGTGAACGCGCCACCCACAATGGCCAAAATCTCCTTCATACGGCTCAGAGACAGCTCCTCGCCATAGGCCGCCGCCATTTCAAGCAGCATCTTCACCTGATTGAGCGTCATAAGCGGCATGTCCGCGCCAGGAATGATCGCGACGACGCCAATGCCCGCATTCTGTACGGCGGTGTTCTTCACCGACTCGAGCGCCAAAGGCCGCCGCACGCACGCGAAGGCGTAGGCGAAAGCGAGACGCTTGTCCTTGAAAGTTCCCGTGATCCACTCGCCCAAGCGATAGAACAGCGCGGCCGCTTCCTCGGCGTTAAGCATGAACGGCGAATCGTCGTCCGCAGCCTGAGACGGCAGCTCGCTCGGCACCGCGATGACATCCTCGTGCGCGATGCTGATGCCGAAAGCGCGCGCGTCTTTCACAAGCGTGGAAGCGTTCGCCGCGAAAATCGCGGTCGGCACGCCAACCGCATGGAGCCCCGCGTAGAGCTTTCCCGTATCCTCACCCGAACCGGCAACAAGGAGCGCCATGTCGGCCGCCGCATCGGGAAGCGCATGCGCAGGCGGGTACACATCGTAGAAGACCGTCGCATGCGCGGCAGACGTCTTCGTGGCCGCGATGGCGGCATTCACCAGGTCGTCAGGCGCATAGGGATCAAGATAGACATGAACGCGAATCGGCATGCTGCGCGCTTGCTCGTCTGCCCCCATGGCATCGAGAACCGCTTTGATATCGATGGGAAAGTTCATCTAGTCGCTCCTCACTTTTCCGAAGCTGACGCCATTATGCACCCAAACGGAGCCAATCAAACCAAGGCATACAAAGTTTACCAGCATGAATGATGAGCCGTAAGAAACGAAAGGAAGGGGAATGCCCGTGATGGGCATGAGGCCGATATCCATGCCGATGTTCTCGAAAATCTGGAAGCACCACATGCCGACGATGCACACCACCACGATCATGCCGAAAAGCGACTGCGACGCGCGGGCGATCCGCAACGAGGAGAGGAGCAGGCAGAGGTACATGCACAGCAGAACGAGCGCGCCCACAAAGCCGAACTCCTCCGCGAGAACGCAGAAGACGAAGTCGGTCGGCGCCTCGGGCAGGAAGCCGAGACTCGATTGCGTGGCGTTCATGAAGCCCTTGCCGAAGAGGCCGCCCGATCCGATGGCGATCTTCGCCTGCTGCAGGTTGTAGCCATCGCCCGAGGTGTCATAGCTTGAATCCATGAACACGAGAAGGCGCGACTTCTGGTAATCCTTCAGCAGCACGTCCTGGCCAAAGGCCGCGTCGAGAATCGGGTCGACAATCAGCACCGCCGCGACCGCCGCCACCAAAGCGACAACCGTCCACACGAGATAGCGCACGCGCGCGCCGCCAATCATCAGGGCGAAAGCGCCAATGCACATGTATACAAGGCCGGTACCCAAGTCGGGCTGAGTCATGATGCAGAGGAACGGCACCGCCATCAGGCCGAGCGCTTTCAGATACTCGTTCCTGTCGTCAAGCCTCCCGCGATAGCGCGCCATGATGGACGCGTCCATCAGAATCACCGTTATCTTGGCGAATTCGCCCGGCTGAAAGCGAATAGGTCCCAAATGCACCCAAGACAGGGCGCCGTTCGATTCGGTGCCGATCAGGGGCAGATGCGGCGACATGATGAGGACGATGTTGATAATCATGAAAACGGTGACGTAATCGCCCAGCTGGCGGAAGTCCAATCGCCAGATCGCGATCATCGCAACCACGCCTAAAACGACACCGAAAAGCTGGCGGGAAAAGCTGTAGTCGGCGTCGGAAGCGGTCGCCGAAAACGACACGATGAGGCCGTACACCGTCACGAGGACAATCGAAAGAACGAAGGGAATCGGCAACGGGAATTCGCGCCGCCGGCGCACGCGTGCCGCCTTGTGCATCGATGCGTCGGGACTGCGCATCTGGGAGATCATCGTCATTCGTGCCATTAGTCGGTCCTCGCCTCGTTAGAGCTTGTCGAATCCGCACTCGAGGAGACGGAATAGTCGGCGGAAATGCTCGAGGTGTCCTTGTCGAGCTTTCCATCCGCGTAATCAAGCGCCGCCTGCATGACCGTCGCCGAGGCGATGGCAGCCGAAGTGGCGCCCGCGCCGCCGTCCTCGATGATGCAGGCGACCACGTATTTCGGGCTCGAAGTCGGCCCGAAGCAGGCGAAAACGCCCTGGTCCTTGCGGCCCGCAACCTCAGCGGTACCGGTCTTGCCCGCCACGTCCATGTCGAGGAAAAGCGAGGAGATGTCGCCTTCCTGCGCGAGCCTCTTCATGCCCGAAGTCAAAAGCGAAATGTTCTCGGCGGGAATGTCGATCTCGCGGTCGACGCCGCCCTCTTGGGAGATGACCGTATCGCCCTGGGCGTTGTTCACCTTCCGCAGAAGATGCGGCTTGACGACCTTACCGCCAGTCGCCACCGCGCCATAGCCCACCGCAAGCTGAATGCAGGTGCCAAGCACATAGCCCTGGCCAATCGCCATGTTTGACATGTCGCCCGGCTGCCAGGACGCCTCTTCAGGCTCGTCCTTGAAGTACTCCGCCTTCCATGCGGGCGTGGGAACGCGGCCGACCGCCTCGCCGGAAATGTCGATGCCTGTTTCCGATTCGAAACCGAACTGCTTGATGTAGTCCTGCATCGCGGTCTCGCCGATCTTGTCGCTCGCGTCGTAGAAGCTCTTCGCGATTTCGTAGAAGGTGATGTCGCAGGATTCGTAAATCGAATTCTCGAAGTCGATGGTGCCATGGCCGTAGGTGTTCCAGCACTTCTGCGGGTATTCCTCGCCGAAGCCCGTCCATGTGCCGGTGCAGTCCCAGGTCTTCTTCGAGTCGACGAAACCGTAATTCATGCCCGCGAGGCCCGTGAAGGCCTTGTAGGTGGACGCCATCGGGTAGGCGCCCGCAATCGCGCGGTTCATCAGCGGATAGCGGCTCTCGTCGGTGTTGAAGCGCTCCCAAGCCTCCTGCGAAATGCCGCCGACGAATTTGCCCGGGTCGAAGGTGGGATAGCTTGCCATCGCGATGACCTCGCCATTCGTGCAGTCGAGGCACACGAGCGAACCGGCCGTGCCGATGCCCTCGCCGATGACGCCCTTGGGCGCGATGAGATCCTTCAAAGCCGTGTCGGCCGCATGCTGCACGCCCTCGCGCAAGGTGAGATAGAGGTCGTTGCCGCGCGTGCCTTCGATCTCGCTCACCACCTGCTGGACCGAACCCGAGGAGTCGACAATGAGCGTGCGGACGCCGTGGTCACCCGCGAGCAGGGAGTCGTAGGCCTGCTCGATGCCGCTCTGGCCCACATAGTCGCCCGAAACGAGCGAGCGACCGTCGGCGACGGAATCGAGCTGCTCCTGCGTCACCGTGCCCGTGTAGCCAAGCAGATGCGCGGCAAGCGCACCCATGGGATAGTTGCGTTCGGTGCGCGTCTGCGTGATGACGCCCGGGAAGGCGTCGGGATGCTCGGTGATGTAGGCGGCGTTGCGCAGCGAGGCGTCATTCACGACGACACGCTGGCTCTGGGCGCCATTCGAGGTGTCCTGGATGCGCTGGCGCACGATGTTGAAGGGAATGCCCAAAAGCACCGAAAGGCGCCTCACGACATCGCGGTCGTCGGCGACATTTCCCTCGGCGAGAATCGTCAGGATGCTCCGGTTGTTCACGAGCTCAACGCCATCGGCATCGTAGATGATACCGCGCGGCGCGGGCGTGTTTACCGTCGTGTAGAGGTTCTCCTGGGCGTCCTCGCCATAACGACCGCCCTCAAGAATCTGCAGCGTCCACAGCTTGACGGTCAGGGAGCCAAATATCGCCGCGAGAATGATGCCGATCGCGGCAAAACGCGAGTCGGCCTTCTCGTTCGACATCATCGGCCGACCCTCACCCGAACCGGCTCTGCCGCCGGAAACATAGATCGAGCCCTTGCCGCCCTTTTCGACGCCAACGGCATCGATGGTCGAAACGCCCTGCTTTACTTTGCTTTCGTGCTTGTCGGTTTTAATCCAGGGGATGTCGCCCGCGCGAAAACGCACGAATCCATACAGGACCGCCGCGATTATGAGGATGGTGATGATGAATGCCGCGATAGCTTCAAGCATGCTCTCACCTGGTGAATCGGATATTCGACATCGTCGCCGAGCCGATGCTACCCCTGTTTCTATGCGCGAGCCCTGAGCATGCGAAATACACCAGAAGCGCAAGGATCGCATTGTAGAGCCCGCAAGGAAGGCAGACATGGACAAGCGCATCGGGGAATCCGATAAGGCCGGAAATGGAAAGCAAAATCGAGAAGAGCAATTCGGTTGCGAAAGTCGCCGCCAGGAAAAGGATGATCGTCATGATGATGTTCGCGTTGCCGAAGGCCTCGACCAGGGGCGGAAGCAGCAGCGCCACCACCAGCAGGCAGAGCGAGGTGGATCCCACGGGCGCCGAGCCGATCAGGTCGGCAAGCAGGCCCATCACGAACGCGAAGATGTAATGAGGCTCATCGGGCATGAGAACGAGATACACGATGGCAGCTACAACGATGAAGCTCGGCGCCGCATCGCCAAAGGTGAGCGCCGGCGCCAGAAGAAGCTGGAGCAGAATCGCGACGACCGCGACGATGGTGGGGAACATCCTCTCTGAAGTCATGGTGGCTACTCCCCCTCATCCGAATACGTGTCGTCGGAATACTCGTCGGTTCCTTCGGTATCCGTCGCATCATCCGTCGAAACGGTGTCATCCGTCGTGTCGTCGGTGCTCGTCTGCGTGCTCGACGAAGAGCTCGAAGACGAGGAGCTGCTCGAACTCGTGGTTGCGTCGGAGTCGGCCGCGTTCTTCTTGGAGCTGATGCCCGTCACGACCATGACCTCCTCAAGACCCGAAACGCTATCGTTGGGCGTGACGATAATCTGGCGCACCGACTGGCCATTCCCCTCTTCGACGCGCGCCACGGTACCCACGATAAGGCCGCGGAAGTAGCCGCCGCCCAAGCCCGAGGTCACGACAACGTCGCCCACCTTGACTTCAACATCCTCGTCGATGTCGACCAGGTAGAGCAGGCCGTCCGCGCTGCCTTTCAAAAGACCCTCGGCGCGGCTCGACTGTAGAAGTACCGCCACGCCGCTCGAGGTATCCTGAAGCAGTCGAACATCGGCCGTCGTCGCGGTCACCGACTTGATCTGGCCCACAAGGCCCGACGATCCCATCACCGGCAAGCCGACGGAAATGCCGTCATCGCTTCCCTTGTCGATCGTGAGCACGCGGTTCCAGGAGTCGCCCGAAATCCCGATGATGCGGGTCGTGACGCCCTCGATGCCGTAGGTATCTTTCAGATTCTGAATACCCGCAAGACGCTGCGCCTCCTGGCGGTATTCCTCGAGCTCGCTCACCATCTGACGGAGCTCCTCATTCTGCTCTTTCAGCTCGCTTACGGTCGAAGGGTCGGCAGTGAGGTCGGAAAGCGTCGTTTCCGCAGCTTGTTCGGCCGAATCGACCGCAACGCCCGCGGAGCTCACCGGCGACGCGGCGACGCCCACGCCGGACTGCACGGAATGAAGCGGACCCGATTCACCCTCGGCGTTGTAAACGATAAAGAGAACGAGCGAAGCGACAAGCAGAATCACCAGCAAGAGATTCCCGCTTATCGCCGTATCCCTTTCATTGAAGCGAAGCGGCATGAAACAAGGCCTCCGCTACTTTGTGCGAACGAGCGTCTGCTTGAGAGTGGTCGGCGATTCAAGCACTTTCAGGCAGCCCATGACGACATTCGTCAGAGCCGTTTCGCTCACCCACACCGGAATCTCGAGCTCCTGCGTCAAGTAGCGGTCGAGGCCGGAAAGAAGGCCGCCGCCACCCGTCAGCAGAATGCCGTTGCGGATGATGTCGCTCGCAAGGTCGGGGTTCGTCTTCTTGAAGGTCTCCTTGATGTTCGCGACCATTTCGTCAATGGTCGGCTGAAGAGCCGCGCGAACGTCCTCAGATTGAACGATGACCTCCTTCGGCTGCTCGTTCACGACGTCCTGGCCGGAAATGACCATGTCGCGCTCGCGCCCATCCTCGAAGGGAAGAATCGAACCGATTTTGATTTTGATGATCTCGGCCGTGCGCTCGCCAATCTTGATGCCAAGCAGGTCGCGCAGGTAGTTCGCGATCGCCTCATCCATGCGATTGCCCGCGATGCGCAGGCTGGAAGAGGTCACGATGCCGCCGAGGGACACAACCGCCACTTCCGTCGTGCCGCCGCCGATGTCGACGACCATGTTGCCGGTCGGCTCGGTCACGGGAAGGTCGGCACCCATCGCGGCAGCCATCGGCTCCTCGATGAGATAGGCCTGACGGGCGCCCGCCTGAATGGTCGCCTCGAAAACGGCGCGCTTCTCGACCGAGGTCGCGCCGCAGGGAATGCAGACAACGATGCGGGGCTTCGGCTGCCACGGATACTTTCGCTGGGCCGCCTTATTGATGAACGCCGAGATCATCGCCTCGGTGACATCGTAGTCGGCGATCACGCCATCGTGGAGCGGATGCTCCGCACTGAAAGCCTCCGGCGTATGGTTGATCATGTTCTTCGCTTCGCGACCAACAGCCAGCACACGCGTAGTGTTTTTCTCAATAGCCACCACAGAGGGCTCGTTGATAACGATACCCTCGCCCGAAATGGCGACAAGCGTATTTGCGGTCCCGAGGTCTATGGCCATATCATATGACGAAGACCTGCCGAAGCTATCAAAAATGGACATCCATGCAGCCCTTCTGGAAATGCGGTTTTGCGAATTCACATTCTAACACAGGGACACAGCGCCCCCCGATACCTGCAAAGGCGATACACACAGCGAACAGATAGACGGCGAAGCGAAAGGCGAACATCGCTTACCGTGCCCCAACTGCGCTAAAAAGAATCTGTGATAAGCGGAAGAGAATGGCGAAGCGCATGCCGACTTTTGCCGGTGCGTCCGCGAATGTTGGCGAATCGTCAACACGCTTGCGTCCGCGCGCGAAAGCCGTAGCGAAGATGCCGGGGCAGCGGCGCCGACCAGTGAGTCCCACGCGCGTCCGCAAACGCCCACGCGAAACCCCGACGCCTCGCACACACTTGCGCAAACCAGGGAGCCGTGTCGCGAGAATAGAAGAAGCGGGCGGCCATCAGGTCTCCCGCTTCTCCCCTCACCCGCCACTCAGGCGGGCAGCTTATGCGACAAGGCGCAAGCTTATTTCTTCAGCCAGCTGAACATCGAGCGAATCTTCTCGCCGGTGATCTCGATCGGATGGTTGTTGATAGCCTCGCGCTGTTCGAAGAGCCACTTGTGGCCGTTCTCGCAGTCTGCGACGAATTCCTTCGCGAAGCTGCCATCCTGGATGCGGCCGAGGATCTCCTTCATCGCCTCGCGGCTCTGTTCGTTGATGACCTTCGGGCCCGCGTAGTACTCGCCGTACTCAGCGGTGTTCGAGATGGAGTAGTTCATGAAATGGATGCCGCTCTCGTACATGAGGTCGACGATCATCTTCATCTCGTGGTAGCACTCGAAGTAAGCGAGCTCTTCGGGGTAGCCCGCATCGACGAGGGTCTCGAAGCCGGCCTTGACCAGCTCGACAAGGCCGCCGCAAAGAACTGCCTGCTCACCAAAGAGGTCCTCTTCGGTCTCCTGGGCGAAGGTCGCCTTGATGACGCCTGCGCGCGCACCGCCGACGCCCCAGCAGTAGGACAGGACGATATCCCAGGCATCGCCGGTCGCATCCTGAGCGACGCATGCGAGGTCGGGTACGCCGGAGCCCTCGACGAACTGGCGACGGACGATGTGGCCCGGGCCCTTCGGGGCGGCCATGACGACGTTCACATCCGCCGGCGGAACGATGTAGCCGTAGTGGATGTTGAAGCCATGAGCGAAGCCCAGGGTGTCGCCAGCATGCAGATGCGGCTCGATCTGCTCCTTGTAGACCTTCGCCTGCAGCTCGTCGGGAACGAGGATCATGATGAAGTCGGCCTCTTCAGCAGCGTCTTCGATCGGCATGACCTTCAGGCCCGCCTCCTCGGCGACAGCAGCGCTCTTGGAGCCCGGACGAAGGCCGACGCGCACGTCGCAGCCGGAATCCTTCAGGTTCAGCGCATGCGCATGACCCTGGCTGCCGTAACCGATGACTGCTATCTTCTTGCCCTGGATGACCTCGGGATTAACATCCTTCTCGTAGAGAATTTCAACCGCCATGTTTCTTTCTCCTAACCTTCCAACAATTTGTCTATCTGCAATGGCGCCGAAGCGCCACATTGCATTCCTTCTACCCGCAACCCCTTATGGTCGCGGCGGGTCGAATGCGGAACGACCCTTTCCGTTGCGGCCACACGAAACCGCGTGACCTTGGCAATCGCAGCCGCGTGAGCTTTTGCGATCGCCGCGCCTACTCGTGGTCGGCGCGCTGCATCGCGATGCGTCCGCTGCGGGTGATCTCGCGGATGCCGTAGGCACGCAGCAAATTCACCATGCCCGTCAGCTTGTCGTTGTCGCCCGTCGCCTCGATTGTTATCGCATGACGTCCCACGTCAACAATCTTCGCGCGGAACACATTAGCAATCTGAATAATCTCGCCGCGGCGTTCCGGCGGCGCGGTCACCCTCACGAGGATGAGCTCGCGGGTAACGGTTCCGGCATTGGTGAAGTCCGAAATCTTGTAGACGCTGATGAGCTTATGAAGCTGCTTCGTCAGCTGCTCATAGGCCACCTCGTCGCAGGTCACCGTCGCGGTGACGCGGCTCATCGTGCTGTCTTCCGTCGGGGCGACGGCAAGCGAGTCGATGTTGAAACCACGTCGCGAAATGAGGCCGGTCACTCGCGAAAGAACGCCCGGCTTGTTTTCCACGAGAATGGAAAGCACATGGTCGCGAATCATCGCTGGCCCTCCTTTCCCTCGACAATCATGTCGGCGATGTCGCCCACACTGACGGCACCAATGACGTCGTCGAGACCGGCTCCCGGCGCGACCATCGGGAACACATCCTCATTTTCGTTGATACGCAGGTCAAGCAGCGCAGGTTCAGGTGAAGTGAGGAAATCAGCGAGCACCGGCTCAAGATCTTCGGCGCGCGAGACGCGCAGACCCTGCCAGCCGTATGCTTCGGCAAGCTTCACGAAGTCGGGGCAATCTGGCAGGATCGTCTCGCTATAGCGCTTGCCATAGAAAAGCTTCTGCCACTGATGCACCATGCCGAGCGCGTTGTTGTTCATGATGATGATCTTGAACGGCATGTTGTTCACCTTGGCGGTGGCCATCTCCTGATTCATCATCTGGAAGCTGCCGTCGCCGGTAATGCACACGACAAGCTTGTCGGGGCAGCCGACCTTCGCGCCCAATGCCGCCGGCACGCCGTATCCCATCGTTCCCGCGCCACCGCTGGAAAGGAAGGTATGCGGAAGCTCGGAGACGATATGCTGTGCCGCCCACATCTGGTGCTGGCCCACGTCGGTCACGACGATGGAGTTCAGCGGGTCGATCATATCGGAGAGCAGGTCAAGCGCGCCTTCGGGCGTGATGCCGCCACCCGACGATGCCACGCCGGGATGATAGAAGGGATGCTGGTAGCGCCACGTGTCGATCTGGTCGACCCATGCCTCGTCAACCGGCTGCGCGCCCTGCTTATCGAGCTCGGCCACAATCGCGCCAAGCGCGCCCTTCGCATCGCCCACGATGGGGATGTCGGGGTTGCGGTTCTTGCCGATCTCGGCCGGGTCGACGTCGACATGAATGACCTTCGCGTCCTTCGCGAACGTGGTCAGCTTGCCGGTCACGCGGTCGCTGAAACGCGCGCCCACGGCGATCAGCAGATCGCAGGCGTTCGTCGCGCGGTTGGCGTACTGAGAACCATGCATGCCCACCATGCCAAGGTTCAGATGGTGCGTGCCCGGGAAGGCGCCCTTCGCCATCAGCGTGGTCACAACGGGAATCTGCATCATGTCGGCAAGCGCGAGAAGCTCGCTCTCGGCACCGGCCGCGATGATGCCACCACCCACGTAGAGCAGCGGTTTTTCCGCTTCCTTGATGAGACGCGCCGCCTGACGCACCTGCTTGGTGTTCGGCTTGAGCGTCGGGCGATACGAGGGCAGGTTGCTCGAGTCGGGGTAATGGAACTCGAGCTCCGCCGAGCAGATGTCGCTCGGCAGGTCGACGAGCACCGGACCCGGGCGGCCGGTCGACGCGATGTAGAAGGCGTCGCGAATGGTCTTCGCGATGTCATCGGGATCCTGCACCATGTAGCTGTGCTTCACGACAGGCATCGTGATGCCCACGATGTCGGCCTCCTGGAATGCGTCGGTGCCAATGACCGTTCGCGGAACCTGGCCGGTCAGCACGACCATCGGCACGCTGTCCATGTAGGCGGTGGCAATGCCCGTCACCGTGTTCGTGGCGCCCGGACCCGAGGTCACGATCACGACGCCGGGGCGGCCCGTCGCACGGGCGTAGCCGTCGGCCTCATGAACCGCGCCCTGCTCGTGG
Source organism: bacterium (assembly GCA_963621885.1). GTDB lineage: Bacteria > Actinomycetota > Coriobacteriia > Coriobacteriales > Eggerthellaceae > UMGS1519. The sequence continues at coordinate 31,759 of CAVFFT010000067.1, forward strand.
CGCGCGAGGAAATGCTTGATTTTCGTTGAGTCGTACAAGGCGTCGTAGATCTTGATCGCCTGGCCACCCGGATAGCCGAAGACGACGTCGACACCCTCGGCTTCAAGCGAGGCGATAACCGCCTCGGCGCCGATCATGCGCGTGCCTTCCTTTTCCGTATGGCTGCCGTAACGCGGCACGCCGCGTTCGTACACCCAATCTTCCTGTTCGTTCATCATATGAGATATGCTCCCTTATCTGCGCTGGTCACAAGCTTGGAATAGCGAGCCAGCACGCCGCTGGTGTACTTGGGCGCGGGCGCCTGCCATGCCGCACGGCGACGTTCGAGCTCCGCGTCGTCAACCTTGAGCTCAAGTTTGCCCGCATCGATGTCGATATCGATGATGTCGCCCTCTTCGACAAGCGCGATCGGACCGCCAAGCTGCGCTTCGGGGCTCACGTGGCCAATGGCCGGACCCTTCGTGGCGCCGGAGAAACGACCGTCGGTGATAAGCGCGACCGACTTGTCGAGACCCATGCCGCAGATGGCGCTCGTGGGGGTAAGCATCTCGCGCATGCCCGGGCCGCCAGACGGACCCTCGTAGCGGATGACCACCACATCGCCCGGATTGATCTTGCCGCCGAAGATGGCCTCGCAAGCCGCCTCTTCGCCATCGAAGACACGCGCGGGACCGGTATGCTTGCGCATCGACTCGTCAACGGCCGAACGCTTCACCACGCCGCAATCGGGCGCGAGGTTGCCCTTGAGCACCTTCAGGCCGCCAACGGGGCTGTAGGCGTTCTCGACGGAACGGACGATCTCGCCGTCGACCGCCGGGCATTCCTCAAGCCACTCGGCAACGGTGCCATGGCAGGTCAGCGCGTCGGTGTTCAGCAGGCCGGCGCGACCAAGCTCGCCCATGATCGCGGAAATGCCGCCAACCGCATAGAGGTCCTCGATGTGCTTCGGGCCCGCCGGCGCGATGCGCACAAGGTTCGGGGTCTTGTCGGAAACCGCGTCCCAATCCTCCATCGTGATGGGGCAACCCGCGGCGCGCGCGATGGCGGTGAGGTGCAGCATCGTGTTCGTCGAGCCGCCGAATGCCATGTCGAGCGCCATGCCGTTGTGGATGGACTTCTCGTTGATGATGTCGAGGGCGGTGATGCCCTTCTCGAGCATCTCCATCACCTTCATGCCGGCCTGCTTCGCAAGGCGGATGCGCTCCGAATAGACCGCGGGAACCGTGCCGTTGCCAGGAAGGGCGATGCCGAGCGCCTCGGAGAGGCACTGGATGGAGTTCGCGGTGAACATGCCCGAGCAGCTGCCGCAGGTGGGGCATGCGGTGTTCTCGAGGTACGCGAGCTCCTCTTCGGTCATCGTGCCCGCCGCAACCGCGCCGGCGGCATCGAAGAGCGTGTTCAGGTCGGTCTGGTTGCCGCACTTGTCGTGGCCGGCAAGCATCGGGCCGCCGGAAATCATGACGGTCGGGATGTTCAGGCGGCAGGCCGCAAGCAGCATGCCCGGAACAACCTTGTCGCAGCTCGGAATGATGACCATCGCGTCAAAGGCATGGCCCTTGACCACGCACTCAACGCTGTCGGCGATGACCTCGCGGCTCACCAGGGAATATTTCATGCCCTCGTGGTTCATCGCGATGCCGTCGCACACGCCGATGGTCGTCGCCTGCAGCGGCGTGCCACCAGCCATGCGCACGCCCGCCTTCACGGCGTCGGCGATATTCTGAAGGTGCAGATGCCCCGGAATGATCTCGTTCTGCGACGAGACGACAGCGACCAACGGACGCGCCAGCTCCTCGTCAGTCAGGCCATCCGCCTTAAGAAGGCTGCGATGGGGTCCGCGCGCAGAGCCAAGCTTGATTGCGTCGCTTCTCATGATTCTCCTCTCTCCATTTTCCGCCCGAAAGCGGTCTCCTTGCATTTTTGGCAGAAAGGATGAACCGGAATAAAAAAAACCCGGAGCAGTCGCGCCGGGTCATTCGTTCAAGAATGTTCGACAACCGCCAAAAGCGGCATCGAGACGTTTTCGGACGTCACCGGTTCGACTTACTTGCCCCAGACGCCCGCGAGGATCGCCCGCGTTTACCTGAAGCTTTCATCCGAACTGCTCAGAGGTGGCTTTCTGGATGTCCAACACAGGCTCGCAGCAACCGCCTGCTCTCTCGAAGAAGGATTGACCCGTACTTTCCTCGTCAACGCATTTCGTTTTTTGCGAGTATACACCGCTCGCCCGAGAGGGCAAGGGTCTTCACAATCTAATGTCGAATTTAGCGGCCGCTCTTCCCCACGCGCGCGTACACCACGAGAACGATTGCAAGCGCAAGCGCCGCCATCAGGGCAAATAGCACGTATGATACAAGATAGGTTCCCGTGAGGTCGCGAATGATGCCCGGCAGAAGTGTGAAGACGAAGCCGCCGGCCGCATAGCCCAGCTGGAAGCTGCGCACCGTCGCGACCCGTTCCTCGGGAAGCGAAAGATGGAGCGACCAAATGGGAATGCCCGTCGAGCCGATGGCAAGGCCGAAGGCGAAAAGGATGGTTCCGAGCCAGACGAGCACGCCATCGCCCGAGGCACCCACGCAAATGAGGACAAGACCGGAAATGAAGCAGGAGAACGAGATGATGGTGCCGCGGCGGTCGCCCAGAAGGTCGAAGATGCGGCCCGTCGCGAACTTCCCCACCGTGAGCACGAGGCCCATCACCGACAAGGCCAGCGCCGCAAAGGCGTGGTCGTGGCCCGCTTGGACAAGGAAGACGGCAAGGAATGCCGGGGCGCCCACGCAGACGGAGCCCACGAGCGCCATGCCGAAGATGAAAATCGCATACTGCCGCTTTGCGAGCTTGTGACCGGTGGATGCAGGCGCAGGCGTGGCGCTTTCGGATGCAGAGGCGGGTTGGGCGCTTTCGTCCGCGGACGTGGCGGAGTTGGAGGCTGCAGTGCTTTCGTCAGCCGCGTCTTCGCTCGTAGCGGCTTCACCCGCCGCGTCACCCTCCGTATAGGCTTCGAGCCCCATTTGGGACGGCTTGTCGCGCAGCAGCATGAAGGTGAGCACGCCAATGACCAGCGCGATTACCGCCTCGCACCAGAACGACACGGAAAGCGACAGATTGCGAATCATCCACTCGGCGCATACGGGAATCACGATGCTAGCGACACCGGAGCCAACCGCGGCGATTCCCACCGCCGTTCCCACTTTCGCGCTGAACCAGCGATTGATGACCAGCGTCGTGCACACCATGCCACCGAAACCATACGCGGCACCACCCACGGCAGCCGCCACGCAAAACGCGGGAAACGTGCTCGCAAGTCCAAAGAGCAGCATGCTCGCCGCCGCGCACAGGCAGGCGATAAGCGAACCGATGCGGCAATCGAGCAGCTGGTAATAGCGCACCACCGCGAACATGCACAGCAGCGAAACGAAGGTGCGCACGCCAATGATGATCGAGCCCGCCGAATCGCCAATGCCTGGCAGCGCGACGATATAGGGCTGGTAGACGCTGAACGAGGTGCTGGGCAGGCCAACATTGCAGAACATCAGAAGGAAGCAGCAGAAAGCGACGACCCAATGGTAATGTGCCGCCAGTTTGGGAGGTATGCGCACGCCTCTAGAGGCCATCGACAATCCCCTCCATCAAGCGACTGAAATCCTTTTCGCGCAGGGTGGCCACATCCATGATCTCGTCGGAATTCGGATCGGCGCCCTGCACGCCGCACGCCATGTTCGTGATGAGGCTCATGCCAAGCACGCGCATCCCGCGATGTCGCGCGGCGATGACCTCCTCGACCACGCTCATCGCGACCGTATCGGCACCCCAGCTCGCAAACATGCGAATCTCGGCCGGGGTTTCGAAGCTCGGTCCCAGAAGGCCCAGGTAGACGCCCTCCTGCACGCGAATGTTCTCGCGTTCGGCAACTTCATGAGCGAGCGCGCGCAGGCCCGGGTCGAAGCAATTGAGCATCGGCACAAAGCGTTCCGCCATCTCATTCGGCGCATGGCCGACAAGCGGATTCTGGCCTGTGAGGTTGATCTGGTCGGCCATGATGCAGAAATCGCCCACCTGGTACGTGGGGTTGATTGCGCCCGCCGCATTCGTGGTAATGAGCGTATCGACGCCGCATTCCGCGATAAGCCATACGGGGAAAGCCACCTGCCGGGCCGCATAGCCCTCGTATTTATGCAGGCGTCCTTGCATGCACAAAACGCGTTTGCCTACCCCGGGAACCGTTCCCAAGACGAAACGACCCCGATGCCCCGTCGCTGTCGAAGCGCCCATGAAAGGCACTGCCGCGTAATCAAGCGCACGCACGTCCTTCAGCGCGTCGGCAAAAGGATTCAGGCCGCTTCCCAAAACGATGCCGGCAACCGGCTTATCATCCGCGATAAATTCGCGGAGCACATCGGCACCCCGCTCGATGGCATCGAGCAGATTGTGATCATCAAGCATCCTCATTGTGCCACTCCTTAATGTGCAGCTGAGGTTTCGGGTTTGCGTGCCACAAGCACACGCGGACGACCCGCGAGGTCGCGCACGATGCGCTCGCCAGTGAAGCCCGCTTCCTTCGCGAGCGCGGCCGCCTCATCGAGGCAGGTCTCATGCAGCTCGCAGGCGAAGCCGCCACCCGGTTTCAGATTATCGAAGGCCCAGGGCGCAAGGCGGCGGAAGATGTCGAGTCCGTCCGCTCCCCCATCAAGCGCGAGCGACGGTTCGAAGCCGGACACCTCATGCGGAATCTCCGCGATGACAGCCGTCGGCACATAGGGCGGATTCGAGACGACGAGATCGAGCGCACCGGCATATTCCGTCGGAAGGCCGCTTCCCAAATCGCATTCAAGCACGCTCACGCGGTCGGTAAGGCCGCAGTCGGCGACGTTCTCATTCGCAAGCGCGATGGCATCAGGGGAAATGTCGGTCGCAAACACGCGCGTGAGCTCGTGCTCGCTCGCGATTGAGCAGGCGATGCATCCCGTTCCCGTGCAGATGTCGGCAACCAGCAAAGGCGCGGTGGCATCAGTGGTTGCGGCAGCCGCTTCGCTCGCCACGCTGGCACCGTCGCCCGCTTCGGTCGTCGTTGCGTCTTCGGCATTCGCGGCGTACTCGGAAGCTGCCGCGGCATCGCCAACAGCTGCCTCAGCCCCGGCGGTCGCAGCATCAGCCGCCGCTTCCGCATTCTTGCGCGCGGCAACAAAGGCCTCAAGCAGCTTGGCGTCATAGGCATCCTGCGGCTTCGGCGCAGGCGGAAGCAAGGCCAAGGCCTCGCTCACCAGCACTTCCGTCTCGGGCCGTGGAATAAGCACGCCCGGCGCCACCTTCAGCTCAAGATAGCGAAAAGGAGCCGTGCCAGTGATGTATTGCAGCGGCTCGCCCTGCCCGCGGCGACGCACGGCCTCGCGCAAGAAATCGAGCTCGGCCGGCTCCAACGGGCGATCCATATCAAGATAGAGCGCGATGCGGTCAAGCTCGCACGCATGCGCGATGAGCATCTCGGCGGAATGGCGGGCGGATGCATCGCCGTGACGTGACAGATAGCCCTCGCACCACGAGAGCATCGACCGTATCGTCCAGCTATCCGCCATCAGACTAGTCCTCTTCGGAGGATTCGCTTGCCGCCTCGAGCTTCGCCGCACGGTCGGCCGCCTGCAGCGCCGTGACCAGCTCGTCAAGGCCGGCACCGCCGTTGCCCAGCAGCACGCCGTTGTAGCTGCCGTTGTAGCCAATGCGGTGGTCGGTCACGCGGTCCTGCGGGCCGTTGTAGGTGCGGATCTTCTCGGAACGATCGCCATGGCCAATCTGGCTACGGCGCTCAGCACCTTCGGCCGCCTGCTGCTCCTCGAGCATCTTGTCATACAGACGCGCGCGGAGAACCTCCAACGCGGCGGCACGGTTCTGAATCTGGCTCTTCTGGTCCTGCGACTGCACGACGAGGCCGGTCGGAAGATGCGTGATACGCACCGCCGAGTCGGTCGTGTTAACGCACTGGCCACCCGGGCCGCCCGCGCGGTACACGTCAATGCGCAGGTCTTCGGGCTTGATGTCGACTTCCACCTCGTCGGCCTCAGGCAGCACGGCAACCGTCGCGGTCGAGGTGTGGATGCGGCCCTGGCTTTCCGTCTTGGGAACACGCTGGACACGATGCACGCCACTCTCGAACTTCATGACGGAATACACCTTGTCGCCCTTGACCTTGAAGCTGATGCTCTTAAAGCCGCCCGCTTCGGAAGGGCTCGAATCGAGCAGCTCGATCTTCCACTTGTGCTGCTCGCAGAAACGCTGGTACATCTTGACGAGGTCGCCCGCGAAAAGCGCCGCCTCGTCGCCGCCGGCACCGGCGCGAATCTCGACGATGATGTTCTTCTCGTCGGCCGGGTCAGCCGGAATGAGCATAACCTTGATCTCGTCTTCAAGCGCGGGAAGTTCCGCCTCGATGCGGGAAATCTCCTCCTGGCCGAACTCCTTCAGCTCCGGATCGCCGAGCATCTCACGCGCCTCGTCGAGGTCGTCGCAATCCTGCACATACTGCTGCGCCTTGGCAACGAGCGGACCCTGGTCCGAAAACTCCTTGGCCAGATGCGCGTATTCCTTCTGGTCGGCAACCACCGCCGGGTCGCCCATCTTCTTCTCGAGCTCCCGATACGCGCCGATGATCTTCTCGAGCTTATCGCGCATGCTCGAGCTCTTCCCTTTTGCTGCCATTCCCACTCCTTGTCAAACGGGCTCGCCGGCAAAATGCCTGCCGGCGCGCTGTCTCATTCATTCTCGTACACGTTCACGTGTTCAGCTTTGAGAAAGGCCGCGCTATGCGTGACCGGCGGAAACATATGCGGCGGCGGCTTCCGCGGCGACCGCGCCATCAGCAACAGCCGTCACCACCTGACGCAGTTTCTTCGTCCGGACATCACCGGCAGCATACACGCCCGCGATGTTCGTTTCGCAGTCTTCCCCGGCAACGACATACTCACCGGAAAGCTCCAGCTGACCCGCGAACACCTCGCTGTTCGGCACGTTGCCTATCGCCACGAACAGCGCATCCGCATCAATTCGCTGCGTCTCGCGGGTTTTCACATCGCGAAGGGTGAGGGCCGCAAGCATGCCATTTTCCTCATGAAGCGCCGTGACCGCATGCCCCATCAGCGTCTCAATGTTCGACGCGGCCTCAACCGCATCCACGTGAATCGCCGCCGCGTCAAAGGCCGCCTTCCGACTGACCAGCGTGACCCGCGCGCAAATGTTCGCGAGATAAAGCGCATCTTCCAGCGCGGCATCGCCGCTGCCGTAGACAACCGCATGCTTTCCTTTGAAGAAGTTCCCGTCGCAGGTCGCGCAGTAGGAAACGCCGCGCCCGATCAGCTCGTCCTCTTGGGGAATGCCGAGCTTGCGGCTGCGCGCGCCCGTCGCGATGATGACCGCCTGCGCCGCATAGGTACCTGCGTCGGTCGTGATAATCTTCGGACTCGCCTGCAGGTCGGTAGAAACGACGCGCTCGCTCACGGTCTGCGTGCCGAAGCGCTCCGCCTGCTGCTTCATGGCCCAGGCAAGCTCGAAGCCGCCGATTCCCTCGGCGAATCCGGGATAGTTATCAATCGTCTTGATGACACCCGTCTGACCGCCCACGACAAGACCCTCGAAAACGAGCGCTTTCATGCCAGCGCGCGAGGCATAAATGCCGGCGGTCATTCCCGCAGGTCCCGCGCCAATAATGGCAACATCCACGCTCGTGGTCTCACTCGACATCATTCCTCCTTCGTCTCGTTGCGTCTTACCAAGTCGGCCGCCCAAAGCTTCCGCGGCGTCCTTCGCTTCTCGTAAGCTTGCCATATCCCCCGGCGCTTTGCGGCACCTGCGGCATCTGCATCGGCCGCGCCGTTCATGCAAAAGCGACCCGGCAGCAGAAAACGCCACCGGGCCGCTCCTTATGCACGAAAGCTAATTGAACAGATTCAGAACCGCAGACTTCAGCTGAGCGCCAATGACCCTGCGCTTCTCCTGACCATTCTCGAACAGGATAAGCGTGGGGATGCTCATGACACCATAGTCCATCGCGATTTGCTGCGCCTGATCGACATCAAGCTTGTACACGTATGCCGTGCCCTCTTTCTCGGCCGCAACCTTGTCGATCAGCGGCGCCATCATCATGCACGGGCCACACCAGGTGGCAAAGAAATCAACAAGAACCGGCTTGTCTGCCTGCAGAACCTTCGCCTCGAAGTTCTCCGCGGTAATCTGCTCTGCCATGTCGGCACCTTCTTCCCGTCGATTCGCTTCAGGCCCAAAACCCGAAGCTCCTATTCTTCCTACAGTCTAGCCACCAACGACCAACGCAATCCCGCAAGCGTCAGACAATCGGCAAACAGCGCGTCGGTTCCTTCGCCTGGAGGCAAACAGCGTGTCGGTTCCTTCGTCTGAAGGCAAAAGGCCTAGCGGCCGCCGTTCTGCGCCTGTGCCGAAGGGGTTTGCACCGGACGTCCATTGCCCTGCCCATTGCCCTGAGGGGCTTCCTGGCGCTGCTGCTTGCCCGGCGCAGCCGCGCCACACCACGGGCAGCAATTCCAAACCGGATCAAGCGGACGATGGCAATGCGTGCACACGTTCTTCAGGCGCTGCGCGCAATGCGGGCACACGAGATAGTTCGACTCGACCGGATAGCCGCAACGCGAGCACTCGCCGTACTTCATGAGCTGACGCTGCTTGAGCGCCACCTCGAGCTCCTGCTCATCGTGGTCGATCTGCATCATCGGCGGACGCAGAAGCAGGTAGGCAACCACGCCCACGATGGGGATCAGCGAAATAGCCGCCCAAACGTACCACACGGCGCCGCGCGACCAGGCATCGCGGGCCACCCAGATGATGCACAGCACATAAAGGGCCATGATCATAAGGCCCATGATCGTGATGATGACCTGCACCTCTGGCGACCATAACTGACTGAGTATCTCGCTCACGTTTCCGCCTCTCTCCTCGCCCGCCTCGCGGGCCGCAAATCTCTTAACCCAGCTCTTTCAGCTGGCCCTGCACCATTTCGAGCTTGGACTTCGCATCGTTGAACTTCGCGCGGTCCTTCTCGATAATCTCGGGCTTCGCCTTCGCGAGATAGCCCGGGTTCGAAAGCTTGCGTTCAAGCTTCTGCACGTCAGCAGCAAGCTGCTTCTCCTGCTTGGCCAGACGCGCGCGTTCAGCATCGAAATCGACGAGGCCCGAAAGGGCGACGTAAAGCTCGGCGCCCGAAATGAGCGACACGCTCGACTCGGCAGGCTTCACCGCGTCAGCAGCCACCTCATACGACTCGAGGTTCGCAAGATTCGAAATCAGGTCGCCCTGCGCGAGAAGCGCGGCAGCATCCTCGCCCTGCGCCTTCACGGAAACCTTCAGCGCGGTCTTCGGCGACACGCCATAGCGGGCACGCGTCGCACGCACCGCGCCAATGAGCTGCGTGGCAAGCACCATCGCGCGCTCGGCTTCGTCGTTCACATAGCCGGCATAGGCCGCCGCATCAGGCCATTCGGCCATCATGAGCATCTTGCCCTCGTTGCCCGGCAGCGCGGCGAAAATCTCCTCGGTCACGAACGGCATGATCGGGTGGAGCAGACGCAGCGCCGTATCGAGCACGAACACGAGATTGCGCTGGCAGGCGAGACGCTCTTCCCCGCCGGCCTGCAAACGTGCCTTGCAGAGCTCGATGTACCAGTCGCAGAACTCATTCCAGAAGAAGGTGTAGAGCTCACGCGTCATCGCGCCGAAATCATAGCTGCGATAGCATTCGTCAACCGCAGCCACCAGCTTGGCGAGACGCGAGAAAATCCACTTGTCTGCGTCGGTCGCCGGAACCGGTTCGCCCGGCTCGAAGCCCTCGAGGCTCATCTCGACGAAGCGCGCGGCGTTGCGAATCTTGTTCGCGAAGTTGCGGCTCGATGCGATGGCGTTCACGTTGAAGCGCAGATCCTGCGCGCCCGTCACCTGCGTGAGCAGGCCAAAGCGCATGCCGTCGGCGCCGTAATCCTTCATCAGCACGAGCGGGTCGACACCATTGCCGCGGCTCTTGCTCATCGGCTTGCCGTCGGCGCCCATCACCGTCGGGTAGATGATGACATGCTCGAAGGGGATCTGGCCGGTGCAATACATCGAGGCCATCACCATGCGAGCGACCCACAGACCCATGATGTCACGCGCGGTCGCGAGCACCTGCGTGGGATACGCATGCTCGAGCTCGGGCGCATGCACGCCGTCCTTCGTCCAGCCCATCGTGGCGAAAGGCCACAGCTGGCTGCTGAACCAGGTGTCGAGCACGTCCTCGTCCTGGCGCACGGCAGCGCCGCACTTCGGGCAGGTCGCGATATCGTCGACGCTCGCGTCTTCCCAACCGCAGGCGTCGCAGTAGAACATCGGGATGCGGTGGCCCCACCACAGCTGGCGGGAAATGCACCAGTCCTTCAGGTTCTCGAGCCAATCGAGATACACCTGCTTCCAGCGCGCGGGATGGAACTGGATGGAACCATCCTCGACCGCGCGAGCCGCAGGACCCTTCAGGCGGTCAACCGCGACAAACCACTGCTCGGACAGCCAGGGCTCGAGCTTCGTGTGGCAGCGGTAGCAGGTCATGACGGAATGCTCATGCTCTTCCACATGGTCGAGCAGGCCAAGCTCCTCGAAGGCCGCAACAATCGCCTCGCGCGCCTCGTCGCGATCCATACCCGAGAACTTGCCATAGCCCTCGACCACATGGGCGGTCTCGTCGAAGATGTTGATCTTCGGCAGGTTGTGCGCCTCGCCCATCGCCCAGTCGTTCGGGTCGTGAGCCGGCGTCACCTTCACGAAGCCGGAGCCGAAATCGGCATCCACGTGATAGTCGTCGAAAATGGGAATCTCACGGTCGACCAGCGGCAGACGCACCTTCGCGCCCACGAACTTCTGCTTGTCGGGGTCTTTCGGGGACACCGCAACACCCGTGTCGCCAAGCATGGTCTCGGGACGGGTCGTCGCCACGACGATGTACTCGATGCCGTCAACCGGCTCCACGAGCGGATAGCGCAGATGCCACAGGTGGCCGGTCTCCTCCACGTATTCCGCCTCGTCATCGGCGATGGCGGTCGTGCAGTGCGGGCACCAGTTCACGATGCGCTTGCCGCGATAGATGAGGTCGTCGTGATACCAGGTCACGAACAGGCGGCGCACCGCATTGATGTAATCGGGGTCAAGCGTGAAGTGCTCGTCGGAATAGTCGCAGGAGCAGCCCATGCCCTTGATCTGCTCGACGATGGTGCGGCCATAATGCTCGCGCCATTCGTAGCAGGCCTCGATGAACTTCTCGCGGCCGATCTCGAGGCGGCTGATGCCCTTGTCGGCAAGCGCCTTGTCGACCTTCGTCTGCGTCGCAATGCCCGCGTGGTCGGTTCCCAGAATCCAACGGGCCTGGTAGCCCTCCATGCGCGCATGGCGAATGACGGCATCCTGAATGGTGTCGTCAAGCGCGTGGCCCATATGCAGCATGCCGGTGATGTTCGGCGGCGGAATGACAATGCTGAAGGTGTCGTCCTTATGCCTGCCGAAACCCGGAGTCCGTTCGAAATTCCCGGAATTCATCCAGGCATCGAAAATCGGCTTCTCGTGTCCGGCGAAATCGTAATCCACCTTTTTATCGGCCATGCCTCACGCCACCTTCATCTTCCTTCGCTGCTGAAATTACGCAGCGCTTCCTGCCGCAACAAGCTCGATCTTCGGAGCTTTCTTGTTCACGATATCGTCTTTTGTGACTCGCACCCGCGTCGGCTCCTTGTATTCCGGCAGGTCGTACATCACGTCGATAAGCGCGCTCTCGCAAATGGAACGCAGGCCGCGCGCGCCGGTATCCCGCGCCGCCGCCTCGTCCGCAATCGCCTCGAGCGCCTCCTGTTCGAAAATCAGTTCGCAGTGCTCATAGGCAAACATCCGCTTGTACTGCTTCACAAGCGCGTTCTTCGGCTCAACGAGAATGCGCACGAGGTCGTCGCGCGTCAGACGGTCAAGCGTGCGAATGACCGGAATGCGGCCCACGAATTCGGGAATCATGCCGAATTTCGTCAGGTCCTCGGGAAGCACCTGATGGAGAAGCTCGGCCTCCTCATGCTTCTTGCTTTCCGGCATATCGGCGGTAAAGCCAATCGCCTTCTTGCCCACGCGGTCGGCCACGATATCCGACAGCCCCACAAAAGCGCCGCCAAGGATGAACAGGATGTTCGTCGTGTCGATGTGAATGAGCTCCTGCTGCGGATGCTTGCGGCCGCCTTGCGGGGGCACGCTCGCCTCGCAACCCTCGACGATCTTCAGAAGCGCCTGCTGGACGCCCTCGCCCGACACGTCGCGCGTGATGGAAAGGTTTTCCGCCTTGCGCGCGATCTTGTCGATCTCGTCGATGTAGATGATGCCAATCTCGGCGCGGTCGATGTCGTAATCCGCCGCCACGATGAGCTTCAGCAGGATGTTCTCGACATCCTCGCCCACGTAGCCCGCCTCGGTCAGCGTCGTCGCGTCGGCGATGGCGAAAGGCACCTTCAGCGAACGCGCGAGCGTCTGCGCGAGAAGCGTCTTGCCCGAACCGGTCGGTCCCAAAAGCAGGATGTTGCTCTTGGCGATCTCGACGCCGTCGTCGTCCACTTCCTCCACGCTGATGCGCTTGTAGTGGTTGTACACGGCGACGGAAAGCGCGCGCTTCACTTCCTCCTGGCCAACGACGAACTCGGAAAGCTCGTCGTAAAGCTGATGGGGCGTGGGAAGGCTCGCCAGCACGGTCTCGGCATCGGGCTCTTCGCCCTCGTCCGCGAAACCGCGCAGCGAATCGCGACCCTCGCCATAGGCGCTCTCGGGGAAGCCGCCCCGCGCCTGCTGGTTCAGGTCGGTCATCAGGGCATCCGCGCATATCGCGATGCATTCGTCGCAGATATACACGTCGTTCGGCCCTTTGATCATCGACTGCACTTGGTCGGTGGTTTTACCGCAAAGGGAGCAGCGCGGAGCTCCTCCCTTGCCCATGTTATTCGGCATACAGCAATTCCTCTGCTTGTCGCTATTCGGCCAGGGAATCGCGCGTCGCGACGATCTTGTCGACCAGGCCGTACTCGAGAGCCTGCTGAGCCGTCATGTAGTTGTCGCGCTCGGTGTCGCGCTGAATCGTGTCGATGTCCTGACCGGTGTTCTCGGCGAGAATCTGGTTCAGGCGCACGCGCGTCTTCTGCATGAAGTCGGCGACAATCTGGATCTCGGTCTGCTGGCCCTGGGCACCGCCGGAAGGCTGATGGATGAGCACCATCGAGTTCGGAAGCGTGTAACGCTTGCCCTTCGCGCCGCTCGAAAGCAGGACGGCAGCCATGGATGCCGCGCAGCCCATGCAGATGGTCGACACGTCGCACTTGATGAAGTTCATCGTGTCGAGAATCGCGAGACCGGCCGTGACCGATCCTCCCGGGCTGTTGATGTAAAGGGAAATGTCCTTTTCAGGATCGGCGCTTTCCAGATGGAGCAGCTGCGCCACCACGGAATTCGCGACATTGTCGTCAATCTGCTCGCCCAGGAAAATGATGCGGTCGTTCAACAGACGCGAATAGATATCGTAGCTGCGCTCACCGCGAGGCGACTGTTCGATGACATAAGGGATAAGAGCGTTCTTTGCGATTTCCAAACTCACTCCGGCCTCTTTCTCGTATGTGCCGCATTGACACGTGCCTATATTTCAGGCGCAATTATAAGACAATCGCCAGGTGCGACAATGGCGCCCGGCGATTGCCTACTCTAATAACACGTATCGAAAAGCTACTTGTTCAGCGCCTCGTAGATGGCGTCAACAAGCTCCTGCTTCTTCAGGCCCTCGGCCTCAATGCCAAGGCCAGCGGCCATTTCGCGAAGCTCGGCGACCTTCGTCTTGTTGAGCTCGGTCTTCGTGGGCTTCTTCGCCTCGGCGGCAAGAGCCTCTTCGGGAGCTTCGATCTGCTCCTCGACGAGCTCGGAAGCCTCGGCGGCCTCCTTCTCCTCTTCGGTGCGGTTCTGCTCACGATACTCGGCAGCGGTCACGCGCTCGACGCCCGCCTCTTCCATCAGCTTGTCAACCGCGTTGGAGCGACGGAGGCTCTGACGCAGGAAGCGGATGCGGCCATTGGCAATCCAGTCGGCCTTCAGCTGCTCGACGTCATCAGCACCGGACTGCTCGAACTCGCGGTCGATCTCGCCTTCGGTCACCTGGATGTCGAAGTGACGCGCATAGGCATCGAGGGCGAGGTTCTGGCGGACAACGTCGCGCGCCTGGCGCTTGATGTCTTCCTGGAACTCGTCGTTGGTCATGTCGCGCTGCTTGAGGTAGGCATCGAAGCTGATGCCCTGCTTGGTGAGCTGCTGGAAGAAGCCGGAAAGCAGCGTGCGGCGCTCGTCGGCGAACATCTGCTCGGGGGCTTCGCCCTCAAGGCGCTCAGCGAGCTTGTACAGGCACGCGTTCTCCTTCATGCGCGGCTCAAGCTCCTTGCGCTCACGCACGATGTTGTCCTTCGTGTTCTGACGAAGCTCTTCAAGGCTCTTGAAGCCGGCCTTCTCGGTCGCGAACTCCTCGGTGATTTCCGGGAGAACCTTCTTCTTCACCTGGTTGACGGTCACTTCGATGGACAGCGACTTCGGGTTGCCCTCAAGCGCGCGGGTCAGGATGGAGCCCGTTGCGGAATCGAGGCTGCACTCAACGACCTGGTTGTCGCCCTTCTTCATCGACTCGAGCGCGTCGTCGAGCTCGGCGGGATACAGGCCCATGCCGAGTTCGTACAGGCGGTTGTCGGTCGAAAGAACGTTGACGTCCTCGCCCTTGTCGTCCTTCACCTTCAGGGTAAGCTCGGCGCAGCCGGTCTCGCCCACGGTCGCGGCGTCTTCGGCATCCTCGAGCTCGTAGTAGTACTCGCGCAGAACCTCGACACGCTCGTCGATTTCCTCTTCGGTCGGCTCTTCCTGAACGAGCTTGACGTCGACCTTGTCGTAGCTGGAAAGCTCAAGCGCCGGCGGAAGCGTCATGGTCGCGGAGAATTCGAAGTCCTTGTGCTCCTCGATGAGCTTGTCGGTCGCCTCGAAGCTCGGGTCGTCGATGGGCACGATGTCCTCGGCATCGAGCGCAAGCGGGAACTGCTCGTTCGTCAGCTCTTCGGTAACGGTCGCGAGGATGGCCTCGTAACCAAGCACGCTGTCTATGACCGGACGCGGAGCCTTGCCCTTACGGAAACCGGGGAACTTGTACCGATTCGCGAAGTCCCTGTAGGTCTTCGAGACACGAGAATCAATCTCATCCTTTTCAACCGTCACCGTAAGACGGATCTGGTCACCCTCCAGGGCTTCAACCTTAGTCTTCACAGACTGCCTCCATAATCTCGGATATTGACTTTCTCGCAGTTGCCGTGCGCGCCTTGCAACAGGCTTAGTCGTCGTATTACGGCGAACTGCGTAACGCGGAATTATACCGCATGAGTATCGCCTGTCAAAGCTGCAAGCGCAGTCCACAGGCGGACTTCACAGGGCTGCGGGTTACGCCTTCTTCAGGTCGTTGAAGCGAAGCGACAGGCAGGAAAGGCCGCCGTCGATCTTGCGGAACTCGCTCGTGTCGAGAACGATGGTGTCGTAGCCCATCTCCTTGACGGCGGCGAGCACGGTCGGATAGCCCTCGGGCACGATGACGGTGCCGTTGATCCAGATGCAATTCGCGCCATAGGCCTCTTCGGGCGGAACGACCACCTTGTTGAAGCTCGCAAAATCGGGCTTGTCGACGAACTCGCCCGACACAAGCATGTTGTTGTTCTCGAGGTAGTTCACGCCCGTCTTCAGGTGAAGCACCTCTTCAAGCGGCACTTCGGAACCCTCGAGGCCGTACTTTTCCAGAATCGCGATGAACTGACGGATGCCCTCCTCGTTCGTGCGCGCGGAACGACCCACGTAGAAGTGGTCGCCCACCATCATGACGTCGCCGCCCTCGAGCGTGCCGGGTGCCACGATGTGCTCGATGCGATCCTCGGGATAGTAGCGGCGAATGATGGGCTCCATCAGCGCGGCCTCGCCATTGCGGGTGCCGGCTCCGGGGTTGTCGATGATGGCGCATTCACGCGTGAGAACGCAGGTGTCCTCGACGAAGCAGCTGTCCGGGTAATCGGGCAGCGCCGGCAGCACGTCGACCTCGAGGCCGAGGCTCACGAGCGCGTTGATGTAGGCGGAATGCTGCTCGAGCGCCTTCTCGTAGTCGGGCTTGCCAAGCTCGGGTGCGGACGTGATGCCCTCCGTCACCTTCGGGCAGGGACGGCGGACGATGATGTTGGAAAACGACATGCTGCTCCTTTCTATGTTATTCGCAGTGAGGCGGGCGCGATGCGCTCCC
>CAVFFT010000068.1:0-2394 GCA_963621885.1 bacterium
GAGGTCGCGGCGGCACGAAGCGTTAACGGCGCGAATCGCGAACGGTGCATACGAGTGCCGTTTCCGCAGACCTACTCCACCGTTCCGTAGACCATGCCCCAGGCGTGGCTGTTGATGATGGAATTCAGCTGACCGCAAAACCGCACGCGGGTATAGGTACCCGGCGGCATGAGCTCGATGACCTCGATGAGGTCGGCCGGCAAATCGTAGGTTTCCGCAAGCACCAGCGCATCAAGCGCGCTTGCGGTTTTCACATCACGATAGAGCTTGTTCACTATCTCCTGGAGTTCGCCATAGTGCGGGCTCCGTTCAATACCTGCCATGCCAGTCACACCTCCCCGATACCTCTCAAAATGGAAACGCGAAAGGCGAACGCCCCCGAAAGGAGCGTACGCCTCCGCAACGATCAATTAGCGAATGCAGTCGCGCCCTTCGCAAGCGATCATAAGCGCGCCCGTGTAAGACGGCGTCGCATGTCCAACCGCGCGAAGGAACTGGACACCCGCGCCAAGCAGCGCCGTTGCCGCATCGAAAAGCGCATCGGGAGTGCGATACGGATTGTCCGGCGTCACCTCAACCGGACGGAAACCCGGATTCACGTCATGCTGGTCGTGTTCGCCCACCGCAAGCTGCACAAGTAGCGGAAGCTCCGTGATGTCAGCCGCTTTCGCGACAAATTCCAAAACGGTCGCCGGTTCCGCGCCCGTGGAAAAGCCCACGACATCGGCGCCGAATTCCGCCATGACCGCACAAGCCTCTTCCCAGGTCTCATGCCTGCCCACAAGCAGGCCATTTTCATCGAGATCAACGCTTGCGATCACCGGAAGATCGCTCACCATGCGCACGCCGGTAAGCGCGCATTTCAAATCAACGATGCTCGCCATTCCATCAAGGAGCAAGGCGTCGACATCCGTGCCGTAATCGCGCGCCGCCTGCGCATACTGGTCGCGGCTCTGCTTGAGCGAGGCGCGGCTTTCCGGATCGATCGGCAAGCCCGCCGAACCGATAGCGGCGATGACATGCTGCGGCTGCGTCGCACGCACGATATCAAGGGCGGCGTGGGCAACCTCCGCCGACTGGTTTTCGAAACGCTGATGCGCCAAGCGTGCCTTCGTGACGTTCTTCGTGTTCGTTACCACACACTGCGCGCCTGCCATGTGCTCGAGTCTTTGCAGTTCAAGCACGCTTTCAGGCTCGATCAATGCCAGGTATTCCTGCTGCGATGCCGCATCTTCAACCCCTTGGCGAGCAAGCAGCTCATCAAGCGGCGCGGACAGTACGAGCGGATCCTTATGGAATCGCAGCGCGATATCGGGCATGGTCTCTCTCCCCTTCTTCTGGCACCGCTTGGTGCTGAAAACTCTTCCCGGTCTCGATGAGCGAAACACCTTCGCGAGAGGCTTCGCAGGACGCTTGCGCGGGCCGCCCTTTGCGAGGCGTCTTTGCGAAACGCCCTTAACAAGCCGCCTTTAGTGAGCCGCCTGTTCGCGACGAGCCATAAGCGCCACATTCGCGGCATGCCAGGTCTCGATCGTGCCCACATCGTAGCCATCGGCCAGATCAATCACGAGGGCGTACATCTCCTCGTCCTGCAGAAGCGCGTCGAGCGAATCGGTAAGCTGAATCTCGCCGCCTGCACCCGGAGTCGCATTCGCCAAAAGCTCCATGACGCGCGGCGAAAGCAGGTAGCGTCCGAAAATCGCGAGGTTGGACGGCGCCTCTTCCTGCGCCGGCTTCTCGACCAGGGCGTCGACCTTCCAGACGCCCGAGGACACTTCCGCGCCAGAAATGACGCCGAAGCGGCTCACCTGATCCATCGGCACCGGCATGACGGCAATCACACTTGCACCGCCGTGAGCGCGAGAAACCTCGCACATCGCGGGGAGCATCTTGTTGTCGGGAACGATCACGTCGCCGAGCATGACGAAGAAGGGCTCCGAACCCGTCTTCTCGGCGCCGCAATGCACCGCATGGCCAAGGCCCAGAGGGGCTTCCTGATACACATAGCTCACCGGCAGGCTACCCGCATGGGCGACCGCCTGAGCAAGATCGTTCTTGCCCTTTTGCTCGAGATGAGCAACGAGCTCGGGCTGCGGCGAGAAATGCTTCTCGATCGCGGTCTTATCGTGACTGCTGATAATGACCACTTCATCGGCGCCCGAAGCCAGGCCCTCTTCGACGATGTACTGAATCGTCGGTTTATCAACAACAGGAAGCATTTCCTTCGGTATCGCAATAGTGCTGGGCAGAAAACGCGTTCCCATGCCGGCAGCGGGTATCAGGGCCTTCATCGGCTCCTCCTTAAAGCATTCTTCTTAATCACGAAATGTGTTCAAAGCATGATACCCCACCTCACGCAGGAGGAACACATCTCCCCGCGAGGGACATAAAGGG
>CAVFFT010000069.1:0-38799 GCA_963621885.1 bacterium
CTCGCGCTAGACGGCGACGGTCAGGGCGGCTCCGCTGCGAATGAGGGCACCGAGGTTACGAAGAGCCTTTCGATTGTCAAGAAGAGCACGGAGGATGAGGCGTACGGGCAAGGCCAGGTAATTAGGTACAGCATCACCGTAAAGAACACCGGTAACCAGACCCTCACCGGCATCGTCATCACCGATTCCAACGCTTCGGCGGTTATCGGCGAAGGCACCGACTACACCGTTGAGAACAACACCGCGAAGATCGCCTCCCTCGAGCCCGACGCGACCGTGACCGTGAACGCCTCCTACACCGTGACCTGTGATGACATCAAGGCCGGCAAGGTCGACAACACCGTCACCGCGACGCTCAACGAGGATGCGACGATCAACATCACGCCTGCCACCGATAAGGTGGTAGATCTCGACACCTCGCTCTCGGTCATGACGTTCTCCGACGCGACCGCCTCCGTGGGTCTTGGCCAGATGATCACCTACACCATCGCAGTCGTGAACGATGGCAATGTGCCTTACACCAACGTGGAGGTCGTGGACGAGCTCGCCAAATTCACGACCACCATCGACACCCTGGCTGTCAGCCATTCGAGGGTCTTCACTGTTACGTATGTCGTGTCGAGCGATGACATGGACAGGGGCAGGGTCGTGAACACCGTCACCGCCAAGGCTGACAGCATCAAGGATCCGAAGTCCGGGGAGGACAAGACGCCTGAAGGCTCTGACGAAGCCAAAGATTTTACCGATATCCCCGTTGCCAACCTCGCGGTGGAAAAGACCATTACCAACGCGAAGACCGACGGCGCTCCGTTCAAGCTCGGCGAGACCATCAACTACTCCATAACCGTGCAGAACAACGGCAACGTGCCTCTCACGAATGTCGTTGTGGAGGATGATTTGACCGGCCTTGAAGAGACCATCCCGACCCTCGCTGTTGATGCGAAGAAGACCTTCACCACGAGCTACACCGTGCAGGAGAGCGATCTCGGCAGCGGCGACTACGGAAAGGTCACCAACACCGTCACCGCGAGCGGCACCGCTCCGAAGGCAGCCGACCCCGAGCGTCAGCCCGCTGATCCGACCGCTAAGAGCAGCATCGACGCCAAGACCTCCATCCGTCTCGTCATCACCGCGAACGACAGCACTGTGGCGTATGATGGCGAGCCGCATGGAGAGGATGGCTACACCGTCACCGGTCTCAAGGATGGCCATGACCTCAGCGTGACGATTAACGGCACCGCGACCAACATCGGTACCTACACCGGCCTGCTCGTTCCTGCCGATGCAGTGGTCAAAGAAGGCGACAAGGATGTCACTTCCCACTACGAGATCACCTATGTTCCTGGCACACTCGAGATCACCGCGGCTGACGAGGATGACTCTGCTGCGGACGATGCTGACGAGGGTGACGCCGACAAGGATGGCTCAAGCAAGAAGCATGCCGACAAGGATGACGACTCCGCCGCGGACGAAGCATCCGACGGCACGCCTCGCACGGGTGACACCACCAATGCTCTGCTTCCCGTCGGCATGATCGCCGTCGCGGGAGCCGCGATGGCACTTGCCATGCGCACCCGCAGGCGCGGCCAGGAGTAGCGCAGACGGGCGCGTAGACGCCTCGAAGCCAGAATGATCCCATGCCGGGTTCCGGAACTTCCGGAGCCCGGTTTTTCTGTTACCGCTATGTTTCGATATGCCTTATTCCACCGCTTGCCGTCCGGTTATTGCAGCCTGCCCGCTAGTGTTCCGATGGAGGATGTGTGGCGGATAAACTAGCACCCCTAAGGAGGATGCTGAATTATGGAAATAGTTGGAACTGCATGGGCACTTTTGCCCCCTATTGTCGCCATTGTTTTGGCGCTTATCACAAAGGAGACCTACACGTCTCTGTTTGTGGGCATTCTGGTGGGTGCCCTGCTTTTGGCTGGCTTCGACCCGGTCAATACGCTCAATTACATCATTTCGGGCACCTTTGGTGACGCTGAATCGCCGAACCTCGGTTTCGTGCCCGCCATCAGCGATTCATCGAATGCCGGCATTTTCGTGTTCTTGGTAATGCTCGGCATCATGGTCGCGCTCGTGAACAAGGGAGGCGGCTCCGCGGCGTTTGGCCACTGGGCGGCAAAGCACATCAAGGGCCGTGTGGGCTCGCAGCTCGCGACCTTCTTCCTGGGCGTCCTGATCTTCATCGACGACTACTTCAACTGCCTCACCGTGGGCGCGGTCATGCGTCCCGTGACCGATGAGCAGAAGATTTCCCGCGCGAAGCTGTCGTACATCATCGACGCGACCGCGGCGCCTATCTGCATGATCGCCCCCATCTCGTCGTGGGCGGCAGCGGTTTCCGCAACCGCGGCTTCGCTTGACACCGGCGTGACCGGCATCGAGCTCTTTATCCAGGCGATTCCCTACAACTTCTATTCGCTTCTCACGATCGTGTTCATCATCGTCATCTGCGTTCTCGGCTTCGACTACGGCCCGATGGCGAAGGCTGAACTCGAGGCGTATCGCGAAGAGCGCAATGGCAGCCTCGGCGCCGAAGAGAAGGTCACGGTCGGCCGCGCAACGCTCCTCGACCTTGTCCTCCCCATCGTGATGCTCATCGTCTTCTGCGTCATCGGCATGATGTACGTGGGCGGCTTCTGGGATCCTGAGACGGAAGGCTACGGCAACGTTGCCCTCGCGTTCGGCGACACATCAGCATCTGTCGCACTGCCATGGGGCTCTTTGGTGGCTGTGGCATTCACCTTCATCTACCTGATTGCCCGCCGCACGATGACCTTCAAAGACGCGAGCAGCTGCTTCGTTTCCGGCTTCGTCGCAATGGTTCCGGCCATGCTTGTCCTGACCTTTGCGCTCACTCTGAAACTCATGACCACCGCGCTTGGTGCCGACATCTTCGTCGAGGAGATGCTCTCGGGTTCCGCGCAGTCGCTGTACAACATGCTGCCGGCAATCGTCTTCCTCGTCGCGCTTGGCCTTGCGTTCGCGACGGGCACGAGCTGGGGCACCTTCGGCATCCTCATCCCGATCGTGGTGCCGGTCTTCTCCGGCCAGGCCGAACTGCTCACCATCGGCATTTCCGCCTGCCTCGCGGGCGCTGTCTGCGGTGATCACATCAGCCCCATTTCCGACACGACGGTCATGGCAAGCGCCGGTGCGAACGTGAACCACATCGAGCACGTGAACACGCAGATTCCCTACGCGCTCACCGTCGCGGGCATTTCGTTCGTCTGCTTCATCATTGCGGGCTTTGTGCAGAACTGGGTCATCTGCCTGGCAATTGGCATCGCGCTCACCATCGGCACGCTGCTCGTGTTGAAGAAGACCATTGGCATCGACATCACAAAGGTGCCGGCAAGCGTCAAGTCGAGCGAAATCTAAGCGCTCTGGCGTAAGCGTCAAGGCTTAGCGCCTGAGGCTCCTGTACTCCAGGCCTCAGCGTTAAGGTTCAAGCGTCCGAGGCTTCAGCACTTCAGGCATAAGTGACCGAGGCTTAGCGCCTCAGACGAAATATCTGAACATGAATGGGGAAGAGGCTTCGGTCTCTTCCCCCATTTGCTTATTGCCGCTCCGTTTTCCTTCCACTAATATGCAAAAGAACAAGAACATGTTCGGTAAGGGGTGCAAACAATGCGCCTTAAGCACTTTGCGGGAGAACATCGCAAAGATAAAAGGGAAGGTAGGAAAACATGAGATTCAGAGGTGGTTTGGTCTTCGCCCTCGCCGCTTCACTCGTGATTTTAAGCGGGTGTTCGGGAACGACGGCAAGCAACGACACGTCATCGGCTGCCGAATCGTCGACGGCGGAAGTGTCGTATCCGCTTGTCACCGAGGACACCGAGAACAAGGCTGAGTACGCGTCTCAGGAAGAGGGCGTCGCCAAGGACTTCGATTGGTATAAGTGGGAATTCGAGATTGACCCCGAGATTGATACCGTTGGCGAAGTGGGCGACGGCGTGGGCGAGCTTTACTTCCGCCTGTACACCCCTGAGACCGAAGCTGACGAGGAGTATCCGGTCGTGGAGGTTCTCGGTGGTCTGGGCAGCACCAACGCCATGACGAGCGAGACCAACGGCTATGCGTATCGGGGCACCGCTTATGCGTCTGAAGTGAATCAGAAAGAGAACCCGAGCTACGTGCTGACCTTCAGCACGCCGTATGAGGCCTGCGTGAACTATGAAGCCGAGCTTGCCTACGTGTACCAGTATGGCGAGGTTGCCAAGTGGATTGAAAGCGAATACGGCAACGTGGATGAGGACCGTATCTACGCAACCGGCTATTCGCAGGGCGCTGGCTGGACCTATGAGCTCGCGTCGGTGCAGCCGGATCTGCTGGGTGCCATTCTTATCAACGCCGGTACGACCGTGCATACCACCTGGGGCAACCAGTGCGACATGCAGGCGATTGCCGATTCCGATGTGAACATCTACATCTGGCATGGCTATAACGACCCCTACATCCCGGTGAATGAGGCCTACCGCGCCTACAACACGCTGACTTCTCTCGGCAAGCAGAATATTCACATGGAAATCCAGAATGGCGACAACGTGACTTCCTTTGGCGGTCATGTGAACCACGATATCGTCTCTTCGGAAAAGATCACGAGCTACATGGAATGGCTCTATGACCAGGAGAAGGATGAAGCCTTCACTGACAAGGCCGAAAAGACTGAAGAGGATTCCTATGCCGATTACTCTTGGGCGGGCGTTCAGGTGTACTCCGACATCGATGGCTGGGCAACCGCCAATGACTACGCCAGCTGGACTGAGCCGGCAGACAACAGCACCTGGGATCAGGTGAAGGCGAATGCCAAGGAGCTTGCGGCTGCAGGCGACACCACGGGCAAGATCGTGCTCGGCAAGGTGAGGATTGGCGACGAGACCGCGACTTCCTATGACGATGCGACGGAAGATGACCCGACCGTCACGATTAACGCGGGCGACGAGGTTGCGATTACCGTTCAGGGCTACACCGGCGGCTATGGTGACGACTGGGATGCCTTCAACGATGAGTGGAGCGTCGATTGGGCGGTGCTGGAAGGCAGCGTCTCCGGCATTGAGCTGACCAAGGAAGCAAGTGCGGAGCCGGTCGTGCGTCCTGACACCGTGACGCTTGCGAACGGCGGCGGCCCCAACGTGAACAACTCGCTTGCCAACGACAATACGCTCGATGGCAACCAGGTTTACGTGAAGATCCAGACCGCGAGTGATTACGAAGGCGAAACCCTGAAGGTCGCCCTTCGCTTCACGAGGGATCTGGGCGATGGCGAATACGCCTCGTACATTCACGTGGTTGAGTTCAACGTCGAATAGTCTGGTCGATTGACCTTAAGGGCGCCTCGCGCAAGCTGGGCGCTCACCATTTGATTTCCCTTCCCCGCCCCTGTCACGGATTGCGATGTGGCAGGGGTGGGGTGTGTAGGGGCGTGTTTCATGAGGGTGGCGCAGGGCCCTCGCGCAGGCGCTCGGGCGAAACGCCTAAAACGCGCCACAGGCGTGTTTATTAACGGCGTTTCCTCGCGTGGGTTCGATCCCATGAAAGGTGGACTGCACGTATGCAGTATGTGATTGGTGCATTAAAGGGAAATGGTGGAGCCTAGGGGGATCCGCGCTGTCGCTTCGCGACATCGCGAGGCCTCGCACAAGTGCTCGGCCGCGAATGCGCCACTGGCGCATTCGCCCCTCACGGGTTCAATCCCATGAAAGGTGGACTGCACGTATGCAGTATGTGATTGGTGCATTAAAGGGAAATGGTGGAGCCTAGGGGGATCGAACCCCTGACCTCCTGCGTGCAAAGCAGGCGCTCTCCCAGCTGAGCTAAGGCCCCATGGCAATGCGAAGACTTCCAGATATTAATAAACGCTCCACCGGCATCTCGGCTCACGGTGGAGCGTTTATCACAATCATGGTGGGCCTAAGTGGATTTGAACCACTGACCTCACGCTTATCAGGCGTGCGCTCTAACCAACTGAGCTATAGGCCCTCGCTAAATGCCTGATTAGGATAAGCCCCATTTGGCACCGGGTCAAGACTTTTTTCTGATACCATGAAAAATTGTTGTCAGCGGCAACCCTGCGCGGGCCGTCAACGCTTTCCCGCGCGGTCGCGCCACAATCGATTCCCGCAGCTGAGCGCTTTGGTCCGTCCTTCAAACGCCGCGCCGCGAAATTGCTTGGAATGCTCGACGATTTTTCGTTATCGCAAAGCGGCAATGCACGGTTTATTCACATGAGCCTTTTTTCGAGAGGCTCTTGTTTAGAAAGAAGCGTCTCATGGTTCCCGTCGATGTTCTCACCCTTGTCATGGCGCCGACGCCCGGCCCTTCCATTCTCGTACTCCAGCCGACCGAGGAAATGGGACGTACGTGCAACGGACGCGTCATTCCGATTTGGGTGGGAGTTTCGGAAGCGACGCAGCTTGGCATCGCGCTTGAGCATGTGCGCTTTGCGCGGCCGATGACGCACGACCTTTTTCTCGACGCGCTGACGAATCTTGACGCCATGGTGGAAAGCGTTGTGATCGACGACGTGCAGGGAACGACCTTCTTCGCGAAGCTGAAGCTGCAGCATCATGGACATACGATCACGCTTGATGCGCGCCCGAGCGATGCGATCGCGCTCGCGCTGCGCGAACAGGCGCCGCTTTTCATGGAGGATTCCGTGCTCGCGGCGGCCTCTTACCCGTATCTTTTCCAGAGCGGCGAGCAGAACGAGCATGAGATTGAGGAATTCCACGACTTCATTAGCACGATCACGCCCGACGACTTCACGTCGGAAGAATACGACCGGATGGGCATCTTCCGGAATGTGAACAACCTCGCCGACCTGAATATCATCGAGCCGAGTGATGCCGGCGCGTCATGGGATTTGCCGTACGCTGCCGATGCAAGCGACAGCGAAGCGCGAGAATCGGAAGCACAGGCGAGTCTGCGTGGCGATGATGTTGTGCGGGACGATGTCGCGCGGGAAGACGGGCGAGACGCCGCTGACGGCCGGGAAAGCGCGCAGAACGATGCGGAAGGCCCTGCAGGAGAAAACGCGCCCGAGAATTCGCTCTAAGCGGCCGGCGCCCGTTTCCTACTCCTTGCTTGCGAGCAGCGTCACCGTTTCATCGGTGGGGTTCTCGAGCATCTCCTTGGCATAGACCTCGAGGGGTACATTGTCCTCGCCCATCTTGAATTCGCGGCCCGCCCGCGTCCAATCGCGGTATTCGGCCGCTGCGGCGAAGAGCACGTCGGAAGACGAATTGAGCGCCGTTTCGAAAGCGTCCTGAATCACACTGATGATGGCGCCAATCGCCAGCACCAATTCGATGGTAGAGGTGTCGATGGAGAAAAGCCCGCATGCCATGGGAACAAGCAGCATCGATCCGCCGGGAACGCCCGATGCTCCGCAAGCGCCAATCGTTGCAAGCACGCACAGGAGAATCGCGGTGGGTACATCGACAGAGATGCCGAGCGTGAATGCCGCCTGAAGCGACATCACCGAAATGGTGACGGCGGCGCCGGCCATGTTGATGGTCGCGCCGAGTGTGATGCAGACGGAATATTTCACCTGATTGAGGCCAAGCTTTTCGCAAAGAGCCAGGTTGACCGGTAGGTTCGCCGCCGAGCTGCCGGTGAAGAAAGCGGTGAGGGATGATTCCTTTATGCAGCGGAGGACAAGTGGGTATGGGTTCTTGCGCGTGTAAATGTGCACGATAAGCGGGTTCGTGACGAACGCCACAAACAGCATGCAGAGCACGAGAAGAAGAATGAGCTCGCCGTAGTCGATGAAAATCTGCGCGCCGTTTTCCGAGGTGGAGGTGTACACGATGCCCATGACGCCAAGCGGCGAGAAGTAGACGATCCAGCGCACCACGAGGGTGAGCGCCGATGCGAAATCGTGAATCAGCTGTTTGGTCGAATCCGAGGCCTTATGCAAAGCGAAGCCCATGATGACGGACCATAGCAGGATTCCCAAATAGTTGCCGTTGGAAAGCGATCCGATGGGCTCGTAGATCAGATTTGTCACCAAGGTGGAGAGCATGTCTCCAAAACTGATAGGCGTCTGGTTTTCGGCTGCGGTAGCGCCCGACAGATTAAGACCGATGGGGAACAGGTAGCAGGCGATAACCGCGACGCAGGCTGCGGTAAAGGTGGAAATCAAATAGAGAAGGATGACAGACTTGAGATTGCTCGCCGATTTCGCACGGGCGACTGCGCTCATGACAAGGAAGAGGACAAGCACAGGCGCAAGCGACTTGAGCGAGCCGGTGAACGCCGTGCCGATAAGGGCGACGAATTGGCCTCCGAGCGAATCTGAGGGAAGGAGAAAGCCGAGCGCGATGCCGACGGGAAGACCGATGGCAATACTCGCCGTCAGACTCACTGAAGTCCAGCTTTTAAAAAATTTCATGGGAGGGCCTCTCTTGACAACTTGCGACATGGTAGCAGCATTTGCGTGGTTTGACCCGGAAAAACGCATCGCGAGCGCAAGCAGTTTACAGACGGGACGATGCGTGCGAAGGATTGATGGAGACGGTGCGTTGCGATGCAGGCGCCGGGCGGTGTGGCGCGGTGTTTATACCGGGCGGTGCGGAGCGGCGCTCCCGCGCGAACATGCGCGGCGAGTCGGGTGGAGGATGGCGCGCCGGTTCCTTTCGGGTGGCGCTCATGCCGAGCACCGGGCGGCGCTCCCGCGCGAACATGCGCCGCATACCGCGTAATCCCATGTGGTCGTGTGATATTCGCGGCGCTTCTTTGCGCGCACCCTTAGCGGTGCTACCATAACGCGCGGCAAAGAGGGTAAATAAGCTATTTGAGCAGATGAAAGAGACGGAAAATGAAGCAGGAAAACATTCGCAATGTCGCGATTATCGCGCACGTTGACCACGGAAAGACGACGATGGTCGACCGCATGCTGTATGCGGCTGGCGTCTTCCGTGAAAACCAGCAGGTGAACGAGCGCGTGCTCGACTCCAACGATCAGGAACGCGAGCGTGGCATCACCATCCTTTCGAAGAACTGCTCGATTCGTTATAAGGACGTGAAGATCAACATCATCGACACGCCGGGTCACGCCGACTTCGGCGGCGAGGTGGAACGCGTCCTGAATATGGCCGACGGCGCGCTGCTGATTGTCGACGCGTTCGAAGGCCCCATGCCGCAGACGCGCTTCGTGCTCCAGCATGCGCTTGAGCTGGGCCTGCGCATCGTCGTGGTCGTCAACAAGATCGACCGTCCGGGCAGCCGCCCCGAGGAGGTCGTCGACGAGGTGTTCGACCTGATGGTCGAGCTCGAGGCTTCCGACGAGCAGCTCGACTTCCCCGTCGTGTACGCGAGCGCGATGAACGGCTATTCGCGCTACGAGCCGGACGACGGCAACATGGACATGTATCCGCTGCTCGACACCATCCTGAAGGAGATTCCCGCTCCCGATGTCGACGCGGACGACGCGATCGCGCTGCAGGTGTGCACGGTCGACCATTCAAGCTTCGTCGGCCGTATCGGCGTTGGTCGCCTTTCTTCGGGTTCCATTCACAAGGGTGAGCCCGTGCTCGTCATCAAGAACGACGGCACGCGTTACAACACGAATATCAAGCAGGTGTTCACCTTCGAGGACCTGCAGAAGAAGGAACAGGAAGTCGTCACCGCGGGCGACATCGTCGCGGTTGTCGGCGTGGAAGATGCTGACATCGGAGATATGGTGACGAGCCGCGACCATCCGGTGCGCCTGGCTCCCATCAAGGTTGACGAACCCACGATGGCGGTCATCTTCGAGGCGTCCACGAGCCCGCTCGTTGGCCGCGAGGGCGATATCGTGGGCGCGCGCCAGCTGAAGGAGCGCCTGCTGCATGAGGCCGAGTCGAACATCTCGATGCGCATCACCGAGATTCCCGATTCCTCCGCGCTTGAGGTTGCGGGCCGTGGTGTTCTGCATCTGTCCGTCCTGATGGAGACGATGCGCCGCGAGGGCTTTGAATTCCAGGTCGGTCGTCCGCGCGTCTTGATGAAGAAGGATGAGGCCGGCAACGACCTCGAGCCGATCGAAGAGGCGACGGTGGACGTGCCGAGCGAGTACGCGGGCAAGGCCATCGAGGTCTTCGGCGTTTCCGGTGGTGAAATGGCCGACATGTTCCAGCGCGGCAATCAGACGCATCTGGTCTTCCACATTCCGACGCGTGGCACGATGGGCCTGCGCACCCGCCTGCTGAACGCGACGCATGGCGAGGCGATCCTGTTCCATCACTTCGACGAGTACGGTCCGGTTCATGGCGATTTCTCCGGCCGCAAGAACGGCTCGATGATTTCCATGAGCACCGGCAAGACGGTCGCCTACGCGCTCGATACGCTGCAGGAGCGCGGTCGCCTGTTCGTGGGCCCGGGCGAGGAATGCTACGAGGGCATGATCGTGGGCGAAAGCGCCAAGGAAGGCGACATGGTCGTGAATGTCGAGAAGTCGAAGTCGCTGGGCAACCAGCGTTCCTCCGGCGCCGACAAGGCCATCAGCCTCGTGCCGCCGGTTCGCTTCACGCTGGAAGAGGCGCTCGAGTACATTCAGGACGACGAGCTGGTTGAGGTGACGCCGCAGAGCATTCGCCTGCGCAAGCGTCTGCTTTCCGCTATCGACCGAAAGAAGCAGGCTGCCGGCAAGCTGTAGGCCGACCGCTTCCGTTCACGCGTGATAATGCCGCTTGCCGCCTGATTTGCTTGCGGGATAACACGAATTGCGGGAAAATTCACACCGCCGGGAAGACAACCGGCGGTGTGTTGCGTTTTTGGACATGACGCATTCATGCGAGAGAACAAGCGAAAGGGGCTCTCATGTGCGCAAATGGTGTTAATACCGAACAGTACAAGATGATGGTCGACTACATGGATGACCAGCTTGCTGTGAACCGCCGCTGGATTCATAAGATGGCGCATAACGTGGAAGACAACGGCTATGCGAAGACCTCCGAGATCATGCACCAGGCGCAGGCGCTCATCGACGACGTGCGCGCGCTGCTTGCCGACGCGAAGGATGCGATCGAAGAGGACGACGAGAAGCTTGGCGGCGTGACCGTAAGCCTCGTCTAGCCGGGAACGGGACGGCGTCATGAGCAACGATCTCATGCGATTCTCGGTCGCGATGCCCGAGGATCTTCTTATGCAATTCGACCAGCTTGTCGCGCGGCGCGGTATCGCGAAGAACCGCAGCGAGGTCATTCGCGACCTTGTGCGCGAGGCGCTGATCGAAGACGAGTGCAGCATGCCGGGGCGCGGCGTGATGGGGACGCTCACCATCGTCTACAACCATCACACCACCGATCTCGAAAGCAAGCTTCACGATATTCAGCATCGCTTTCTGGGTAGCATCGTGTCGTCGATGCATGTGCATCTCGACCCCGACAACTGCCTGGAAGTCATCGTGCTGAAGGGCGATTCCGCCGATGTGCGCGATATCGCGAATGTGCTGCTTGGCGTGCGTGGCGTGAAGAACGGAAAACTGGTAACCACCACGGTAGGCAAGGGTTTATAGGCGAAAGCGACAGGATTCCGGGACGTATTCGGCGCAGTGCCGAAGCTTTGGACCCGGATTTTGCGGCACGCTTCGTCTTATGAGGAGGAAATGATGGACGAGACGGTTTTGCTGGGGCATGGCTCCGGTGGCACGATGATGAAGCGCATCATCGAGGAAGTGTTCTACGAAGCCTATGGCTCGAATGAGCTGCTCGAAGGCAACGATGCCGCGAATCTTCCCCTGCCGACGTCGGGTGAGCGCCTGGCGTATTCCACCGACAGCTTTGTCGTGACGCCGCAGTTCTTCCCTGGCGGCGATATCGGACGTCTTGCGGTGTGCGGCACGGTGAACGACGTCGCGACGAGCGGTGCGGTGCCGAAGTACCTCAGCTGCGGTTTCATTCTGGAAGAGGGATTCCCCGTTGCCGACCTGCGTCGCATTTGCGCCTCGATGGCGGAAGTCGCGCAGGAGGCGGGCGTGAAGATCGTCACGGGCGACACGAAAGTGGTGAACCGCGGCCATGGCGACGGCATCTTCATCAACACGAGCGGCGTGGGCTTCATTCCCGCGGGTGTGCGTCTGGGCGGCGAGCTTTGCCAGCCGGGCGACAAGGTGCTGATCAGCGGCACGCTGGGCGACCACGGCATCACAATCATGAGCTGCCGCGAATCGCTGGGCTTCTCTGCCGAAATCGCGAGCGATGCCGCGCCGTTGAACCATCTGATCGCCGACGTGATTGCGGCGGCGCCTGCGACGCGCTGCTTCCGCGACCCCACCCGTGGCGGCATTTCCTCCACGCTCAATGAGCTGGCGGCGCAGTCGGGTGTGGACATTCTCATTCACGAAGAGGCGATTCCCGTGAAGCCGGCGGTGCGTGGTGCCTGCGAGCTTCTGGGCTACGACGTCTATCAGGTGGCGAACGAGGGCAAGATGGTGTGCGTTGTCGCGGCCGATCAGGCTGATGCGGCTCTCGCGGCGATGCGTGCGAACAAATATGGTGTCGACGCGCAGATCATTGGCGAAGTGAGCGCTTGCGAGCCCGATCGCGACCCGCGTGTGACGCTGCGCACGGCCTTCGGAGGCACGCGCATGCTCGACATGCTGGTGGGCGAGCAGCTTCCCCGCATCTGCTAGCGCGCTTGCACTCGCGCACGTGCGAGCACGCGAGTGTTTCCTTGTAGGAAGTCCGGGCCTCTTCGTACGCGGAGAGGCCTTTCTATATATATGCAGAGGGGTTCGCGTATCAGTTCGCACGGGCGGCTTCTATCACTGCACATCGAGCGCATCGAGTGGCGGACTCTTTTTATCGTGCACGTTCATGCGAAACGGCGCGCGAGGCGCATCAAACGGCGGGGCGTGTGCCGCTTAGATGCCGCTTGCCGTACAGTCTTTCCACCTCGAAAAAAATCTCTCATTCCGTGGTATCTTGCGCTCATGACAGGAGTACATGCGCGGCCACGGGTTGGAGACGGAGGTCGTGCCAGAGGTTGGGAGGATTAGTATGTCTCGTCCTATTGTTGACGAAGAAACTTGTATCGGCTGCGGCATCTGCGTCGACGCGTGCCCGCAGGGCGTGCTTGAGGTTGGCGACGGTCTGGTAGAGGTCATCAACGAGGATGCCTGCATCGCGTGCGGCGACTGCCTCGAGGAATGCCCCATGGGTGCCATCACCGAAATCCAGGAGGATTAATCTCCGTTCTTCAATCAATAAGAAGAAGTTTTTTGAGCGGGTCCAGCTTCGGCTGGACTCGCTTTTTCTCTTTCCCTTAGCAAATCTCACAAAACCGGACAATATGACGTAAATGTGGAGCTATAACAAATCTGAAAAGATTTACTCAAGATAACTTGACAGTGACGCACTTAGATTATATCTTTCAATCACCGTGGAAAAAGTCTAGGGACCCGCGGTGAACACGTTTATAAGTTCCGCACGAAAGCGGATGGAGAAAGGAAAAAGGATAATGGCAAAGATTATCGGTATCGACTTGGGTACGACGAACTCGGCCATGGCGGTTATGGAGGGTTCCGAACCGGAAATCCTCGTGAATGCGGAAGGCGACCGCACGACTCCTTCCGTTGTTGGTTTCCGCAAGGACGGCGAGCGCGTCGTCGGCAAGGCGGCAAAGAACCAGGCCGTCACGAACCCCGAGAACACGGTCAGCTCGATCAAGCGTTTCATCGGCCGTTCCTACGCTGAGACGGGCGAAGAGCAGAAGACCGTTGCCTACCGCGTGAAGCCGGGCAAGGATGGTCGTGCGGTTGTCGACATCGACGGCAAGGACTACATGGCTGAGGAGATTTCCGCAGTCGTTCTGCAGAAGCTGAAGGCCGATGCGGAAAAGCAGGTGGGCGAGACCATCAGCCAGGCGGTCATCACCGTTCCCGCGTACTTCAACGACGCACAGCGTCAGGCGACCAAGGACGCCGGCAAGATCGCTGGCCTTGAGGTCCTCCGCATCATCAACGAGCCGACAGCTGCCGCTCTTGCGTACGGCCTCGACAAGACGAACAAGGACGAAAAGGTCCTCGTCTTCGACCTCGGCGGCGGCACCTTCGACGTGTCGGTCCTCGAGCTCGGCGACGGCGTGTTTGAGGTCTGCTCCACCGCAGGCGACAACCACCTGGGCGGCGACGACTGGGACCAGCGCATTATCGACTGGCTCGCCGACAAGTTCAAGAAGGACAACGGCATCGACCTCCGTGGCGACAAGATGGCGCTGCAGCGTCTGAAGGAAGCTGCTGAGAAGGCGAAGATGGAGCTCTCCAACACGAGCCAGGCGAACATCAACCTGCCCTTCATCACCGCTGACGCGACCGGCCCGAAGCACCTCGACTACACGCTCACCCGCGTGGAGTTCGAGCGCATCACCCGCGACCTGCTCGAGCGCTGCAAGGGTCCTGTTGACCGCGCGCTGAAGGATGCCGGCCTTTCGACGGGCGACGTGAACGAGGTCATTCTCGTTGGCGGCTCCACCCGTATGCCGGCTGTTCAGGACCTCGTGAAGAGCCTGACCGGCAAGCAGCCGAACATGTCGGTGAACCCCGACGAGGTTGTGGCCATGGGCGCGGCTGTTCAGGGCGGCGTTCTCGCTGGCGACGTTGAGGGCATCCTGCTTCTCGACGTGACCCCGCTTTCCCTGGGTGTTGAGACCATGGGCGGCGTGATGACGAAGATGATCGACCGCAACACGACGATCCCGACCCGCAAGACCGAGGTCTACTCGACCGCTGCCGACAACCAGACGAGCGTCGAGATTCACGTCCTGCAGGGCGAGCGTCCGATGGCTGCCGACAACAAGACGCTTGGCCGCTTCCAGCTCACCGGCATTCCGGCCGCCCGTCGTGGCATCCCGCAAATCGAGGTCACCTTCGACATCGACGCGAACGGCATCGTAAACGTGTCCGCTAAGGATCTCGGCACCGGCAAGCAGCAGCAGATCACCATCAGCGGCTCGACCGCCCTTTCCGACGACGAAGTCGACCGCATGGTGAAGGACGCCGAGGCTCACGCCGAGGAAGACCAGCGCCGCAAGGAGGAAAGCGAAGCGCGCAACAACTGCGACAGCCTCGTGACCGCGACCGAGCAGACCCTTCAGGAGCTGGGCGACAAGGTTCCGGCCGACACGAAGAAGGCTGCCGAGGACGCGATTGCCCAGGCCAAGACCGCTCTTGCGGGCACCGACATCGAGGCGATCAAGAACGCGAGCAACGTTCTCCAGCAGGCGGGCTACAAGATGGCCGAGATCGCTTACGGCACCAACGGTGCTGCGGGCGCGGCTGCTGACCCGAACGCGCAGGCGCAGGCTGCCGATGCAAATGATGACACCATTGAGGCTGACTACGAGGTTGTCGACGACGACAAGAACGAAGGGAAGTAACTCATGGCCGAAGAGAAGAACAATCGCGAGGGTCTTGAAGACGTGAAGGCCCAGGCGGCTGCGGCACGCGATGCCCTGAAAGACGCTGCGACTGCCATTCACGGTCTGAACCGTTCACTTTCAAACGAGGCCTACAAGGGCATGAAGGATGTCGCCGGCAAGGCGGCTGAGATGGCGAGCAATATGGCCGAAGTGGCCGATCCGCTCACCCGCGGCGCCGCTTCTCGCATGAACGACGTCGCACAGAAGGTCGCCGATGCGGCGGGAGAGGCGTTCGACCGGGCGCACGACCTCGCCACCGAGACCTACGACAAGGCGTTCGCGGCGGTTGCCAAGCGCGCCGAGGGCGAAGAGGCCGAGGCTGTTGAAGCCGACGCGGCGGCCGAAGAGTCCGCTGCCGAGGCGGAAGGCGCGCCGGCGGCTGAGGCTCCCGAGGCCCAGGCGGCCGCTGAAGAGCCTGCCAAGGAAGACAGGCGGTAGTTATGGCTGAAGAGAAGAAAGACGAACAGCAGACGCCCGAAGAGGTTCCCGCTGAGGAAACCGCGGCGCAGGAGAGCGCTTCTTCCGACGAGGCGAAGGCGCAGAGCGACGAAGAGGCGATTGGCGCCGAAGCTGATGCCGCGGTGGCCGGAGTCTCCGACGCTGACGAGCTGGCTCAGGCGAAGCAGGAAGTGGCCGAGTGGCAGAGCAAGTACCTGAGGCTCCATGCCGAATGGGACACCTACCGTCGTCGCAAGGGCGAGGAGCGCGAAACCGAGCGTGCCCGTGCGAACGAGAAGCTGGTGGGAAGTCTGCTTCCGGTGCTCGACGACTTTGAGCGCACCGTTGACTATGCCGAGAAGAACGGCACGGACAACCTGCTCGAAGGCGTGCAGGCGGTGTATTCGAAGCTGCTGAACACGCTCAAGAGCGATGGCGTGGAAGTGATTGATCCGGCGGGCGAGGCCTTCGATGCGCTGCAGCATCAGGCGGTTGCCACGGTGGACGACACGGAGGCCTACGACGAGACGGTAGCCGCTGTCTACCAGAAGGGCTACAAGCTTGGCGGCAAGGTCATTCGCTCGGCCATGGTGACGGTGACGACAGGCGGTCCGAAGCGCCCGGTCGAAGACGCCGCAAACGAAGGT
Source organism: bacterium (assembly GCA_963621885.1). Classification (GTDB taxonomy): domain Bacteria; phylum Actinomycetota; class Coriobacteriia; order Coriobacteriales; family Eggerthellaceae; genus UMGS1519. Next base: position 16,491 of record CAVFFT010000069.1, read on the forward strand.
GAAGGTGCGGAAGAGAAGGCTGATGCCTAAAAACGCAGGGCGCAAGGGCGCGCACGGGAGCTTGATTTCTCGCGACGCGTCGCGCAGGGAGCGTTGATGAGGGTTGGCTCCGTCGGCTCCCTTTCGGGGGAGCCTTCGGGGTCAATCGCATATAGGAGAGGAAAGACAAGCCAAGTTGCGCCGGGTCGCGTGACGTCCGTGCAAAAGCCGCGTGGCTGGCGCGCAAAACCGAACGCTTGGCTTGATACGAGAAGAGAAGGAGGTGCGTGATGGCGAACGGAGCACCCAACTACTATGAGATTCTCGGCGTATCGCGCACCGCGAATGGCGACGAGATAAAGAAGGCCTATCGCAAGCTGGCCCGGCAATACCATCCGGATGCCGGCGGCGATGAGGAGAAGTTCAAGCAGGTCAACGAAGCCTACGAGGTGCTTTCCGACGACAAGAAGCGCCAGATGTACGACCAGTTTGGAACCGCGAACGAGAACCAGATTCCCTATGGCGGCGGCAATCCCTTTGGCGGCGCCGCGGGAGCGGGCGCGGGATTCGCGGGCTTCAACTGGGCGGATATCCTGGACAGCATGCGTCGGGGCGAAGGCGCATTTGGCGGCTTCGACTTCATGAACATGGGAAACATGGGCAACGCCGGCCAGGCGACGCCGCGTGCGACGCGGGGAGGCGATGTCACCGCCGAGCTGATGATCAGCTTCGACGAGGCCTTCAACGGCTGCACGAAGAAGCTCGTGCTGCGCATGCCCGATTCGGGTGAACGCGAGAACGTGACCGTGAAGGTGCCGGCGGGCGCGGTCGATGGCGGCCGCTTGCGCTTGCGTGGCAAGGGAAGCGCGGGCATGAACGGTGGCCCCGCGGGCGATCTGCTTGTGACGACGAAGATTCAGCCTCATCCGTATTTCACGCGCGATGGCGCTGATGTCCTGCTCGATGTGCCGATCACGCCGGCCGAGGCGGCGCTTGGTGCGGTCGTGACCGTGCCCACGCCCGACGGCAAGCAGGCGAAGGTGAAGATTCCGGCTGGCACAAGCAACGGAAAGCACCTGGTCATGTCGGGCAAAGGCGCGCAGAAGCTCAAGGGAGGCGGTACGGGCGATTTCAAGATGACGCTGTACATTTCGCTTCCCGCGGAACTTTCCGCCGAGCAGCGCAGCGCGCTTGAGGCCTACGCGAAGGCGTCCGGCCAGGGAGTTCGCGCCTGGTAGCGCGGACGCATCCGGAAGCGGGCCTGCGTGCTCGCGAATCCGGCAGAAGATGAGGAAGAGAGAGTGAAGCTGATGAGCGAGAGAGATAGAAACCGACCGGTCTATATGATTTCCATTGCGGCGCAGCTGGCGGGCGTGCACCCGCAGACCCTGCGCATGTACGAGCAGAAGGGTCTCGTGTCGCCGCAACGTACGAGCGGAAACACGAGGATGTATTCCGAAGCGGATATCGATCGGCTGAATCTGATCTCCGAGCTCACCGGCGAAGGCATCAATCTTGCGGGCGTCATCCGCATCCTCGACTTGCAGGGACGCCTCGCCGAGCGCGACAAGGAGATCGACGACCTGCACAAGCGGGTGCGCCGCCTCGCCGACCGCGTGCATAACCTCGAGACGCGCGAGCAGGTGAACAACGCGCTCATGGACCCGGATTCGGCCACGACGCTGCGCTTCTTCTTCGATCGCTAATCGAGGGGGACGGCCTGGCTGCTGCTGGCGGCTTCCCGACGGCCTAGCCGCTGCCGGCGACGGTTTCGCGGCTGCCCGGTTGCTGGCAAGCGTCAGCCGCGCCGGCACTCAAAACGAGCACCCGGCAAGCACGCGTCGCCCCCGGCATTCTAGCTTCGGTTGCTTGCCGGTTCCACCCGCACCCGACCGGATGATCAAACGGTATTTCAAAGAGAACAGAGAGAAACACACATGGCACTGAGACCAGACAAGCTTTCGATGACCGCCATGCAGTCATTGCAGGATGCGTTGGGGTTTGCCTCTGAGAAGAACTCAGCGATGGTTGAGCCTCTCCACCTGTTGCATGTGCTGCTTGCGGCCAAAAAAGGCAAGGGCGGAAACCTGACCGCCATTATCAAACGCATCGGCGCCGACCCGGCGCAGTTGCTGAAGAACGTCGACGAGGTGATCGACAAGGCGCCAAAGGTGAATGGTTCGCTCATGGTGATGGCGAACCCGAGCCAGGCCTTCCTGAAGGTCTTCGACGACGCGGTGACCGAAGCCGAGAAGCTCGGCGACGAGTACGCGACGACGGAGCACCTGCTCATCGCGCTTGCCGACAGCAACGATCAGGCGGGCAAGCTGCTGAACATGGCAGGCATCACCCGTGACAATGTCGAAAAGGCCTATTCCGACCTGCGCGGCGACGCGCGCGTCACCGACCAGGATGGCGCGATGGAGCTCGAGGCCTTGAAGAAGTACGGCCAGAACCTCACCGATTCGGCCCGCGAAGGCAAGCTCGACCCGGTTATCGGCCGTGAGCAGGAGATTCGCCGCACGATTCAGGTGCTGTCGCGCCGCACGAAGAACAACCCCTGCCTTATCGGCGAGCCGGGCGTCGGCAAGACCGCCATCGTCGAGGGCTTGGCGCAGCGCATCGTGAGCGGCGACGTGCCCCAGTCGCTGAAGGACCACGACGTCATCGCGCTCGACATGGGCTCGATGCTCGCGGGCGCGAAGTACCGCGGCGAGTTCGAGGACCGCATGAAGGCGATTCTGCGCGAGGTGAAGCAGTCGGACGGCCGCATCATCCTCTTCATCGACGAGATCCATACCATCGTGGGTGCGGGTTCGACTGGCGATGGCGCGATCGATGCCGGCAACATGCTGAAGCCCGCGCTCGCGCGTGGCGAGCTCCATGCCATCGGCGCGACGACGACCGACGAGTACCGCAAGTACATCGAGAAGGACGCCGCGCTTGAGCGCCGCTTCCAGACGGTGCTGGTGGACGAGCCGTCGGTGGAGGACACCATCTCCATTCTGCGTGGCCTGAAGGGCAAGTACGAGGAGCATCACGGCGTGCGCATCACCGACAGCGCGCTTGTGTCCGCGGCCGAGCTTTCGAACCGCTACATCTCCGACCGCTTCCTGCCCGACAAGGCTATCGACCTGATGGACGAGGCGGCAAGCCGTCTGCGCATCGACATCGATAGCATGCCCGAGGAAGTGTATCTCGCGGAGAAGAAGCTCACGCAGATGCAGGTGGAAGAGCAGGCGCTCATGAAGGAGGAGGACGAAGCCTCCGCGGAGCGTCTCGAGAAGCTGCGCCGCGACATTGCCGCCGCCCAGGAGTCGCTCGATGCGACGAAGGCGGAATGGCATAACGAGAAGGATGTCATCGGCAGTGTTCAGGAGCTGAAGAAGAAGATTTCCGACGCGGAATTCGAAGAGCAGAAAGCGACGCGCGAAGGCGACTACGCACGCGCCTCTGAGCTGCGCTATTCCACGATTCCGACCCTCCAGAAGCAGTTGGAGGAGGCCGAGCAGACGCTTGATAACAAGCAGGAGGCCGGCGCCATGCTCAAGGAGGAGGTGACGAGCGAGGAGATCGCCGAGGTCGTCGCAAGCTGGACGGGCATTCCGGTGTCGAAGATGATGCAGGGCGAGATTCAGAAGCTCGTCAATCTGGAAGACCGGCTGCATGAGCGCGTCATCGGCCAAGATGAGGCCGTCAACGCGGTGGCGGGCGCCATTAGGCGTTCGCGCGCGGGCATGAGCGACCCCGACCGTCCTATCGGCAGCTTCCTGTTCCTTGGCCCCACGGGCGTGGGCAAGACGGAGCTCGCGAAGGCGCTGGCGGAATGCCTCTTCGATTCCGAAAAGCAGATGGTGCGTATCGACATGTCCGAGTACATGGAGAAATTCAGCGTGCAGCGCCTCATTGGTGCGCCTCCGGGATACGTGGGATATGACGAGGGCGGCCAGCTGACGGAAGCGGTGCGTCGCAAGCCTTACTGCGTCGTGCTGCTTGACGAGGTGGAGAAGGCTCATGCCGACGTCTTCAACATCCTGTTGCAGGTGCTTGATGACGGCCGCCTGACCGATGGCCAGGGCCGCGTGGTGTCCTTCAAGAACGCCATCATCATCATGACGAGCAATGTGGGAAGCCAGTTCATCCGCGAGTTCGAGGAGACGGGCGACGAGAAGAAGAAACGCCAGTCCATCGATGGCGCCCTGCGTGCCACCTTCCGACCGGAGTTCCTGAATCGTATCGACGACATCATCGAATTCGAGCCGCTGAACATGGAGACCATCGAGCCCATCGTCGAGCTGCAGCTCAACGACGTGCGCAAGCGTCTGGCCGACCGCCGCATCGAGCTTGAGGTCGACCCCGCCGCGATGGAGAACCTTTGCATCGAGGGTTACGACCCGGTGTTCGGCGCCCGTCCGCTGAAGAGGCTCATCCAGCGCAACATCGTTGACCTCGTGTCGAACGAGATTATCCAGGGCACGCTGCATGATGGCGACAAGATAAAGGTGGACTACGATCTCGCGACTGGGAAGTATAGCTGCCAGGTTGTGGGAAGCAAGGCGATTGACGCCGAGGCGGAGAAGCTACTCGAGGGCATCGACTTCGATTTCGGCGACGAGGCCTAAGCGGGACGGGGTTCCCGAGAGCGCCCGCGCTGGCGGCGTGGCAGCTGGCGCCCCTACCCGCGCTGGTGGCGGAGCTGCCGGCAGGAAGCGCGCCTGGCGGCGCAATCCTCTAGGGGAAAGCGCCCGATGTCCTGGGTCCGCCGACCAAGCGTAACCCGCCAGCAAAAACGAAACATGAGCGGCCTGTTCCCACTGGGGACGGGCCGCTTCTTTGCCGCCTAGGTGATTCGTGGGGTCTTTCCCGGAAAGAGGGGTAAAATACCGCGCATGGCTCGCGCCCGCGTAAAGATACGGCATGATTTCAAGACCCCATGCCGGGGCCTTGCAACTGTCGTGCTCATGGCGCTGTCTTTCGTTCTCTTCTGCGAGCTGCTTACGGCTCTTGTTCGATTGCTGGTTGGTTAGCATGTGGCAACGCTATACGCTCTATGACCTGCGCGTTATCGCCCACTACCTGGGCGATTTGATTCTGCTGCTTGCCGCCGTTCTGGTCGTTCCCTTTGTCACCGCGATCGTCTTTCAAGAATGGCAGCCGGCCGTTCACTACCTGTACGCCATCGGCATATCGCTCATCGTGGGTTCGCTGCTCTGCTTCGTCTGCGTTTCCCCTGGTCAGTTGAAGCGTCAGCAGGCCTTGGCGGTCACCGGTCTCGCCTGGGTGGTGCTCGCCCTCATTGGAGCGATTCCCCTGTTCCTTTCGGGACATTACGTTTCCTACCTCGATGCGCTCTTTGAAGCGGTGTCGGGTTTCACCTCAACCGGCGCGACGGTCGTCACCGACCTCGACCATCTGTCGTATGCCGACAACATGTGGCGTTTCGCGATGCACTTTGTCGGAGGCATCGGCTTGATCGTCGTCCTGCTTTCGCTTGGCATGGGCGGCTCGGGCGCCACGAGCATGTATTCCAGTGAAGGCCGCAACGAGCACGTGCTGCCGAACATTGTGCAGACCGCCCGCCTTATCCTGCGGATATCGGTGCTGATGGTTCTCGTGTTCGGCGCGCTCATCGCCGTGTGGTGCCTCATCGCGGGAATGGAGCCGGTGCGTGCGACGCTCCATGGCTTCTGGCTCGCAATCACAGGCTTCATGACAGCGGGCTTTACGCCGGGCAACGCGAATGTCTACGGCTATCATTCCGTTCCGCTTGAACTCACGCTCATGACGCTGATGCTTTTGGGCGGCTTGAACTTCGCCCTGTATGCGGCGCTGTGGAAAGGCCGCTCAAGCGACGTTTTCGCAGATAGCGAAGTGCGCAGCATCTTCGTGTGGCTGACACTGCTCGTGGTGGTCATCGCCATTTCGCTTGCGGACTCCGCGCAGTTCTCGCAGGGCGCCGCCATAGTGCGACGAGGGCTCTTCATGCTCTTCTCGGCCGCCAGCACCACCGGCCTTATGGTGGTGACGGAAAACCAGCTGACCACTGCCTTCCCCTCGGGCGCCTTCCTCGTGCTTGCGATCGCGATGTCGATTGGCCTTGCGCAGGGTAGCACCGCTGGCGGTATCAAGGTCAACCGCGTCTCCACCATCGCGCGTTCGGTGGTCGCCACGGTGAAGCAGGCGGCGTCGGTGAATACCGCCGTCATCGTTTCGAAGTACTACCACGTGGGCAAGCGCGTGCTGAGCAGCGCGGAAATCAAAGAGGCAATGACCATCTTTTCCCTGTTCATCGCGGTATACGCCATTGGTACGCTCGCGGCCATCGCAAACGGCTACGAGGCGACCGCGGCCATTTTCGACTCCGTCGCGATGGCAAGCAACGGCGGCCTCACTTCGGGGATCGTCACTTCGGGCATGCCGATGGGACTCGAATTCCTCTACATCCTGATGATGTGGGCCGGCCGTCTGGAATTCGTCGCGCTCTTCGCGCTGGTCGCAAAAGGCGTCGTGTCGATTCGGGAAGGCGTGCGCAAGTTGCGCCGTGATGCCGAATGAAGCGCTTCCTGCTCCTTTTCGCCTGCGTGTTCGCGATCTTGGCTTTCGCGATGACGGCCTTTGCGATGCCAGCCTTTGCCGATGACGACGATGACAATAATCAGGTCGATACGACCCTTTTGCCTGATAGCTCCTCGATTTATCAGGTGACCATCTACGCCCTGCAGAATTCGGACACCTATTACGAAGGCCAGACCGTGCAGATTACTGGCGAAGTGGTGGGAGACATTATCAATGCGGAAGACAAGTCCGACTATCGCTGGATTACGGTTGATGCGCTCGCGAGCGAACGCGCCGCGTCGATACAGGTATATGTGTCGAGCGCCCAGGCCTCGCTTATCGACACGCTTGGCCGCTACGGATCGGTGGGTACGACGATTTTCGTGACGGGCAAGTTCCATCTGGCTTGCGGGCAGCACGATGGCCTGTGCGACATTCATGCCACGGCTTTGTCGGTGCAGGAAAAGGGCTCGACGACTCACGAGGAATTTGCGTTTGAGGATTTCGTTTCCGCCCTGCTGTTGGTGGCGCTGGGCTTGCTGCTTTTCGCCTACTACCGTAAGAAGCGTGAGGACCAGCTCTGATGGCGGATCGGATGGAAACGGCGGAGATGGAAGCGGCGGATCAAATGGCCAGCCCCCTGCCTGAGGGCCGCATTGCTGGCGAAGTGGTGAAGCTCGATCGCGGCTTTCCCCTTGTCGCGGCGAGCGATGGGAGCCTCTACCGCTGCAAGCATGCAACGGCGCTGGTCAAAGGCAAGAACGAGCGGGCTGTTATCGGCGACCAGGTGACGATTGCCACCTCGGCCGAGCGGGATATCGCCCAGATTGAAGAGATCATGCCGCGCCAGACGCAGCTTGTGCGTCGCGACCCTGCCGAGCGCACGGTGTCGCAGGTGATGGCGGCGAATTTCGATGTCGTGGCTATCGCGCAGCCGCTCGCGGAGCTGAATCTTGCGCGCCTTGAGCGCGAACTCGTACTGGCCTACGAGACGGAGGCGGACATCGCGATCGTTCTCACAAAGGCCGACCTTGTGGATGATGTCGCCCAGCTTGCCGAGCAGCGTGATACGGTTGCGGGAATGGCGGGCGATGTGCCCGTGTTCGTGGTTTCCGCCGAAGACCCCGAAAGTGTCGCGCGCTTCCGCACCTTCATTGGCACGCGAACCGTCGTGCTCGTGGGCAAGTCGGGCGTGGGGAAATCGAGCCTCGTGAACCTGCTGGTGGGAAGCGAGGTGCAGGCGACCATGCCGGTGCGTGAATCGGATGGCCGCGGGCGCCATACGACGGTGTCGCGCGAGATTGTGAATCTTGCGGGCGGCGGCCGCGTGGTTGACATGCCGGGCGTGCGTGGCCTGGGATTATGGGATGCGCGACGCGGTATCGCGACCGCCTTCGCCGATGTCGAGACCTTCGCCGAGAGCTGCCGATTCCGCGATTGCTCGCATACCGACGAACCGGGTTGCGCGGTGCGCGAAGCTGTTTCCGCGGGAAAGCTCGCTCAGGTGCGACTCGATGCTTATATCCGTTTGCGCGATGAGTACGAGGCGAACATGAAGCGTCGCGAAGTCGCCGCCCGCAAGCGGGAGCGCCGGGGGAATCCGCGCCGTCGTCGCGCGTGGGATTAGGAAATGAGAGCGGCGCCCTTGCCCGTGGGCTTGGGCAGCGCCGTGTGACGTGTCGGCTGCTACGTCGTGTGACGTCGGGTCTCGGGCATCATTGATGGCGAATGCTCCTTCGCCGCTTCTCCAGCTATGAGTGGGCAAGCCGCTTGCGCGTATTCTGCATGATGTTTACAAGCGCGTTGCCATGAGCCGTCGTAATGGCGGTAAGCTCGCATACTGCTATCGAGTCTCTAACAAAGGGGATACGGAATGGACATTGCGGGTCTTGTTGTCGCGCTTTTGGTAGGCGTGGGAATCGGCGTTCTGTCCGGGCTGCTCGGCATTGGTGGCGGCACGGTCATGGTGCCCATTTTCAAGCTGGGCTTTGGCATGAGCCCAATCGGCGCAACGGCGACCTCGCTGCTCGCTATCATTCCCACCTCCATTTCGGGAAGCATCACCCATGTGCGCCAAAAAACCTGCATTCCGCTGCTTGGCGTGCTTGCGGGCATTGGTGGCGCCTGCTTTTCCCCGGTGGGCGTGCAACTTGCCACGATGTCGCCGGGCTGGCTGATCATGCTTGTTGCCGCTTGCGTCATCGCCTACTCCGCGTACACGATGCTGCTGAAGGCGCTCAAGATGTCGCCCAAGAAAAAGGCGAAGGCTGAAGCGGCGGTGTCTGATGATGGGTCCGGTGCCGCGTCCGATGCGAACGCTGCGAACGCGAGCGCTGCCGAAACGGCCTCTGCGATCGCAACGGAAGGCGCTGTTGCAGATGGTGCCGTTGCGGCGACCGCTGCTTCCGCCCCTGCCGCACCCGACAACTCCGACGCCGAAGCGCCCTTCGGCTTCAAGCGTCTCTGGAAAGGCCTGGTCATTGGCGCGTTCGCGGGCCTTATCGCCGGCTACGTGGGCGTCGGCGGAGGCTTTCTCATGGTGCCTCTGTTCATTTCCATCCTTCATATCGACATGCGTCGCGCCTCGGGAAGCTCGCTGGTTGCCATCGGCATCCTTTCCATCCCGGGCGCTCTCATGCAGATCATGCTGGGGAATGCCAACATTCTCATCGCGCTTGCGGTGGTGATTGGCTCGGTTCCCGGTGCCATCCTGGGCGCTCGCCTCGTGACGCGCGTTCCGGAGCGCTCGCTGCGTTTCTTCTTCGCGGGCGTTCTCTTTATCGGCGCGATTCTTCTGGTGGTGCAGGAGTTGGGCATCTTCTAGAAAACTTCGCCCAATCGGAGGTATCGCCGGCGCAGCATAAGCGCCCACCTTTTGGTGCTGCTCGCGCGTCCTCACGCCCGCAGGCCGTACCCGGCTCTCGCGTCCTCACGCCCGTGGTCACGACGTTAGGCATTCTTGCACCCGTAGGCCGCAGCCCGGTACCTTGTGAACGCACTTGCAATCCGGTCCCTCGCACCGCAATTCAAGGCACACTCGCGCCGCCGTCCAAGCTACCCTTGCGTCCCTACAAGCGCGTTTATGAGCACGCATAACAGCATTCCCGTGGAATTGCATAGACACGCCCGCGTGCGTTGCGTGGCGAAAGGGTATGATACGAAAAAGCCAGGACCGAAGCGAGAGCACCATGCGGAGGAGGGCAGATATGTCTGGCAAGTCTGACAAGGGCGGATCGAATATCGAGCATATCCGCGCGAGCATCATTTCACGCATGCTGGAATTCACGCGCAAAACGCTCGAATATCTGAACGAGGAAAACGGCCTTACCTTCAAGAGCGCGCAGTGCATCTGCGATCTTCTTCTGCCAGGAATTGGCGGCAACGCGGTGGCGATTACCGACCGCGAGACCATCCTTGGATACGCCGGCGTGTCGGAAGACGGCAATCCGTCGGGTCGCGCCATCCGCACCCAGGCGACGCGCGACACAGTGGCCGATGGCCAGGCGCGCGTGATGCATTCCGCGAAAGAGATCGGCTTCACGACCGAGGTGCGCGACATCCAGGCGGCCATCATCGTTCCCCTGAAGGTGGCGAACGATGTCGTGGGCACGCTGAAGTTCTACTACAAGGAACCCGACGCCACGACCGAAGTGCAGCAGCGCATCGCCGCCGGTTTTGGCGACATCATTTCCACTCAGCTCGCCGCGCACGCTTTCGAAGAGCAGAGGAAGCTTGCGACGAGCATGGAGCTGAAAGCGCTGCAGGCGCAGATCAACCCGCATTTTCTCTTCAACACGCTCAACACCATTTCGGCCTTCATTCGCATGGATCCCGAAAAGGCGCGCAAGCTACTGCGGGAATTCGCGATCTTCTATCGTAAGACGCTCGAGAATTCCGACGACCTCATTGAGCTTCGGCGCGAGCTTGAACAGGCAGAACGCTATTTCGGTTTCGAGATTGCCCGCTTTGGGGAAGACAAGCTGTCGCTTACGATCGACCTGCCCGAGGAACTTGCGATGGTGCCGGTGCCCGCTTTCATGGTGCAGCCCATCGTCGAGAACAGCGTGCGCCACGCGCGCCCTTCGAGCGGCAGTCTGAACATTCATATAGGTGTTCATGCCGAAGGGAACGACCTGTATATCATCATCGAGGACGATGGCGTGGGCATGAGCGAAGAGACGCGCCGCAACATTATGAACGCGAAGTCGACGAGTGGTTTGGGAATCGCCGTCCGCAATATCAACGACCGCGTGACGGGTTATTTCGCGCCGGGGTCGAAGATGAGCTACGAGAGCGAGCTGGGCAAGGGCACGACCGTGACGCTCTACTTGAGGAATGCGCTTGTGCTCAATAACGATGTCGATATCCAGGGCGACGAGTAAGGGGAATACCGCGCGCATACCGCAGACTAGCCTGTGCGGGCAGCGCGAGGGTTTGCCGCGCGCCCGCCGCGCGCATGCTGCGAAGCCACCGCGCGGACAGCGTGAAACCGCCTGTTGCAGAAAAGTAAAACCTTTCACGGGCGGCGTGCGGTGGCACAAGATGCCGCGTACGTGACGCGAATCGAGCCGAAAGCGCTGTGACCTGCAGACGAATCGTGAACTGATTGTTCTTTTCAGGTCATACTCTTGCGAACTCTCGTGTCAAGTGATTATGAAAACAGGTATAATCCACTCGCTTAGACTGAGATAAGAATGTAGAGAAGAGTGTTTGAATAAGGAGTTGCCAGATGCTTCTTAAGGCCATAATTGTTGATGATGAAGCACCCGCCCGTTCCGAGCTGCGTTACCTCCTCGATGAGGTAGGCCAAGCGGAAGTTGTTGCCGAGGCGGCGAGCGTGCGTGAGGCCGTGGAGAAGCTGAAGGAATATCCTTGCGACGTGCTTTTCCTCGATGTGAATATGCCTGAGGCAACGGGCATCCAGCTTGCTGATGCGCTGACGCATCTCAAGTTTCCCCCGGCGGTCGTTTTCGTGACCGCGTACAGCGAATACGCCATCGACGCGTTCAAGGTGAACGCGGTTGATTACCTGATGAAGCCCGTGGAGGAAGATCGCCTCGTGAAGGCGCTCACCCGCGTGCGGGAATACATCGTGCTCCACAACAAGGCGCAGCGCTCTGAGCGCATTCCGGTTGAAAAAGCCGGCAAGAAGATCTTCATCAACATCGACAGCATCCGTTACGTGATGGCGCGCGATGATTATGCCTATCTTCAGACCGACACCGACCGCTACTTCTCGACCGTGAGCCTGGCTCAGCTCGAGAAGCGTCTCGAAGGCCACGGCTTCTTCCGTGTGCATCGCGGCTACCTGGTGAATCTGTCGATGGTGAAGGAAGTGGAGTCCGTTTCGGGCGGCACGCTTCTGCTTACGCTCAATGGCACCGAAGACAAGATTCCGGTTTCACGCCGTCGCGTTTCTTCGCTCAAGAAGGCTTTGAACCTGTAGAGGTGTTCCCATGGAATTGAATACGAAACTCCGGACGTACCCATCCGTCGATGTGTTGGTGTCCGAAAAAGTCGCAAGCCGCACGCATGCGAAGGATGCGTCATTGTTTGACTTTTCCGACGTTGCCTATGCGGGCGCGCGCGACTATATGGGCTGGACCGACCTTGCCACTCAGCCGCCGTGCTCCCTTGCCGAGATTCAGGCTTTTGCGGACGAGGCGATTGCGGATGGCATCAGCCAGGTGATTCTGATTGCCGAAGGCGGTTCGGTGCAGGCGCCGATGACGATGGCGCAATACCATGTGCCCGAAGGCAACCGCGTGAGCTTTTTCGCGCTTGACCTGGTCTCGCCGGCGAATCTGCGCTACGTGCTGAGCCAGGTCGATTTCGTTCACACGCTCATTATCGTCTCCTCGAAGAGCGGCGGCACGATCGAGCCGAACACGCTGAAGGTAGCCGTGTGGGACGAGTTCGCGAAGCATATGCCCGCGCAGGAGATCCCCCGCCACTTCGTGGCAATCACCGATGCGGGCTCGAGCCTTGAGCATATGGCACTTGAACAGGGCTGGCGCAAGATTTTCTTTGGCGAGCCGACCGTGGGCGGGCGTTTCTCCGCGCTGTCCGTTTTCGGCCTCGTGCCGGCGGCGCTCATTGGTCTTGACCTTGAAGAACTGGTCGCTCAGGCCGCGCGCGTGGAGCGCGCTTGCGCCGAGGATGCGCCGCAGAACCCCGCGATTCAGCTGGCAGCTTTCCTGTTTGACAATCAGCAGGAGGGACGCGCGAAGTTCTCGCTGGTCACGCCGCCGCGCGCGGCGGGACTCTGCCTGTGGGTCGAGCAGCTGGTGGCCGAAAGCACTGGCAAGGACGGCAAGGGCGAACTGCCGAACACCGAGCCGGATGTGGCTCTGCTTGCCGAGGACGACGGGCAGCGCTGCGTCATCACCTACGTGGATGCGCAGGACGAATCCGCCGAGGCGAAGCAGTACGTGGAATCGCTCGGGTCCATCGATGCCCGCTATCCGCGCGTTGATGCGCTGGTGGACGGCACGATCGATCTGGTGTCCCATTTCGTGATTTGGGAATACGCGACGGCCTTCTGCGGCTGGCTCATGCGGGTATGCCCCTTCGACCAGCCCGATGTGGCGTCCGCGAAGGCGGCCGTGCTCGATATTCTGGCGGCCGATGCGCCGGCATTCGATATTGATGAACAGGTGGCTGAACTGGCGCTTCGTGCGCGGGTCGCTTCCACGCTTGGCGCGAAGTCGGATGCGGCCGGTGCGAAGGCGGACGGTGTCGTTGCGGCGTTGCGGGCGCTTTTCGCGAGCTACGGCGCGGGCGATTATGTGGCCATCGACGCGTTCCTTCCCACCTATGAAGGACGCCTCGAGGCGCTTGAGGGCATTCGCCACGACATTGCGGAAACGCTCGGAGCGGTAACCTGTCTCGAAATTGGTCCGCGCTATCTGCATTCCATTGGCCAGCTGCAAAAGGGCGGTCCGAACAACGGCGTGTTCCTCATTCTCTCGTGCGAGGATGAGCCCGATATCGCGGTTGAAGGCATGAGGGCGCCGAGCCTCGGCGCTCTCGCGCAGGCGCAGGCGGCCGGCGATTTCACGGTGCTGTCCGATCGCGGCCGACGCGTGGTGGAGCTTCGCTTGCCAAACCATAAGCCTGAGACCCTTGTCGCGCTCGGCGCGATTGTGCGCGAGGCGCTTCAGTAGGCACGTTGATTGCGTAACGCTGGGCGCGCGCTTTGCGTGCTTTTGCGCGATTGCGGTGCGAACCTGGCACGAATGCTTGGCGCGTGCGTTCGCTCCAATCCTGGTGTGAACGCACGGTGCGCAACGTCCTTTCGCGGGCGCAGAGATGGTGTGCGCGCCATTATGCGCGCGTGGAGCGCTCGTTTCGCTAAGATTCAATTTGTGAATGGGAACGCATGGGCGGGATTCCTGCTCATGCGTTTTTTATAGTGCGACCACGGCTTTCAGTTCCGTCGAAAGGGGTCGATATGCTGACCGCATTGCGCCTGCATGTTAACGGCGTTGTCCAGGGCGTGGGTTTTCGCCCGTTCGTCTACCGGCTTGCCAAACACAATCTTGTGAATGGCTGGGTGCTCAACGCGGCGGATGGCGTCGAGATTCATGTCGAGGGCGAAGAGCCGCTGGTCAACCAGTTTGTGCGGGAGCTCGCCGAAGATGCGCCCGCTGCGGCGCAGGTGAAGCGCATCGACCTTGAAGAGGTTCCGATGCAGGGCTTCACGAATTTCGAAATCCGCTTCTCTGACGATTCGGCGGTTGCGGAGACGACGCTCGTCTCGCCCGACCTTGCGACCTGCGATGATTGCCTGAAAGAGCTCTTCAACCCGAAAAACCGCCGCTATCGTTACCCCTTCATCAACTGCACGAATTGCGGGCCGCGCTTCACCATCATCGAGTCGCTGCCCTATGATCGCGCGAGTACTTCGATGAAGAGCTTCACGATGTGTCCCGCCTGCCAACACGAATATGACGACCCGGAGAACCGCCGCTTCCATGCGCAGCCTGATGCCTGCTTTGAATGCGGGCCGCATATCAGCTGGTATGAGGCTGGTGCTGATGGTGCAGCGGAAGAGGCTGCCGCAAGCACGGTGACCTGGGGAAATACGCAGGAGGAATCCGACGCGATACTTGCGCGTGCTGTCGAACTGCTACATGCGGGTGGCATTCTCGCGGTGAAAGGCCTCGGCGGCTTCCACCTCGCTTGCGACGCGACGAACGAGCAGACGCTCGCCCTCCTGCGCACGCGCAAGCGGCGTGAGGGAAAGGCATTCGCGATCATGGCGGCCGGTGTCGAGCAGGCACGCGCCTGGGCGCAGGTGAGCGCCGAAGAGGAAGCGCTGCTCAAGAGCCCGGCGCGTCCCATCGTCCTTCTGAAGAAGCGTCAGGACGTGAACTATCCGGCGGGTCTCGCCGACAAGCTTCCCGAAATCGGCATCATGCTTCCCGCGACGCCGCTTCAGCATTTGCTGCTGCACGACTTCGGCGGCGTGCTCGTGATGACCTCGGGCAATCTGCATGACGAGCCCATTCAGACCGACGACACGACGGCGTACCAGGCGCTCGCGGGTGTGGCCGATGCCTTCCTGGGGAACGATCGTCCCATTCTGGCGCGCTACGACGACAGCGTCGTGCGTCTCATCAATACGGGGCGCGCCAATGCGGCAGACAAAAATGCGGAACGGGAAGCGACGTCCGTGCAGGTCATCCGCCGGGCGCGCGGTTTGGCACCGCAGCCGATCGAACTTGCGAACCAAGATGGCCACACCATTTTCGCGACGGGCCCGGAACAGAAGAACACCTTCACGCTGCTGCGTGGCTCCAACGCCTTCGTCTCGCAGCATCTGGGCGACATGGAGAATGTGGAAACCTACGACGCCTGGCTCGAGGCGAAGCGTACCTACGAGCGCCTCTTCAAAGCACAGCCCGAGCAACTCGTGTGCGACTTCCATCCGGAATACCTCACGAGCAAATGGGCGCATGCGCAGGAACTGCCGCTTGAGCAGGTACAACACCATCATGCTCATATCGCGGCGGTGATGGGCGAAAACAAGATCGAGGACGCGGTGTGCGGCATCGCGTTTGACGGAACCGGCTATGGTCCCGACGGTGCCATCTGGGGTGGCGAGGTGCTGCTGGCGAATCGTGCGACCTACGAGCGCTTCGCGAATCTTGCCTACGTTCCGATGCCGGGCGGCGCGGCGGCTATCAAGCATCCGCTGCGCATGGCCTATGGCGTGCTCTGGGCTTTTGACCTGCTTGATCATCCGGGCGCGCAAGAAGCGCTCGAATCGCTCGGCGAAGTCGCGCACGTGTGCGAGCAGATGATAGAACGCAGCCTGAACACCCCCTACACTTCGTCGGTGGGACGCCTGTTCGATGCCGCGTCCGCCTTGTTGGGCATCTGCACCGAACCGACGTACGAAGGGGAAGGAGCGGTGCTTCTGGAAGCGGCGCTCGCGCCGGCTCCTGAAGTGCAACCCGCTCCGGCCGCCAATACCCCCGTCGCCTACCACTTCGACGTCGTGAAGAATTCGGCGACGAAGGATTGCACGGCGCTCGATACCTCGGTGCTGCTCTTCGACGCGGCGCCGGTCTTCAAAGAAATGCTCGACGACAAGATGGCGGGCGTTCCCACGGCAGAGATCGCGCGGCGCTTCCACGAGGCGTTTGTCGAGCTCATCTTGCAAGCTGCCCAGCTCATTCACATGATGTACGAGATTCGCACTGTCACTCTTTCCGGCGGCGTATTCATGAACCGCTACCTCATCGAGCATGCGGTCCGGCGCCTCACGGACGCGGGATTCACCGTTGCTATCAACCGGGAACTACCGCCTAACGATGCATCCGTCAGTTTCGGCCAGGCGGTGGTAGCATTAGCGCGTGGCACACGAATGGCCTAATACGTAACACCAAGCGAGAGGAGACGGCATGTGTTTGGCAATACCTGCCGAGGTAGTGAAGATTGGTGATGAGGGTCTGGCGCAGGTGAATCTTCTGGGCGTGAGCCGTGAGGTCTCTCTCGATTTGACGCCTCAGGCGAAGGTGGGCGACTACGTGCTCGTGCATGCGGGCTTCGCGATTGAAGTCGTCGACCAGCAGTACGCGCAGGAGACGATCGACCTGATCAAGGATTTCCCCGAGCTGGCTGAGGTGGGCTAACATGACGATTCAGGAAAGCGCCTTCGACGATCCGAAACTCGCGCAAGGCCTTATCGATGCCATCGCCAAATGGGCGCCCGCGCAGGCGACCCTGATGGAGGTGTGCGGAACCCATACCGCGTCCATTGGCCGTGCGGGCATTCGCAATGTGATGCCCGAAGGCGTGAGGCTTGCGTCTGGTCCGGGATGCCCCGTGTGCGTGACGAGCAATCACGACATCGATACCGTTATCGCGCTTGCGCGCGTGCCCGAGATCATCATCACGACCTTTGGCGACATGACCCGCGTGCCGGGTTCGACGAGCAGCCTTATCGCTGAGCAGGCGAAAGGCGCCGACGTGCGCATCTGCTATTCGCCTTTGGACGCTCTGCGCATCGCGCGGGAAAACCCCGACCGTCAGGTGGTGTTCGTGGGCGTCGGCTTCGAGACGACGACTCCCGCCATCGCGGCAAGCGTGCAGCGCGCGAAGCGTGACGGCCTGAATAATTTCACGGTGTTCGTGGCGCATAAGAACATGCCGGGCGCGCTTGAGGCCATCATTTCCGACCCGCAGCTGAAAGTGGACGCCCTCATTCTGCCGGGTCATGTTTCCACCATTATCGGCATGGAGCCGTATCGCTTCCTTTCCGAGAAATACCATATCCCGGGCGTCATCACGGGTTTCCGCGCGCTCGATATTCTCGAAGGCATCGCGATGATCATGCGTCAGCTTCACGAGGGCCGCGCCGAGATCGAGAACGCCTACAAGCGTAGCGTGATGGAGGACGGCAATCCGGCTGCCCGCGCGGTGATTGAAGAAGTCTTCGACACCTGCACGGCGACCTGGCGCGGCCTGGGTGACATTCCGGGTTCGGGCTACTGCCTGCGTCCGGAGTACAGCGCATTCGACGCGGTCAAGCGCTTCCAGCCGGTGGTCGAGCCGACCATCGAGCCGAAGGGTTGCCGTTGCGGCGACGTGCTGCGCGGCATTATCACGCCGAAGGAATGCCCGCTGTTCCGTCGCGTGTGCAATCCGGAAAACCCGCTCGGACCCTGCATGGTGTCGAGCGAAGGCACCTGCTCGGCCTACTTCCGCTACTTCTCGTAGAAGAGCCGCGGGCAGCAGGTCGCGCGGCGATTGAGCAAAGCCGCTGGCCACGTCCCGTTAAGGGAACGAACGCCAGCGCCCCGCTAAGGGAACGCGGGCCGGATAGCGCGACGAGCCGGTGACATAAACGAAAGAAAGCGCCCTTGCGTGAGCAGGGGCGCTTTGCGTTGCGGAATGAATTGCTGACGTGCCGCACTTTCCGGGCGGCTTGCAGCCGTGGTTTGCAGTCACTTCGCCTTCCCGGCAGCCGAACTAGATGTAACGGAAGGCGGCTCTCACCGCGGGAATGATGTCGGTCGGCGCAGCTACCAGCACCGTGTCACCAGGGACGATGCGCGTCTCCTCGTCGACAAGCTGGGGCACGCCATCGTGCACGACCGCGATGGGCAGCGCCTCATCCGGGTACTTCACGTCGTCGTAAAGCACGGCGCCGGTGATGGGGCTTAGGCCGGCAGAGCGGAATTCGCGCACCTTCGCCTCGACCATGCCGATATTACCTTGTGCGAGAATCGACACCGCATTGAGGCTGCCGAGAGTCGCTTCCTCTTCAATCATGCGGCCAATCAGCGTCGTTGAAGACACGCTTTCAATGCCGAGCTTGCGGAAGATGCGCAGGTTCTTCGGGTTGTTCACGCGGGCGATGCAGCGCTTCACCTTGTACACGCGCGAAGCGATTTCGCAGGCGACGAGGTTGTTGTCGTCGCGTCCGGTCGTGGCAACGAAGATGTCGCAGTGGGCGATGTCGGCGTCCTCCATCACGCGCGAGTTGCAGCCGTCGCCGTAAAGCACGAGCACACGCCCGGAAAGCGCGGTCGCCATCTCGATGGCGCGTTCGTGGTCGGAATCGATAAGGACGATGTCATTGCCGCTTTCGAGGGTGGTGCGGGCGAGGTATTCGCCAACTTTGCCGGCACCGACGATAACGATATGCATGGCGGCCTACCTTTCCTTCATGAACTTTTGGTAGGCGGGAATCAGCTCGCTGTGGACACACATGAGAAGCGTGTCGCCGTCGTACAGGATACTGTCCGCATCGGGAATGGACGAGGCCGAACCGTCGGCGCGCTCGAAAGCAACGACGCGCGCATTGTGAGGGCGCTCAAGGTCGCGCACGCGAATCGTCTGCCGCAGATGCGCGTGCAGATCGAGCGTGAAGCGGATGATCTCGACCGCGCCAAACGAGGTCACGTGGTTGCTGTGGCCCGATTCGAGCTTGCCGTAAATCTCCTCGGCGACCAGCGTCGTTCCGCAGGAGAAGTCGATGCCCAGCTGCGAATAGGCACGTTCATGCGACGGGTCGTGCAGGCGGGCAACCACATGGGGAACGCCGTAGAGCTTGTCGCAAACCTCCGCCACCATCAGGTTCGTGTTGTCGAGCTGCGTGACCGCGGCAACGGCGTCGCAGGTATCGACGCCCGCTTCCATGAGAATGTCCTCGTCGAAGCCGACGCCCTGGATGGTCGAGCCGTTGAAGTCGGGGTCGAGATTGGAGAACGAATTCACGTCGCGATCGATGATCGTCACGTTATGGTCGGCCTGCGAAAGGCGGGTCGCAAGCTGGCTTCCGACCCGTCCGCATCCGACGACGATGATGTCGCTCATGCCTGCTTACCTTTCCTGCGCGGGGTGCGCGCTTCGTGTGTCAAACCGCATATTTCCCCTGCTGAATTCTTCTGCTGAATCGCGTATTTCATACGGCGTATCGCGCGTCCCTTTCGCTTGCCCGCCGTGGGTGCAACAGGGGAACGGTGCGCGCTCGGTTGCCGCTTGGCTCTTCGTGCGGCTTACGCTGCCTGGGCCGACGAGTCGTCAATCTCGTCGCGGCTGGCGCTGCTGCTGGTGCTCTCGTCGGAGAGGCTCTGCTGCGAGGACGAATCGCCATTCTGCAGGTAATCACGCACGCCGAGCGGGTCGCCCGCGACATCCTCAAGCCCCTGGGGGAGGTTGCTGTAGTCGCTCAGGTCGTAAGCGTAGATGTACCAGGTGATCGTGCTGGCGGTGGGGTCTTCCGCGTAATAGTACGAGGTGTATTCAATGGTGCTTTCCTTGCCAAGCACATTGGTGACGGTCGCCGTGCCGCTTACCTGGCAAAGCACGTAGCCGTTCTTCAGCTCGGGCGTTCCCACCTTGTCCTTGGTGAGGTTGGTTATCGTGATGTCGTCGCTTTCGGAAAGATTGAGCTTGCCGACGATGTCCTGATTGATGCACGTCTGAAGGTCGTTCGTGAGCTCGTCGGTCTCGATCTCCATGCTGGAGGGCACGTCGCTATCGGAATAGCCGCCGCCGGTGCTTCCCTGGGTGCCGTCGCCGCTGTTGCCGGTTCCGTCATCGATGAGCTCCTCAAAGATCTGGGTGGTGGATCCAGAGGCCGCTTCCACGCTCGTGGCGATAAGGGCCGAGCAATTGGTGACAAAGCAGATGATGCCGAGGAAAAGGGCGACAACCACCGCGATGAGAATCATATATTCGGGATGCTTTTTCATGGCATTTGCTCCTTAGAATGGGTGGATACATTCTAGTACGCTCGTAATTTGCATGCCAAAGGGCGAAAACCCTACACGAGAATTCCCTCCGTGCTCATTCCCCAGGCGGACAGATAGGCGCGTTGAGCAGCGCGCAAGGCTGCAGGGGCTTTTGGGCGTGTGGCGTGGCGTCCGCGGGCCCTTCCGCCGCAGGGGCTTTTGGGCGTGTGGCGTGGCGTCTGCGCATGCGCGATGGCGCGGGCCTTTTGGATGCGGCTCTCTTCATCCGCGCATGGCATCGCGTGAAGGAAGACTTCCGAAAAAGGGAAGATGAGCTGCCAGCTTGCGTGCGTATGCCATAATGGACACGCCGCGTTGCCAAGTTGTGCGGCGAAATGAAAGGACAGCTCTATGATTCCACGTTATACCCGGCCTGAAATGGGACACATCTGGTCGAATGAGAATAAGTTTTCCATCTGGAAAGAGATAGAGATCCTCGCCTGCGAGGCCCAGGCTGAGCTGGGACAATCGGGCATCACGAAAGAGGATGCGGCTTGGATTCGCGCGCATGCCGATTTCACGGTCGACCGCATTTCCGAGATTGAAGCCGTCACGAACCATGACGTGATCGCGTTCCTCACCAATATGGCGGAGTACATCGACGCGGACATTCCCGAAGGCGAAGAGAAGCCGAGCCGCTGGGTTCATTACGGCATGACCTCTTCCGACCTGGGCGACACCGCGCTGTGCTACCAGATCACCCAGGCGATCGACATCATCCTGAAGGACGTCGCCGAGCTGGGCAACATCTGCAAGCGCCGCGCGTTCGAATTCAAGGACACGCTGTGCGTCGGCCGCACGCATGGCATCCACGCCGAGCCGATGACCTTCGGCATGAAATTCGGCATGTGGGCGCAGGCTCTGAAGCGCACGCAGACCCGTCTGCAGCAGGCGCGCGAGGTCATTGCCGTGGGCGCGATTTCGGGCGCTGTCGGCACCTACTCGAGCATCGAGCCTTTTGTGGAAGAATACGTTTGCGAGAAGCTCGGACTTAAACCCGACCCGCTGTCGACGCAGGTCATCAACCGCGATCGTCACGCGCAGGTCTTCAGCGCGCTGGCCGTTGCCGCGAGCACGCTTGAGCAGATCGCCCTGCAGGTGCGCCTGATGCAGGAGAGCGACGTCATCGAGGCTGAAGAGCCTTTCAAGAAGGGCCAGAAGGGCTCGAGCGCGATGCCGCACAAGCGCAACCCCATCACCGCCGAGCGCGTGTGTGGATTGGCGCGCGTCATCAAGGCGAACGCGCAGGTGGGCTACGACGACGTGGCGCTCTGGTTCGAGCGCGACATCTCGCATTCCGGCGCGGAGCGCGTGGCGCTTGCCGACAGCTTCATCGCGCTTGATTACATCTTCAGCAAGATGATCTGGATTCTCGACGGTCTGCAGACCTATCCCGAGTCGATGGTCGCGAACCTCAACAAGACGCGCGGCCTCATCTTCAGCTCGAAGGTGCTGCTCGCGCTGGTACAGACGGGCATTACCCGCGAAGACGCCTATGTGATTGTGCAGCGCAACGCAATGGCGACCTGGCACGATGTGCAGCATGCGGTTGCCGGCCCCACGTATCGCGAGCGCCTGGAGGCGGATCCCGAGTGCACGCTTGACGAAGCGACGCTCGATGCGATCTTCGATCCGTGGGCTTTCCTCACGCGCAAGGACCTCGTGTTCGACCGCCTGGAGGAGCTCGAGTTCTAAAGTTCTCAGGGTGCTTTTGAAGCGCGGTTCTGGGAAACGCGCCGCTTAGTACCTAAGCAAGAGACCCGTTCTGCGGAATGCAGGGCGGGTCTCCTTGGTTTGCGGATGCGTGAAAGTCACCGAACACAGCAACGCCGGCAAGGCGGCTTGGCTGGCAGCGGTGGTAACGCCGGCAACGCGTCTTTGCCGGCAGCGCGAGAAACTCCGGCGACGCGCCTTAGCACGCGAGTCGCTTATTC
This sequence comes from bacterium, assembly GCA_963621885.1. Lineage (GTDB taxonomy): Bacteria > Actinomycetota > Coriobacteriia > Coriobacteriales > Eggerthellaceae > UMGS1519. The sequence goes on from CAVFFT010000069.1 coordinate 38,710, forward strand.
GCCGCGCCTTGGCACGCGGGCCTTACTCAGTTCACTCCTCCGAGTAGTCGTCGTACGACCCGCCGTCGGTATAGTCGCCATCGTCCGTAT
>CAVFFT010000070.1:0-5676 GCA_963621885.1 bacterium
CTGCGCCTCACGTGCCGCATCAAGCGCGCCACGAGCCGCCTTCACACGCTCCTCTGCCGCTGCACGCGCCTCCTGGGCCACTTGCAGGCTCGCCTTGGCCTCCTTGAGGCTTTGCGCGAGCTCCTCGGCACGCGTCTGCGATTCGACCGCACGGCGCGTCATATCGGCATCCTGAGCGTCAAGCAGACGCGCATCCGCCTGTGCCGCTGCCGCCGCCTCAGCGGCCTTCTCACGCGTTTTCCGCAGGCGGGCATCGTCCTTCACAAGACGCGCCTCGTCCTTCTCGAGCGACGACACTTCGCGACGCAATTCCTTAAGCGCCCGCGATGCCTCGTCGCGCTCATGCGAAACCCGCGAAAGATTCTCATCCGCCGCCGCGCGCTGGGCCTGCGCGTCTTTCAGCGCGGCCTTCGATTTCGCCTCTTCGGCCTCCAAAGCCGCAAGACGGGCGCGGTCGGATTCTTGCTGCTCACGGCGCTGCGCGCTCACGAGCGCCGCCGAGCGTTTCTTTTCCCTGATCATCGACAGGGCGGCATCGACACGATCGGCCGCGCGCGTCGCACGACGCAGCTGCTCGGCAAGCCCATCGACGCCATCGGTACGCTCGCGCAATTGCGCCTGCAGGTCTTGAAGGGATTTCTCCGCCTCGTGCACGCTTTGGCTTTGCGACTCAAGGCGCGCCGCAAGCTCTTTCTCGCTCGCAAGCGTCTCATCCCACTTCTTCTGCAGCACCCGCAGGTCGTCAACCGCCAAATCAAGCGTGACCTGCGCGAGCTCCGATGTGAGACTCTGGTACGAAAGGGCGCGCTTCGCTTTGCGCGCAAGCGGCTTCAGCTGCCGCTCCACTTCCCGATTGATATCGCGAATGCGCGCGAGATGCAGATCCATGCGCTCGATGCGCCGCTCGCTGCGAGCCATGCGCTGCTTATGCTTGAGAACGCCGGCGGCCTCCTCAATCAGCGTGCGACGCTCTTCAGGACGCGAACGCAGCACGCTATCCAGATGGCCCTGGCTGATAATCGAATGGGTGTCCTGACCCAAACCCGAATCGTGCAGAATGTCGATGACATCCATGCGACGGCACAGGATCCCGTTGATGAGATATTCGCCTTCGCCGTTCCGGTAGAAACGGCGCGTGATGGACACCTCGTCGTAGTCGACTGGAAGCGTCGCATCGGAATTGTCGAGCACCAACTCGACCTCGGCCATGCCCACCGGCTTGCGCGTCGAGCTGCCGGCGAAGATGACGTCCTCCATCGCCTGTCCGCGCAGATTGCGCGCATTGCGCTCGCCAAGCACCCAGCGAACCGCGTCAAGCACATTCGACTTACCCGAGCCATTCGGCCCGATGATCGCCGTAATGCCCGGCTCCATCGAAAGAACCGCACGGTCCGCAAACGACTTGAAACCCTTGCAGGTAAGCGACTTCAGATACATGGGCGCCTAATCCGCGTTCTTGCTCGCGGGAGCGGATACAGATGCTTCCGTGGGTGCGGTTGCGCTCTCAGACGCCGTTGCGGCATTGGATGCCGGCACAGTCGCCTCAGCCGCAGACGCCGGTGCCGTGACGCCCTTAGGCATCACCGCGGCCGCAATTGGGGCGTTCACAACGGCCTCAGCCACCGGCGCCGCCGTCTCGGTCGCGCCCACCTGAGCAGCCTGGGATTCGCCCGCAGCGGCATTGACAGCGTTGCCCGCGACATCGCCGGCAGCCGCGCCATTCTGGGCAGCGACATTCTGGGCGGCACCCGCTTGAACGGCGGTGCCTTCGCGCCGCGCCTTCCTATCAGCCACGCGCTGCTGCTTCTGGGCCTTCTTCGCGGCCTTCTTTTCCGCCTTGAGGCGCGCCTTCTGCTCACGCGGATTCAATTCGTCCCCGCGCTCCTCAAGCTCCCTCAAAGCCTCGGCAGCCGCCTTGCTTTCGCTTTCCTTCTTCGTACGGCCCACGCCACGCGCCAGACTCTGCATGCCGGCGAACACCGCCGACACGAAGGTGCGGTCATGCGGCGGGCCCTGCGTCTCGACAAGCTTGTACGTGGGCGTGATGCCCTCGGTCTGCAGCTTCTCCTGCAGCGCCGACTTCGGATTCTCGGGTCGCACCGCAAGGTCATGGGTCATACGCGGAAGAAGCGTGCGCGAGATGAAGTCGCGCGCCACATTGAAGCCGCCGTCGATGTACAGCGCCGCGACAACGGCCTCGTACACGTTCTCAAGCGCCGAATGCATGCCGCGCTTGCCGGTTCCCACTTCGGAATCGCCAAAGATGATGACATCGGAAAATCCGAGCTCGCTTGCCACTTCGGAAAGCGTCGATCCCGCGACCAGCGCCACCTTGATGCGTGTCAGGCCGCCCTCGTCGAGGTCCTTGAACTTCTCGAAGGCCGCCATCGCGACAATGACGCCCAGGACGCTGTCGCCCAGGAACTCGAGGCGCTCATAAGAATACTGAATCGGTTTGCCCTCCGCCGCCGACGGGTGCGTGATGGCGGAAAGGATCGCCTGCTTGTTCTTGAAGGTGTAGCCCAGAATCTCCTGAATACGCTCGATGCGTTCGAGCTCTTCAACACTCTCCATGCGCCTACGCCTCCGAGGAAGCCGCCTGCGCCTCAACTTCAAACGCAGCGGTAATCTTCTCGCTCAAGCCCGACTCGACCGAACGCAGCGCGAGGGCGAGCGAGTTCTTGACGGCAAGCGGCGAGGACGAGCCATGCCCGATGAAGACCGGCTTACGCAAGCCCAGCACGGGAGCGGCACCAAAGGTGTCGGGGTCGATCGAGCTCTTCAGCTGGTGAATCGACGGCATGAGTACAGCGGCAGCCTTCTGCGCCTCGGGAGATGCCATAAGGATGCGCCCGAATTCGCCAAACAGCGTGCTTCCGACTCCTTCGAGGGTCTTCAAAGCCACATTGCCAGTAAAGCCGTCGGTAACAACAACATCGCAGGTGCCCGCCAGAATATCGCGGCCTTCGCAGTTGCCTGCAAAACCAGGCAGCTCCTGCTTGAGGAGCGCGTGGGCCTCCTGCGCGAAGGTCGAACCCTTCGTCTCCTCTTCCCCGATATTGAGAAGGCAGACCTTGGGCGACTCGACACCGTAGACCTCCTTCGCGTACAGCTGCGCCATGCGAGCGAACTGTACGAGGTACTCCGGCTTGCAGTCGGCATTGGCACCGACATCGCACATCACGGTTTGACGCTTCGGAGACGGCACGCGCGTGCACAGGGCAGGACGCGAAACGCCCGGCGCGCGACGAATCACCATCGTCGCCGCGGTAAAGCAAGCGCCTGTCGAACCGGCGCTGTAAAAGGCATCGGCGCGACCCTCCTTCACGAGCTTGCACGCCACCACAATCGAGGAATCCGGCTTCGCCTTGAATGCCTGCGCCGGATGCTCCTCCATGCCAATCACCTGCGAGCAGGCGACCGCTTCGCAACGCTCATGCTCCTGCGCGAAGGGCTCGACGACCTCGGGAAGGCCGCAGAGAAGGACCTCAAGGCCCGGAAACTCCGCAAGAGCGTCGGCAACACCCGCGAGGACGACCTCAGGCGCCTTATCGCCGCCCATGGCATCCACAGCGACCGTCACGTTCCTATTCATGAATCACTCCTTGTTTTCCAAGTTTGGGAAAGACGCCAAGCCCATCGTTTTCGCATTTCACGCGAAAGCCACCGGCTTGAAGCCATTCAATCCAATCAATTATACGCAAGCCGGCAAACGGAAGGACAACGCCCCCGTTCAAGCACATAAAAGGAGCGGGAGTCACATATGAAAGTGGGACTTGCGTATGAAAAAAGAGCCGGGGAATCATCCTCGGCTCCATCTTCAACTTCGTGCTCACCGTTCGTGAACTATGCGGTCTCGATGACCTCGCGATCGCGATAGTAACCGCAGTTGCCGCAAACCCTATGCGGAAGCTTCACTTCGCCGCACTGGGGGCAGACCGAACGCGCGGGTGCCGAAATCTTCATGTTTGCGCTCCGACGCGAATGGGTACGCGCGCGGCCTGTTTTCCTTTTGGGTACTGCCATTGTTAACTCCTTTACGACGAGCAAAGCCCGGTTCACTTCAAACGCGAAAAAATAGTATAGACATACCTGTTGAAAGATGCAAGAAACATCTTCAAAGGCTGGCTGATACACATCTCGTGCACAAATCAGCGCGGCTATGCAACCTCAGTTCTCGAAATGATAGTTCTTCAGGGCCGCAAACGGGTTCGCGGCAACCTCAAAATCCGGGTCCGGCTCGATAGAGCAGTCGCACGGCCCCTCGTTGAGGTTCGCACCGCAATTCGGGCACAGGCCCGCGCAATCATCGTCATGCAACGGCACAAGCGGAACAGCTAGCGTCAGCGCGGCCGTCAGAAACGGAGCGATATCCACTCCCCGGCGATCGTCGAGAACGAGATACTCCCCCTCTTCGACACCTTCGGGAAGATTGTCGCCCGGATCGACCCGAAACACGTAGCCTTCGATCTCGCCATCCAAATCGAGCTCAAACGGCTCGAGACAGCGAGAGCAATCGGTTTCCGCACGACCCTCGATTGTGCCCGTGAAAAGCAGCATGTCGTTCTCGGGGTGCGTCACCGTCACGTCCCACGACAAAGGCGTCTGAAAACGCCACGCATCAGGCCCCACCGTCATCGTGGGGATATCGAAGGAGCCTGAATACTCCGCGCCGTCATCAAGCTCGGAAAGCTGATCGGGAAGGCTGAGATATGTCTGGTTATCCGCCACTAGCGAGAAGGCCCTGAACCGCCGGAAATGGCGTTCGCGTTGAGCCTATCGCGGCAGCGACGCACATTGGAGATCAGCGTGTCGAGGCTCTGCTCCACGTGGCTGAAAACCTCGTCGGCGTAGTCTTCAGCGCCAGCGCGCGTCTCACGCTCGAGCTCGCGGGCATCGGCCATGATGGTATCGGCCTGCTGCTGTGCGATGCGAACGATTTCCTGCTCGCTTGCAATGGTCATCGCCTGCGAACGCGCGTCTTCAATCATGCGATTCGCTTCTGCCTCGGCATCGTCGAGCAGGCTCTGGCGCTCGCGCACGATCTGGCGGCTCTGAGCGAACTCGCTCGGGAAAAGATCGCGAATCTCATCAATGATCTCGAATGCGGCGACCGCGTCGACCTGCTTCAGATTACGGTTACCGAAGACGGGCTTGGCGTCTTCGAGGAGAATCGACAGTTCGTCGATAAGGCCCATGACTCCGGTTTCGTCCATGGCGTTCCTTTCATTGCTGCATTTATGTTGCGTGGTGCAGGCATACGCCCGCATATTGCCAAGATGATACCACATGGCGTGGTGGATAGGTCAAACAGGGCGCTTTGAAGCCGTCTGGCGGCTTCCAATAGCATGCCCCGCGTTACACGAGCACTTCAGCGAACGCTCTCGCTGAGCGCAACCGTCTACCAGCTGCCAACGAAAAGGGCGGCCCCCCGAAGGAGCCGCCCCGAAAGCCCTATGGCGCGTCAGGCTTAGACCAGCCAGACGAAACGGACCATCAGGTAGATCGCGGAGATGACGATGGAGACGATCATCAGCGGGAAACCGATCTTCAGGAAGTCCATGAAGGTGATGGGGTAACCCTGTCGCGTCGAGATGCCAGAAAGCACCACGTTCGCGGAAGCGCCGATGAGCGTGCCGTTGCCGCCGAGGCAGGCGCCGAGCGAGAGTGCCCACC
>CAVFFT010000071.1:0-9680 GCA_963621885.1 bacterium
CGGCGGTGCGCGGCATTTTGGGGCGCGGATGTGCGCTTGGCTAATCGCGCGCGAGGCTCCTCTGCTGGGCGTCAAATCATGCTGACAGCCCACGTGACTTTACAGACATCAGAAAGGCCGGCGGGAAATCCCACCGGCCTTCGCATGTGCCGTCTATTTGAATGAGATCTTAGAAGACCGGCTTCACAGCGCCATCATAGGTGTTGTTGATGTAGTCGCGCACCTCGTCGGAGGTCAGAGCAGCAACGAGCGCCTGGATCTTTGCGGAGTCCTCGTTGCCCTCCTTCACCACGAGCAGGTTCGCATAGGTCTGAGCGGCATCGCCATTCGGATCCTCCACGGCGATTGCATCCTCATTGACGTTCAGACCAGCGCCAATGGCGTAGTTCGCGTTGATGGCGGCGATGTCGACATCCTCAAGCGATTTGGGGACCTGGGCGGCCTCGAGCTCAACGATGTCGAGGTTCTTCGGGTTCGAGGTGATGTCCTTCACCGTAGCGGTGATGCCGGCGTTGTCATCAAGCTCGATGAGACCTTCCTGCTCAAGCAGCAGAAGCGCGCGGGCCTCGTTGGTGGTGTCGTTGGGCACCGCTACCTTTGCGCCATCCTGCAGGTCGTCGAGGCTTGCGGTCTTGCCAGCGTACAGGCCGAAGGGCTCATAGTGAACCTTGGCGGCAGAGACGAGGTGCGTGCCGTTCTCCTCGTTGAAGCTGTCGAGGTAGGGGCCGTGCTGGAAGTAGTTGGCGTCAACTTCGCCCTCTTCGGTGACCGTGTTCGGCTGGACGTAGTCGGTGAACTCCTTCACCTCGAGCGTGTAGCCCTGCTCTTCGAGAACCGGCTTCACGGCATCGTTCAGAATCTCCGCGTGGGGCGTGGGGCTTGCGGCAACGGTGATGACGTTGTCGCCGTCGGCTGCCGCAGAGGATGCGTCGGAGCTCGAAGAGGAGCTGCCGCAGCCGGTCAGCGCGAATGCGGCAACGAGTGCCACGCCCGCGACCGCCGCGATGGCGATCTGGGAAAGTCGTTTCTTCTCAAGTGCGATTGCTTTCATTGTTGTTCCCTCCATATGGTTTCCGTGTTAGTGGGTACGGTTTCTCTTTCTAACATGAGTGCGCGGATGCGTCCGCGCCAAGATTCGGATTTTTCGGCATTCGCAATATGCCACCCGCGGATCCGTGCATTTTCCTTCCCTTCTCTCCCTTGTTGTCTCCCTTGCGCGAGCCGCCGTGTTTGCTTCTGCTTGCCTTAAGCTGTGCAGGCTGGTCAATCGGCCGCGTCACGTCGAATTGAGAGACTATGCGTTTTCCCGCACGCAATCAAGAGCTGGGGCAATAGGGATTTTCGCTTTGTTGCTATCGGGAAAAGCGAATACTGGGTAATTGACCAGATAGCAAGCGGTGAAAAGGGGTTTGCGGTTTAGCTGGGCTGCTTGTAGCGGGGCGGGCGGGGCTGTGCATCGCGTGCGCGCCGCGTTCATTCGCGCCGGCAAACGGTGGCCTGCTATTACGCAAGCCTGAGGTGGCTTTGGATAGCGGGCCGGCGCGCCAAGGTTTGCCCCGCGCGTTTCGCTTTCGCTTAGTGCTTTATCCGGCTGCGCGCCTTCTGGTCGAGCCGGATGGTGATGATGACCAGGGTACAGGCGACAAGCGAAAGCGCGCCGCCCACAAATCCGGCGGAAGCGATGCCGATGTTCGAGACGACCATGCCGCCCACTGCCGTGCCGAAGGCGATGCCGATGTTGAAGCTCATGGGCTCGAGCGATGCGGCGAGGGTTGCGGCTTCGGGGTATTCCGTTCGCGCCACGAACATGAACATCGTGATGCAAGGGGTGCTGACCACATACATCGTGAGCGCGATGACGATGATGATTGCGATGGCGGGCACGGTGGCGCTGCCCACAACCGCAAGGCCGGCGAGCGCCGCCGCTTGGCACAGGAAGACGGGAATGAGGCCCTTCATGCCGAAGCGCTGCGAGCACCAGCCGGAAAGCAGATTCGAGATGAAGCAGGCGCAGCCATAGCACATGAGCACGGTGGACGTGCCGGCGGTGTCGAGGAAGAGAACGTCTTCCAAGTAGGGCGTGATATAGCCATAGAGCACGTAGACGGCTCCTACGCCGAACATGAACACGAGCGCGCCGCAGATGATGCGCGGGTCGCGAAGCATGGGCAACTGTCCGCGCAAGGTGGCGGGCACATCCGTTGAGCCGCCATGGGGCAACACGCAAATGAGTGCCAAACAGCTCGCGATGGCGAGAATGAGAGCGCCCCAGAAAGCGAGTTCCCAGGTCAGGAGGTCGGCCACAATCTTCGTGAGGGGAGTGGTAAGCACCATCGCGACAGAAAACGCGGCGTAGACGATGGAAATGGTCCACGGCGTCTTTTCGATGCCGACGAGCTCGGGAATATAGGTGATGCCCACGGCAAGCAGCGCGCCTGAAACCGCGCCAAGCAGCACACGCGAGAAGAGAAGCATCTCGAAGCTCGGCGCGATGATGGCGAAGAGGTTTGCCGCGCAGAAGATGACGGAATAGGCGATAAGCAGGGTGAACCGGTGGAAACGACCGGTCGTGAGCGCCAGCACCGGGGTGCAGAGCGCATAGGCAACGGAAAAGAAGCTGATGAGTTCGCCCGCTCGCGCGAGGGGAATATTGAAGTATTCGGCGATGTCGGGCTCGATGCCGATGACGACGAATTCAGAGACGCCAAGGGAGAATCCCGAGAGGACGAGGAAGACGATGCACAGGCGCGCCCGCGTGCGTGACATATTCAGGGAAGGGGTGGTCTGCTGCATATGCTTGCTCCTTTCGCAAAACGATGGTGGCTGTTGCGACGGGCATTCTAGCAAGCGAAAAAATTTGTGGGGCAGAGAGGGCGGGTCTTCACAAAGACAGGGCAAACGACACGACAGCAAGCCGCGTTTGTTGCGATATTCCGGGGGCGAAGTGTGGGAGGCCGTCTTACAAATGAGGCCGCCTTGCAAATCCTCGTACGGTTTTCCTACAGCTCCCGATGCGGTGTCATCTGACGGTATGCGACGCCGCAGGTGTCGAAGATGCGCCGCGAAATCTGATGGTCGACGGTTCCCGCATATTTGTCCTCGAGATACACGACGCTGCCGATGCCCGCCTGGACAAGCATCTTCGCGCACTCATGGCAGGGGAAAAGCGTGACGTAGACCGTTGCCTGTTGCATGTCCTTGAGCGATCCGCGGTAGTTCAGGATGGCGTTCGCCTCGGCATGGATGACATAGCTGTGCTTGTCGAGCAGCGGGTCGTCGTTTGCGCCCCAGGGGAAATCCTCGTCTTTTATCGCGGAGGGCGTGCCATTATAGCCTACGGAAAGGATGCGGTTGTTCGTGTCGGCGATGCAGGCGCCCACCTGGGTGTTGGGGTCTTTGCTGCGCCCGGCGGCCGCAAGTGCCACCTTCATGAAGAATTCGTCCCAAGTGATGACGTCGCCGCGTTTATCGGACATGGATGCTCCTGCCTGTCGGAATGTGCTTTGAAAATAGCCGCCCGCCGCCGTTTATGCAAGAGCTCGCGTAGCGGAATGTGAAACAGGCGAGGCGAGCTGCGCGTTTCCGCCTGCGGTTCGCGCGGTGTCTTGCTTATGCGTCGTGGGTTCGCGGCATGCCCTTTATGCGCGCGGGTTTTGTGTTGTAGCGTGGCGGTGGCACGGCGTGGCAGTGGCGCGCCGTTAGTATCCCGCAAGTATTGCGGCGGCTTTCCCATATTGACCGTAGCGGCGGAAATAGCGTCCGCGTGACAGGGCGGTGTTGCGATGTGTTGCAAAGGCGCAGATAATGACGCACCGACGCGGAGTACCCGCACCGACGCGAAGCGCCGCCGTCGGCATTCTGGCTGGAATGCCGCAAAGGCGTGCGGGTGGCGCGAGGAGAATGAGAGACGCAGGAGACAGCATGCAGCAAACCATGCGGCAGACAGAGAAGATCTATGGTGCCATCGAGGCGGGCGGCACGAAAATGGTATGCGCCGTGGGCCGAGCGGATGGAACGCTGCTTGGCAAGATGGTCGTGCCCACGGGCACGCCGGAAACGACCATTGGTCCGCTGTGCGATTTCTTCGCGGGTCGCGGCATTTCAGCGCTGGGGCTTGCGACGTTTGGGCCAGTGATGCTTGATGCTTCGTCTCCGCGCTATGGCCGGGTGCTTGCTTCGCCGAAGCTCGCCTGGCGTGATTTCGATTTCGCGGGCGCGCTTCGCAATCGGCTTGGAGTGCCGGTCGCCATCGAGACCGATGTGAATGCCGCGTGCCTGGGGGAAACGCTTTATGGCACCGCGCGCGGGCTGGATGTCGTCGTGTATGTGACGGTGGGTACCGGCATTGGCGTGGGCGTGTGCATCGACGGCAAGCCGCTTCATGGCATGCTTCATCCCGAGGCGGGGCATATCACAGTGGCGCGCACGCTGGGAGACGAGTTTCCGGGATGCTGCGCGGTGCATGTGTCGTGCTTGGAAGGACTCGCGTCCGGTCCGGCCGCTTGCAAGCGTTATGGCGTTGAACGAGCTTCTGACCTGGCTGAAGATGCCGCTTTTCTCGATCTTGAGAGCGATTATCTCGCGCGTGCCCTGTCGTTTTACACGCTTGCGTATTCGCCGCGCCGTATCGTGCTGGGTGGTGGCGTTCCCGATCACGCGCCTGCGCTTCTTCCCCTTGTGCGCGAGAAGCTGGGGCATATCATCGGCACGTTTCTGCCGACGCCCGAGTTTGAGCATTTGGATTCCTATGTGGCGGCGCCGTCGCTCAAAGGCGATCAGGGCGTGCTCGGCGCGCTTGCCCTTGCCGTGCGCGCGGGGTCGAGCGCGGCATCTGCCCAATAGCATCCCAGCACAAATAAAGAACGGTCGCTTCGGTTACGACCAGATAAAGCCTTTAACTTTCAAGTGAGCGCGGATGCGCGATTTCGCCATATTCCATTTGGTAGACTAAGCCGGGTGTGTGTTGGGAGACGCCACCTAAAAGGAGACCAATAAGAGAGGAGACGGGATGAGCCGAATTTCGGTTGCGGCCTCGTGTGGCCACGACTTGCGCCGCATGGACTTCCTGGATTCGCAGGAGCGCATGGTGCGGGCCACCCCGCCGGGTGCGTGCCCTATCGCAACGCAGCTTTCCTTGTTGCAGCTTGCCGAATCACAGGTTTGCGGAAAATGCACGCCCTGCCGGGTGGGGCTGCCGCGCATCGAGGCCTTGATGCGCCGCCTTTCCGCTTTTGAGGGCACCGACGCCGATGTGAACGAGATTCGTTCGCGGGCGCAGCTGCTTGCCGAGACGGGCGACTGCGCAGTGGGACGCAACGCGGGCAAGCTCGTGCTCGATGGGCTTGACACCTTCGCGTCTGAATTCGAGAACCATATTCAAGATAAGCGCTGTGAGACGGGAACGCGTCAGCCGGTTCCCTGCGTTTCCATTTGCCCTGCTCATGTGAATGTGCCTGCCTATATCGCGCTCGTGCAAGAGGGCGACTGCGATGGCGCGGTGAAGATGGTGCGCAAGGACAATCCGTTCCCGACGGCATGCGCGCTCATCTGCGAGCATCCGTGCGAGCAGTATTGCCGCCGCCAGCTCATTGACGCGCCGATGAACATCCGCGGAATCAAGAAGTACGCGGTGGACAACGCGCGTGCGGACAAGGTGGAGACACCTGCTCGTGCTGAATCGACCGGCAAGCGCGTCGCGGTCATTGGCGGCGGCCCATCGGGTCTCACCTGCGCATACTACTGCGCGCTCATGGGACATGACGTGACGGTGTTCGAGGCGCGCGCCCATTTGGGCGGCATGATGCGCTACGGCATTCCGGCCTACCGCTTCCCGCGCGAGCGCCTGCAGGAGGATATCGATGCCATTCTGGGCGTTGGCGGCATCACCGTGAAATACAACCATAGCGTCGACGATGTCGAAGAGCTCAACCGCATTTCCGAGGAATACGACGCCCTGTATGTGGCGGTTGGCGCGCAGAGCGGCAAGATGCTTTCGATGGAAGGCTCCGATGCCGAAGGCGTGCTGAGTGCGGTGCAGATGCTTGAGCGCATTGGCGACGACGATTACCCCGACTTCACCGGCAAACGCGTGGTCGTCATCGGCGGCGGCAACGTGGCCATGGACTGCGCCCGCACGAGCATTCGTGCTGGTGCCGAGCATGTGACGGTTGCCTATCGCCGCCGCATCGAGGACATGACGGCGCTTCTCGAAGAGGTTTCGGCCGCTGTGGCGGAAGGCGTCGAGATGGCGGTTCTGTCCGCGCCGGTTCGCATCGAGGTGGATGACGAGGGCAAGGCGGCGGCGCTCGTGTGCCAGCCGCAGATGATCGGCCCGGTGAAGGGCGGTCGCCCGGCGCCGTTGCCGGCGAACAAGCCCGAAGTGACCATTCCGGCCGACGTCGTCCTTATCGCGGTTGGTCAGGAAGTGCAGAGCTACCCGTTCGAGGACTTCGGCATGGTGACGGTGCGTTCGCGCTATAAGGCCGACGATCAGCTTCGCGCGGAAGGCTACGAGAACGTTTTCGTAGGCGGCGACTGCAAGACCGGTCCGAAGACGGCGGTCATGGCGATTGGCGCCGGCAAGGTGGCGGCGCGCAACATCGACGACTACCTGGGATTCAATCATCAGATTGATTGCGGCGCCACGGTTCCCGCCGCGCGGCCGAACAATCTCGAGCCGTGCGGGCGCGTGCAGATTGCCGAACGCCCCGCTCATGAGCGTCGGACCGATTTCGAATACGTGGAGCTTCCGATGAGCAGCGAGGAGGCGGCGCAGGAATGCGGACGCTGCCTGCGTTGCGACCACTATGGCATTGGCGCGCTCACCGGGAGGAGGCTTGAGCAATGGTAAACCTGACGATAGACGGAAAGCCCGTTCAGGCGTACGAGCAGATGACGCTGCTCGGCGCGGCGCAGATGACCGGCGCCCAGATTCCGACCCTGTGCTACATGGGGAAGAACAACTGCATTGGCAGCTGCCGCGTGTGCGTGGTCGATGTGGAAGGCGTGGGCATGGTTGCCTCATGCAACACGCAGGTGCAAGAGGGCATGGTGGTGAACACCAGCTCCGCCGCCGTGGTGCAGGCACGCCGCCAGAATGTGGCTGCCTTGATGGATGAGCATCGGACGGCATGTGCGACCTGCGTGCGCCAGGAAAGCTGCGCGCTGCGCAAACTCGCGAGCGATTTCAACGTGGTGGAAGACAGCGTGGAGATTCCTCCCGCGCGAAGCGAATGGAATTCCGATTTTCCGCTGCAGCGCGATGCGAGCAAGTGCATCAAGTGCCTGCGTTGCGTGGCAGAATGCCAGAAGGTCCAGCATTGCGCGGTATGGGACTTCACCGGCTCGGGCCCGACCTACAAGGTGACGGTGAAGAACGGCCTGAATATCGAGGATGCCGGCTGCGCCCTCTGCGGCCAGTGCATCACGCATTGCCCGACGGGCGCGCTTTCCGCCCGCGACGATACCGACAAGGTGATTGCCGCCCTGCTCGACCCCGAGGTCGAGACCGTGGTGCAGGTGGCGCCTGCCGTGCGTGTCGCCTGGGGTGAAGGCGTGGGCCTGACGCGCGAGGAGGCGAACCCCGGCCGTTTGGCATCCGCTTTGCGCGCGCTTGGTTTCGACCATATCTACGACACCGATTTCGCGGCCGACCTCACGATTATGGAAGAGGGAACTGAGTTCATCGAGTTCCTTTCCTCCGATAAGCCGCGCCCGATGTTCACGAGCTGCTGCCCGGGTTGGGTGCGTTTCGTGAAACAGCACTATCCCGAGTTCGTGGGCCAGCTTTCCAGCGCGAAGAGCCCGCACGAGATGATGGGCGCTGTGGCGAAGCACACGCTGCGTGAAGCGGCGCAGGCTGCCGGCAAGCGCCTGTTTGTGCTGAGCGTGATGCCGTGCGTGGCGAAGAAGTACGAATGCGATGTGCCGCAGCTTGCCTCCGAGGGCGAGGCGAATGTCGACGCGGTGCTGACCGTGCGCGAATTCGACCGCATGCTGAAGATGTTCCAGATCGATTGCGCGGCTCTGGAAGAGTCGTCTTTCGATGACCCGTTGGGTCAGAGTACCGGTGCCGCGACCATTTTCGGTCGTACCGGCGGCGTGATGGAGGCGGCTCTGCGTACCGCCGCAACCATCCTGACGGGCAAGCCTGCAAGCTTCGACGCCTGTGATTGCGCCGCCGCCACGCCGAATCGTCCGTGGCTCTCGAAGGAGCTTGATGTCGCGGGCACGACGGTGAGCGTTGCGGTGGCGAGTGGCCTGGGAAACACGGCGCGCCTGCTCGATGCCATCAAGGCGGGGAAGGCCCATTACGATTTCGTGGAGATTATGGCCTGCCCGGGCGGCTGCGTGGCCGGCGGCGGACAGCCCATCGCTTTCAACCAGGAGCTCGGTCCCGAACGGACGCGTGCTCTCAACAGCCTGGATGTGAACGACACGCTGCGCATGTCGCACGACAATCCTTCCATTCAGAAGCTGTATGCCGACGTGCTGGGGCAGCCGCTCTCGCATATGTCGCACGAGCTGCTCCACACCTCGCAGGAGGAATGGGACCTCGACTAATGAGTGAACGTTCGTTCAGGAGCTTTGGGATTTTCGGTCGCGCCGTGCGAGGTTGTGGCGCGGCCGGATGTTCCGGTGAGTTTGCGGGGCGGGTTCGCGCGATTGGGTCGAGGCCGGTCCTTTCAACCGCAGCGGCAGGATGTCCCGGCGGCTGGGAAGTTGCTGTTGCGGGGGAGGCGCTTGTGGCGGTGTCAACGCCGAGCTTCCCAGCGACCAGAGCGCGGCTGTGAAGGGGGCGCATGCAGTCATATGGATGCGGCGCTGAAACAGCTGATCGACCGCTTGAACGAGAATCATTCGCTTGATACGCGCGAATACGAGGCGCTCATTGTCGGCTTCGACGATGACCTCGCCTCGTACGCCGCGCAATTGGCGGTGGCGCAGCGCAAACGCGTATACGGCACCGCGGTGTACACGCGTGGTCTGGTGGAATTCACCAATTACTGCGTCAACGATTGCTTCTATTGCGGCATCCGCCGTTCGAATGACGCTTGCAGGCGTTATCGGCTGGACCCGGAAGTAATTGTCCGCTGCGCCGACGAGGGCTACGAACTAGGCTTTCGCACCTTTGTGCTGCAAGGCGGGGAAGACCCCTGGTTCACCGATGAGCGCTTGTGCGCCATTGTGGCCGCGATAAAGGACGCGCATCCGGATTGCGCAATCACGCTTTCGGTGGGCGAGCGTTCGCGGGAGAGCTATCAGCGTCTGTTCGCCGCGGGCGCCGACCGCTATCTGCTTCGCCATGAAACCGCGACGGCTTCGCATTACGCGCAGCTGCACCCGGCGGGCCAACGTCTCGAAAGCCGCATGCGCTGCCTGCGCGATTTGCGCGAGATCGGCTATGCGGTAGGCGTGGGCTTTATGGTGGGTTCGCCGTTTCAGACGCCGGGTCATCTTGCGGCGGATCTGAAGTTCATCGAGGAATTCAAGCCCGAGATGTGTGGCATCGGGCCCTTTGTTCCGCATCATGCCACGCCATTCGCGCAATATCCCGGCGGCACGGTGGAGCTGACCTGCTTTTTGCTGTCGCTCATTCGGCTTATTGCGCCTCACATACTGCTGCCGGCAACAACGGCACTGGGCACCATCGACCCCCGCGGTCGCGAGAAGGGCATTCT
>CAVFFT010000072.1:0-4589 GCA_963621885.1 bacterium
AGCTCCGGCCCGAGCTTCGCGCGCACACGACGCACATGCACGTCGACCGTGCGCGTGCCGCCGTAGTAGTCGAGACCCCACACGCGCTTCAACAACGCGTCGCGCGAGTAGGTGCGGCCGGGATGCGTCACCAGGAAGGCCAGCAGCGTGTATTCCAGATAGGTGAAGTCGACCGGCTCGTCGCCCACCGTCACCTGATAGGTGGCAAGGTTCAGCGTCATGTCGTCGTAGGTCACCAGGTCGTCGGCCGAACCCTCGTTGCCCGGCCACAGGATAAGACGCACGCGCGCCTCGCATTCCTCGTCGCAGGCGTCGCGCAGAATGAAATCGGCGCGGGCCCAGGCGGGAAGGCGGAAGCCGGCAAGGTCGCCAGGATCCACCACCAGAAGCAGGCCGCGCGCCTCTTCCGGACGGTTGCGCCCCACTTCCACAATCGCGTTCTGCACGTCATGAGCGTCCACGATGAGCAGATCGTAGTCGGGATACTCCCCCATCGTGCGTCCCAATAGCGCAATCGAGGTGGGCTTCACGGCCACATCGAGGCGGTCAAGCACGCGGCGGAACTTCTGTGCGGCATCAATCGAGTCGGCAGCGAAAATCGCTTGTTTGCGTGACATGGCTCACCTCACAATTCTTCCAGGTAATGTTCAAGCTCCCACGGGGTGACGCTATTGCAGTAGTCCTTCCATTCGGCACGCTTGTATTCCACCAGGAAGGAGTGCAGGCCCTCGCCCAAAATCTCGCGCATGAGCTCCGATTTCTCGAAGTTCGCAATCGCCTCGCCCAGATTCTCGGGCATCAGCTGCACGCCTGCCGCGCGAAGCTCGTCGCGCGAATGGCCCTGCACGTCGGCAACCTCAAGCGCGTCGGGAAGCGTGAGCTTGTCCTCGATGCCCTTCATGCCCGCCGCGAGCATCGCCGCGAACAGCAGGTACGGGTTCGCCGCCGGGTCGGGGCTGCGCAGCTCGATGCGGCAGGACACCGGCTTGCCCATCTTGTACACGGGCACGCGCACGAGCGTCTGCATGTTCCGGCGCGACCACGCGACAAAGCGCGGCGCGTTCGGCTCGCCGCCGATGCGCTTGTAGGAATTCACTGTCTGGTTCGACAGCAGGCTGAATTCGGGCGCGTATTTCAACAGGCCCGCCACATAGCTGCGTGCGATGGGCGAAAGGAAGCCCGGATCGCTCTCGTCGAAGAAGACGTTGTTGCCATCGAGGTCGAACAGGCTCTGATGCACATGCATGCCGCTGCCGGATGCGCCCGCGATGGGCTTCGGCATGAAGCTCGCATGCACGCCATGCTTCATCGCGACTTCCTTCACGACCATCTTGTAGGTCATCACGTTGTCAGCCATGCTCATGGCATCGGAATAGCGCAGGTCAATCTCGTGCTGGCTCGGCGCCGCCTCATGGTGGGAATATTCCACCGGGATGCCCATCTTCTCGAGCGTGAGAATGGTGTCGCGGCGCAGGTCGGAGGCATGGTCGAGACTCGTGAGATCGAAGTAGCCGCCGTTGTCGAGCGGAGTCGGGCTGTTCTTGTCGGCGAAGTAGAAGAACTCGAGCTCCGGGCCCACATTCAGCACGTAGCCCGCCTTCGCCGCCTTCTCGCACACGCGGCGCAGCACGTGGCGCGGGTCGCCTTCGAAATGCTTGTGGTCGGGCGTGTAGATGTCGCAGAACATGCGGCCCACGGCATCATGGGACGGACGCCACGGCAGCACCTGGAAGGTGGAGGCGTCGGGGTGCGCGAGCATGTCGGATTCTTCGGCGCCGCCGAAACCCTCCACGCAGTTGCCGTCAAAGCCCATGCCCTCCGCGAAAGCCGTTTCCAGCTCGCTCGGGATGACCGCGAATGATTTCAGGCGCCCGAGCACGTCGGTGAACCAGAAACGAACGAAGTGCACGTCGCGATTCTTGATGGTCTTCAGCGCGAAATCCTGACCTGGGGTTGTCATACGCCCCTCCTTCTCCAAACAACATGCCACGTAGTTAAGCTCAATTCTTTCCCAATTTTATAACGTAAGGCAAAGATGTTTCGGGTGGTTAAGAAGGAAGTTACGACCGCTTTACATGGGGAATCGGGGCGTCATCTTAATCCTGTGCGGCGGGCTTGTTCTCCTGCGACTCTTCCACGTAGATGCCCTCTTGGCAGAAGATCGTCTTGAAGGTAAGGAAGAACACCTTCGCGTCCATCGCGAAGCTCACATTGCGCACGTATTCCACGTCGAGCGCCAGGCGGTCGTGCCACTGGATGGCGTTTCTGCCGGAAACCGCCGCGAGACCGGTGATTCCGGGACGCACGAGCAGCTTTTCGCCCTCGTCGCCCTGATAGAGCTCGCATTCGCGCTCGAGGTCGGGACGCGGGCCAATCACGCTCATGTCGCCTTTCAGCACGTTGAGGAACTGTGGGAACTCGTCGATGCTCGCGCGGCGCATGAACGCGCCCACGCGGGTCATGCGCGGGTCGTCGGCGCCGTTGTAGGTGCTGCCGTCTTCCATCACCAGGTCGGGGGCGTTCACCTTCATGCTGCGCAGCTTGTACATTTTGAAGGGCACGTAGTCCTTCCCCATGCGCGGCGCGTTGTAGAACACCGGGCCATGGTCCTCCAGCTTGATGGCCAGACCGAACACCAGCAGAAACACCAGCAGGAACGGCATCGCCACAAGCGAGATGACAATATCAAGCACGCGCTTCACGACACGCGTGTAGAACGATTTGTAGGCAGGTTTGTTCACCGGCATCGACCTTGACCTCGTGCGATCGCGCCGCGGCCTAGAGCATGCCCGAAAGGGCCGCCGCCAGCGCTTGCAGGTCGTCTTCGGGATCGTCGCCGCCGCCCAGGAACACGTCCTTTATCGCCTGCTTGTACACGTCGCAGACGTAGTCGACGTCGTCATCGGTCAGACGCGTGTGCAGCGGCAGCGTGATCTCGTTCGCAAACTGGCTGTATGCGTTCGGGAAATCGCTGATGGAAAAGCCCATCTCGCGATAGGCGGTCAGCAGCGGCAGCGGCTTGTAATGCACGTTGGTCGCCACGCCTGCTTCGGCCATGCGCTCGATGATGGCGTTGCGCAAAACAGGAAGCGCCCCTTCCACGCGGGTGATCATCAGATGACCCGACGAGGTGCGGTCTTCCGTATTGTGTTTCAGCAGCTCAACCGGCGCATCGGCGAGATTGCGCTCGTAGCGCTCGATTATCTCCTTGCGGCGCGCGAGCAGATCCGGGTAGCGCTCGAATTGCGCGAGGCCGATAGCCGCGGCGACATCGGTCATATTGCATTTGTTTCCCGGGAAGAGGATGTCGTATTCCCAGGCGCCGGGCTTGGTCTTCGCGAGCGCGTCCTTGCTCTGGCCGTGAAGCGACCACAGCATGCACTGCTTGTAGAAGGCGTCGGAATCGATCGGGCCATGCCAGGCAAGGCCGCCGCCTTCCGCCGTCGTGAGGTTCTTCACCGCGTGGAACGAGAAGGACGTGAAATCCGCCACGCTACCTGCGGGTTTGCCGTGATAGCTCGCCCCCAGCGCATGCGCGCCATCAGCCAGCACGATCGGGCGGTCGAAGCAACGCTGCCAATCGTTCGCGGGTTTCCAGAGCTCGCGGCGCGATTCCACCGCGGCGAACAGGCGGTCGTAATCGACCATGCGGCCGGCAAGGTCGACGGGAACGACGCATTTCGTGCGCTCGGTTATGGCCGCGGCAATGGCGTCGTAATCGGGCTCGAAGCTGCCCGGCAGCGTGTCGACCAGCACGAGCGTGGCACCCACATGCGCGACAACCGAAGCGCTCGCGGTGTAGGTGTAGGCGGGCACGATGACCTCGTCGCCCGGGCCGATGCCCAGCACATGCAGGCAGGTTTCCGCCGCGGCAGTCGCACTGCCGAAGCACGCGAAACCATCGGCGCCGGTGAAGGCCTGAAGGCGCTTCTCGAACTCCTTCGTGCGCGGGCCGGTGGTGATCCAACCGCTCCTCAGCGCGTTGGCCACCTCTTGGATTTCCGCCTCGGTGATGTCCGGCGGCGAAAAGGTAATTGTGCGCTGTGAGCCGTTTTCCAGATCCATTGCCCGCTTCTTTCTCCCTGAATTCAACCCGAAGAGCATAGCAGATGCACGCACGCAGTCCCCGAAACCCCCGCGAATGCATGCATTCCGCAAGTTGGGATGAGATGGAGGCGGGATAGTGGGCGGAGCCACTCCCCCATCGGCGCCAACACCCAGTACCTGTATGACTGGCAGCTCACGTTCACGGTATTTACTTCGATGCAGCCTCGTCAATAATCCGTGCGGGATTCCTTCTCAGCTCGAAACCAAGACCGAGCACAGCATCATACGCCGCTATCGTCTTGAGAGTTATATTAGCATCTCCACTCAAAACGCGACTCACCTGGCTTTTCTTGCACCCCAGTTTGTCAGCAAGTTCCTTGCGAGTCATGCCGATTTCATCAAGCCTATCTTGAACTGCGAAAACGAAATCCATGGAGTATTCGAGCATGCGTAAATCGGCGCTCTGGTATGGCATGGCGAGATGTGACAGGGATTTCCCTTCAGTGTATTTCATGCCCTCATTCCTTTCCTGCAAGCTCGCC
>CAVFFT010000073.1:0-12348 GCA_963621885.1 bacterium
TTCCTGGGGAAGCCGCCCGCACTGTTTACCACGACTGTGGATCGCGTCTCGCCGAGAGAAGCTCGCAAATGCCGCGCCGCCCGCAAATGCGGCGGGGGTCGCAACTCGCGGAACCCGCGAAAGCCGCCCGCAAATGCCGCGTAGCCGTAGCCCTTACGAATTCTTGAGGATGATGTCGCCCATGATTGCGCTCGCCTTGTAGATGAGGTCGGCGGACTCCTCGATCAGACCGAAGATGTCCTTCCAGGTCATCACGACAAGCGGATGGTCGGCGCCCTTGACGAACAGGTGGTGGATGATCTCCATGTAGGTGTTGTCCACCTCTTCCTCCACCTCGTTCACCTTGCCGAGACGCTTGATGAACTGGTCAAACTTCTTCGTGTTCTCGAAGTCGTCGAGAGCCTTCAGCAACGTGCGCGCTGCCTTCTCCAGAAGCTTGGCCATGGGAAGCACGTCGTCATGCATTTCGGTGACGTTGTACATGTAGAAGTGCTGGATGACCTCTTCAATCCCGTCGGCGATGTCGTCGAGCGCGTCGGAAAGGTCGATGATGTCCTCGCGGTCGAACGGCGTGACGAAGTCGACATCGATAGCATTCATTACCTGATGATGAACATCGTCCGCCTTGTTCTCGATCTCGTGCGCCTTGGCCACGAATTTTTCGATGTCCGTATCGGCGGAAAATTCCTCGACTATCTCAACGAGCAAAAGAGTTTCTTCATGCGCGAACTCCGCTTGCTCACGAAAGGCGTCGTAGTAGTTGAGCTTCGATTTACCCGTTGACCTCTTTGCCATGGTTTCCTCTTCCGTATGGGGTCGTACATGAATGACGGCTGCTAAGCCGATGCGTGGTATGTCTTAAGCGGTCCTATCTCATAGCACCATGAAGAACAGTTCGGCAAAAAGCCAGCCCATGAAGCCGCAGCCCGGGAAGGTGAGAATCCAGGTGAGGACCATGTCCTTCGCGAGGCTCCATTTCACGAGCTTGGGATTGCGGGCGGCGCCAACGCCCATGATGGCGGTGGTGTTTGCGTGCGTGGTGGAAACGGGCATGCCGGAAAGCGTGGCCGCGACCAGGCAGATGACGGAGCCGGCGGAAGCGGCGCAGCCCTGGTAGGGCTCGAGTTTCGTCATGTTCATGCCGACGTTCTTGATGATGCGCTCGCCGCCAATGGCGGTGCCCGAACCCATGCAAAGGGCCACGAGCAGCATGAGCCATGCGGGCATGCCGGCAAGGTCGGCAGGGCTGCTCACGTCATGTCCGAGGGAAAGCGCCATGGCGAGAATCATGATGGAAAGGAATTTCTGACCATCCTGCGCGCCATGCATGAATGCGGCAGCGGCGGAGGTGGCGATTTGCGTGCGGCGGAAACCGGTGTCGGCAGAACGGCGGTGCTTGTTGCCGAACCAGAACTGGATTCCCTTAGCGCCGAGCCAGCCCAGGCCAAAGCCCATGAAGGTGGAAAGCAGGATGCCGTAAATGACTTTCGCCCATTCGGCTCCATTGATGCCCGCGATGCCGCCCTGCAGCGCGATTGCCGCGCCGGTCAGGCCCGCGATGAGGCTGTGGCTTTGCGAGGCGGGAAGGCCAAAGTACCAGGCCGCGACGCCCCAGACGATGATGGCGACAAGCGCCGCGAGCACGGCGACCAGGGCCGTGTGCGTGTCGCCTCCGAAGTCGACCATGTTGAAAATGGTGTTCGCGACCGCGGTGTTGAAAAGACTTACAACGATAAGTCCGATGAAGTTGCAGCAAGCCGCCATGAGAATGGCAACGCGTGGCTTAAGGGCGCGGGTTGATACAACGGTCGAAATGGCGTTGGGTGCATCTGTCGCTCCGTTGACGATGATGATGGTAATACTCAGGATGACGACCAGCGTCATCATCGGGTTCGTCGTCAGAAGCGCGAGGAACGTGCCAATATCGAGATCCACAGCGTCCTTTCCCGCGAAATTCGTCTCTCAAGAACTGCTGGGTGTCAAGAATAGGTAAGACGCACGTCAGAGTTCCGTTCGAATTATTCCGCGTATGTCCCGCTAGTGTCAAGTGGGCGAGGCGGCAGCGGGGCATCTGTTTGTGTGGACGCCACGATGAGATTTGCGGCGCTTTGGGCAAGACGCGAAAGCCCGTGAATGTGCGCGATATTGCTGCTGCCATAGAGGCGTTTGCCCTCGGCTAGGGCGCCGTCTTCGCCATGGAAGAGCGCGCAAACCGCGATGCCGCGTGACCTGAGCGCGCGAATTTCCCGGGCGACATCCTCAAGGGCGGGCTTGCCGATATAGTCGCGCTTTGCCAGCTCTTTTGGCGCTGTCGAGGGGAAGCCGATGTCGTCCATCGGTGCGGC
Organism: bacterium; assembly: GCA_963621885.1. Taxonomy (GTDB): domain Bacteria; phylum Actinomycetota; class Coriobacteriia; order Coriobacteriales; family Eggerthellaceae; genus UMGS1519. Next base: position 2,346 of record CAVFFT010000073.1, read on the forward strand.
ATCGGTGAGAACCAGCAGCAGCTTCTGCCGGGCGTCGCATTGGTCGAGCGCATGGCCGGCAAAGCGGATTGCGAGCCCGTCCCGGTTCATGCCGCCGCTGAAGTAGTTGAGGATGGAAGAGGACGTAAAGCGGCGCAGGATGGTGTGGCCTTCGAAGCTAGAGAATGACCACGTTTGCACCTGGGCGCCCGCGCGGCGCAGGCCTTCGCTCACGACCCAAGTCTGGGTTGCGATGTCCGGAGCGTGGTCAGAGCGCGAGCCCGAAGCGTCGATAAGCAGGCAGACGGCGAGGTCGATGCGGTCGTAAGGCTCTTTGCGGAAGAAGGCGTGCGCGTCGTCGAGCAGGTCGACGCGCCAGGCGCGCGCGGCGTCGAAGCTTCCGCGGGGGAGACCGTGGTGCGTGATGGTGTCGCTTGCCCGCAGATGATCCTGAAGCGCGGTAGAGAGATTCGTTGCCGCTTCTTCGAAAAGGCGCCGATTCGATTTGAAGAGTTCCTGGCTGCGCGCTATCTGCTCGTCGGCGGCGTCGAGAATGCGCTTGCCCGCCTGTGTGCGCGGCGAGCCCTGGGGCGCGGCGCCGTCGGCAATCCAGAGCTTGCATTCCGCATGATTGCCGGTGCAAACGAGCTGTTCAAGGCCTTGTTGCTGTTCTTCCGAAATGAGCGAAGGACCGTAACATGCCATGATTTCGCGGATGCTCGCGCCTTCGCGCTTTCGCTGGCGTTCTTCCCGCAGACGCGAAAGCGCGTTGCGGGGCTGGGCTGCTTGGTTGCCGGTGCGCTCGCGTGCCTGCTGCGGCAAGGGCGCGCCAATCTCCCGCTGCTTGCGTGCGGCGAAGCGGGGCGCGATGCCCACGCCCAAATGAAGTGCCACTTGCGGGGTCGTGATAATGTGACCGTCGAAGCCGTAGCGCTCGTTTGCGAGCGTGGAAATGAGTACGTTGAGCTGGTCGAATGTGGCGGCGGCAAGATTTTCTTGCGCGAGGGTACGCAAGATGGCGTCTTGCGTTTCGTCGCAGCGCTGCAAGAAGGCGGCATGCATTTCGACAAGCGCCGGGCGCTGGGATTCTTCGTGCATGAAGGCTGCTTCAGCCAACACGAGCCAGGCGAGCGAATCGAGCTTGGGCGCGCGATAGTCCCCGTTCCAGCTTTCGTGAAGGGAAGGCAGGCTACTGGTGCCGAAGTGCTTGCAGACAAGGCCTGTTGCCGTGTTCTCGTAGAGAAGCGCCTCATGGCTTGGCGTGAGGAAAAGGTGGGGCGGTTCTATCGTGTAGTCGCCCGCCGCGTTCCATACCTGATGGGCGGCACGCAATTCCGCCGGGCTGAGCGACTTGGAGCTGTGCTCGCGGGCGGGCCTCTTTACGGAGCTGCTTTCGCTTGATGCGCCGGCTGCGCTTGCGTGGGCGTGTTCGCCCCGCGTGCCATCCGCGTTTGTGGGCGGCTGCTCGCTCTGGGCGCCCGCATCTGCGAAAGCGCCCGCGTTCACGCAAGTTCCCCTTTCCTTCTCTTCTGCCACGGTGCCGTCCGGAATCTACTTGGCGAAGAGCGTGAGGCGGCGCGCTTTGGGAAGGCGCGCGTCGATGACATCGTTGATGAGCGCGCGTTCGTAAGAGTCGAAGGTCTTATTTACGATGCAAAGCTCAAGCGCGCTGCGCGTGTCGAGCCCCTTCTCCATCAGGGCTATCGCATCAAGGAATCCGCGCAGGTCAAGCGCCTTGTCGGACAGATGGCCTTCTGCGCACTTTCGGCGAATCTCGTCGAAGAGCAGCGAGAGCTGTTCGCTTGCTCGGTCGGTAAGGGAGGGGAAGCGCGTCTGCAGTAGCTTCTTCAAGCCGGCCGCGTCAAGCGTCGGCATGCTGATGATTGCGAAACGGGACGCGAGCGCTTCGTTCAGGGCGCGCGTGCCAATGTAGCCCATGTTCATCGTCGCGATGAAGCGGCACGCCGGGTCAAGGCGGATGAGCTTGTAGCCGGGGATGTCGATGATGCGGCGGAAGTCGAGTGCCGCATGCAGCACGGCAAGTGCCTCATTGCGCGCCATGTTGATCTCGTCGAGCACGCCGAAGCCGCCCACGCGGGCGCATTGCGTAATGGGACCGGGGCGGAATTGCACGCGGCCATCGGCGTAGGTGTCGCTGCCGATGAGGGTCGATGCGTCGACGTCGATGTGCAGCGAGGCGTTCCAAAGCGGCCGTCCAAAGAGGTGGGCGAGGTCCTCTGCGAGTACGTTCTTGCCGGTCGCTTTCGGCCCGGCAAGCAGAATGTTCTGCCCTGCGAGCAGGGCGACAATCGCTTCCGTCCACACCTTCGGCCCAATATAGCGAAGCGGTGTCGTGGGGATACGCTGCTCATGTTCTTGCGGTGCGACATGATCTTCGCGAAACGCGCGCACCTGTTTGGCGATGTCCGCATCAACGCCCGCTTGGCGCAGCTGCGTGTAAAGGTCTTCCATCGTGCGGCCTCCTTCTGAAGTCCGCACCTATTGTATGGCGTGCTTTGTGAGCGTGAAGCGGCAATCCGCCGAGCCGGCATGCCATATGGTTTGGCGGGCCTTACCCGGCTGACGGGCGCACAGTCGTCAGCCGGGTGGATGGGATGTCAGGCGGTGGCGACCGCAGCCGGGCTGTTGCCCACCAAGTCGCCATGCCGCTTGACCGTGGTTTGTTAAACCGCCGCGGTTCGAGTGCGGACGCACCTTCCGCTCGCGGGGCAAGCTGAAGCTGGCTGCTCGCAGGGGTGGCCGCAGCCGGGCTGCGGACTTATCCGGTGTAGCGGAGCGCTTCGATCGGATTCTTCCGCGCCGCCTTATTGGCGGGATACAGGCCGAATATGACACCAATGACCAGCGAGAACGCCACAGCCACACCCACGACGCTCCACGACATCGTGAAGCTCAGGTTGTAATCGGTGCCGGCGGCGAATACGGATGCCACTTGCAGCACGCCTGCCGAGCCAACAATTCCGATTGCGCAACCCATGAGCGTGACGACCAGCGATTCGATAAGGAATTGCAGCATGATGACCGACCGGGTGGCGCCAATGGCCTTGCGGATGCCGATCTCGCGCGTGCGTTCCGTGACGGACACGAGCATGATGTTCATAATGCCGATACCGCCAACGAGCAGGGATATCGCGGCAATGCCGCCGAGCAGAATCGCAAGCACATTCGTGACCGACTCCATCGCTTCGGCGATTTCCGCCTGATTCATGATGCTGTAGTCGTCTTCGTCGCCAAAGCGGGAAAGCAGCTTCTGCTCGACGCTCGCTTCGGTAACGGAAATGTCCACGCCATCCGCTGCCGACACGACAAAGGAAGTGATATCGGTATCGACCGACGACGATTGGCGAACGAGGCTGTTGTAGGGAATGTAGGCGGTGTAGACCGAATCGGAGGACGAATCGTCGTCTTCCAGCACGCCTATGACGGTGAAGCTGCTGCCATTCAGCTTGATTTCGCTTCCCACGGCATTGGGCGTTCCCAGGATCTCGGTTGCGATATCGCTGCTGATCACCGCGACATTTGAATGGTTGTCGTTGTCGAGCGTGTAGATGAAGCGCCCTTGCGCGAGGGAAAGCCCGCTAATGTCGGCGTACGGCGCGGTGGTGCCATAGACCGTGGCGCTTTCAGATGTCGAGCCGCTCTTCACCGTCAGGCTTGTTTGCGCGACGGGCGCGACGCTTCCCACGCTTTCGTCTTCGGCGAATTCCTCGAGGTCAGAAGCCTTGATGGGACGTCCTTCGTCCTCATTGACCGTGACGGTGATGAGGTCGGTGCTGATGCTTGAAATGGTGCTTTGCACCGAATTCGTCGCGCCCGACACGAGCGATACGAGCACGACGAGCGCCATGACGCCAATGATGATGCCGAGCATCGTGAGGAAGGACCGGAGCTTATTCGAGGCGATGGAATTCCATGCCATTTTGAAAGATTGCAAGAGCATCAGCGCCGCTCCTCTCTTGTGTTGAATTTCATGTCGTTAGTCCACTTCGCTTACATGGCCGTCGCGGATGCGGATGCGCCGCTGCGCCTGGGCGGCAACCGTGTCGTCATGCGTGATGAGAACGAAGGTGTGCCCCGCGTCATGAAGCTCGTGGAAGAGCGTCATGATTTCGGCGCTGGTTGCGGAATCGAGGTTGCCGGTGGGCTCGTCGGCGAGGAAGAGCGCCGGACGCGTGACAAGCGCCCGCGCGATCGCGACGCGCTGCTGCTGGCCGCCGGAAAGCTCATGGGGCTTGTGGGCCCGCCGCGAAAGGAGACCCACGCGCTCAAGCGCCTGTTCAACGCGCTCGCGCCGTTCAGGCCGGGGAACGCGCTGGTAGATGAGCGGGAGTTCCACATTTTCCTCGGCGCTGAGATTCCCGATGAGGTTGAAGTTCTGGAAGATGAAGCCGATCTCCCTATTCCTGATGGCGGCAAGTTCCGATTCCGAATACGACTCGATGGCCTGGCCATTCAGGAAGTAGTCGCCCTCATCGGCCACATCGAGGCAGCCGATGATGTTCATGAGCGTCGACTTTCCGCTTCCCGAAGGGCCGATGATGCCCACGAATTCGCCTTCATGGATGGTCAGGCTCGCCTGGTCGAGGGCGTGCACGCATGAGTCGCCAATCTCGTAGGTTTTCGAGACCTTATCCAGGCGGATGACTTCTTTCGCTGCCATTAGTTCGCGCCCTGTCCGCCACCGGGGCCACCTTGGCCGCCGCCTTGCCCGCCGCCTTGGCCGTCACCCGAGGGAGGCTGCATGTCGCCACCCTGGCCACCCTGTCCGCCGCCAGGCATTTCGCCCGAAGGCATTTCGCCCATGTTGCCCATGTCGAATTGCATGGAGTCGCTTCCCGTTGAGTCGAGCTTCGTGTAGTAGACCGTGTCGCCTTCCGAAAGTCCGCTCGTGATCTCGGTCTGCGTGCCATCGGAAAGGCCCACTTCAACCTGCGTCTGGCCGCTGGGATTGCCGTTGTCGTCGGTGGAGGTGTAGACGAAGTAGCTACCGTTCTGTTCAACCAGCGCGCTCGTGGGCACCACGAGGACATCGTTCGATTCCGCGATGTTGATGACGGCCGAAGCGCTCATGCCCGCCAGCATGCCGTCTTCGCGATCAAGCGTTACTTCGACGGTGTACTTGCCGCTGGTGGAGCTAGTGGAAACCTTCGAAACGCTGCCCGAGAATTCCTGTCCCTCAAAAGCGTCCAGCGTGACGGTGGCGTTCTGGTCCTTCTCGACGGAGCCGATATCGAGCTCATCGATGCTCAGCGTGATGACCGCCTTGTCGGAGGATGCGATTCCCGCGAAGTCTGTGGTCTCCACGCTGTATTCCGCAGCGGAGTCGCTCGTAGCGCTGGTGGTGTCAGACGTGCCGCCGGTGACCGTGCCCGTGATGGTGCCGCCAGAAGTTGCCCCGCCCGAATTGCCGCTCAGCTTGATGCCGCCCGCTGCGGAGCCCGATTGGCCGTTGCCCTGCTGGTTAGCGGAAGACGAGCTTGAAGAGGAGCCGTTCGTGCTCTGGAACACCGCGGTGATGCAGAGCTTGTTGCCGGCGGTATTGCTGCCGCCCTTGATTGAGACGTTCACCGTTGCTCCCGCGATGTTGATCGTGTAATCGTTGGCGGAAGAGAAGGCGTAGCCGTCCTTGGCGGTCAGGACGATCTGCGCGGCGTAGGAGGTGTTGGCCGCAAAGGCGCCCGATCCGTTGTTCCAGGAGATGCTTCCCGTGTAGGCGTCCGTCGAATCGATGCTCGTCTGCGGCGTGTTGCCGGTTACGGGCGCGGTCACCTGCAGATGGCTCGTAACGTAGCTATCGGCAATGATCTGCGTGTCCGTTGCGCTGCCGGAGTCGCCACTATCGGAAGATTCGTCGTCGCTTGAACCCGAGCTGGATTGCGAGTCCGAATCCGAAGAGGCGAGGTGGACCACGTTCGTTGCATTGGCCTTTGCGGCTGAACTCGCCGTGCTTGTGGCATTTGCCTTCGCGCTTGCGCCCGTGGTGCTTGCTTTCGCCACCGCATTCGAAGTGGTGCCGGTGGTGTTAATCGTGTAGCTAGCCGTTTGCACCGTTCCGGTTGAAAGGGCGTTCGAATTGCTTGTGCTGTCAGCGGTGCTTGCCGTCGCACTGTTCGTGTAGGACGCGGGCGTCGTGACGCTTTGCGTGGTGGAAGAGGTGTCGCTGCTCGAAGATGAGGTATCGGAAATGCTGTCGATGATGCCATCGGCAGTAGCGGTGATGTAGCCGCTGTCATAGATCTTCTGCGTGCGCTTCTTCAAGGTGTTTAGCGTGTCGAGTTTGGCGTTGTACGACACGAGCTCGTAATAGGTATCGGAGCCTTCGGTGGTCGCATCTTCTTCCGCTTCCAGATCATCGATGGCATCTTCAAGGTCGTCGATGGTCTCGTTGATGTCCACGAGAGCCTCGGCGGCTGAGGACTTGTCGACCTTGGCGAGCTTGTCACCCTTCTCCACGGTGTCACCGGCGGAGACCAAAACTTCGGTCACTTCAAGCGAAGAAGGCACTTCGACCTCGGAAACGCCTGTATTGGAAATGGTTCCCGAAGAGTCGATGGTCGTTGCGACGTTGCCCTTTTCCACTGTTGCGGAAGTGACGGTGATGGTGCTGCTCGCGGCATTTTGCGCATTCGCTTGCAGAACGAAGCCCACGATGATCGCGAGAACGACAACAATTGCCGCGGCAATTGCGATGAGCTTCTTTCGGCCTAGTTTTTTGAGGCGCGCGATAAAAGGCGTCCCCTCCGTTTTGCTTTGCGCGGCAGCCCGCGCTTTGCCAAGCGTATTGCCAAGCATAGTTTCCTCCGACGGTCTTTTCGTGCTCTGACAGGGGCATCTGTGTTTTCGCGGGCGTGTAATTGCGCGTTTTGCGACAAAAGGACTGCGCCCTGCGGCCACGACAGGATTTACGGAGGGTATCGCGGGAAGATTAAAAAGAGCTGAAAGCGGCGTGCTTGGGCTGGCGCGCGATGGTGCTTGGGGAAGTGCGCGAGGCAGCGCGACGGGGTTTGGAGCGGCGGGCCGGGATAGCTTTCGAACGGCGCTTCAGGCGGCGCTTGGGATGCCGTGCTTGTTTACGGAAGCAGCCCGTTCAGGCAGGTCGCCTGCAGGAATACGAGCAGGCACAGGCCTACGAGCAGCGTGGCGCTCCAGGGAAGGGTCGCCTTCATGATGTCGCCTTCGCGTTCGCCAGTCGAAACCGCCGCGATGGCGAGCGATTGCGGGCTCACCATTTTCGCGATGACGCCGCCGGTGGTGTTTGCGGCAAGGAACAGGTCGGGGTCGACGCCCGCGTAGACCGGGTTCGCTTGCGCGGCGGAGTATTGCAGGCTTGCGAACAGGGCGTTCGACGAGGTGTCGGAGCCGGTGACCGCGGTTCCCACCCAGCCCAGAACGGGGCTGATGAAGGCGAAGGCGGCGCCCGAACCGGCGAGGAATTCGCCGATGCTCATGGTCTGCCCCGAGAAGTTCATGACGTAGGCCAGCGCCAGCACGAGCATGATTGTGAGCGCGGAAAAGCGCATGCGGTAGGCGGTGACGCCAATCTCGCGGACCGCCGCGCCGAGGCTGATGGCGTAGCGTCCCTTCTCGGAGAAAATCTTCAGCACGAGGGTCGCGACGATACCCGCGACAAGAATGGATGTGCCGGGGGTCGAAAGCAGGCCAAGCGTGAAGGTGGTGCCGGGGTCGGCGCCAAAGGCGTTCAGCACCGCGCCGTTCGAAATGAGCGGCCAGGCGATTTTGATGTCGAAGCTTGCAAGGAAGCTCGGAATGCCCAGCTTGCCAATGGAGAACACGATGGTGAGGATGAGGTAGGGGGCAAGCGCCATCAGCGTGCGTGCCGGGGTGAGCGTGTGCTCCTGACGTGCGCTTACAGCAGGAAGCCCGAGTCGTTCCCGCGCTTCGTCCGCGCCATGCGGATGCCAGAAGCGCATGAAGATGACGATGGCCGCGAGCGAAATGAGCGCCGCGGCGATGTCGGTGAGCTCGTAAGCGAAATGGTTTGAGCACCACCACTGCGTCAGGCTGAACGAGAGACTGACGACGAGGGTGGGCGCCCAGCATTCGCGCAGGCCGCGCTTTCCGTCGAGAATGAGAATGAGCAGGATGGGGACCACGAAGGCGAGCACCGGCGCCTGATAGCCGACGATGCTGGCGACGTGCGTTGACGTGCTAACCGCGAGGGCGGAATCGCCGCCCGCGACCATGGAACCCGCGGTGGTGATGGGCGTGCCAACCGGGCCGAAGGCGACCGGCGCGGTGTTCGCCAGCAGAACGATGAGCGCGGCTTTGCGGGGCGCGATGCCGAGTGCGAGGATCATCGTCGCGGTGATAGCGACCGGGGCGCCGAAGCCGGCAAGCGCCTCAAGGAGCGCGCCAAAGCAGAAGGCGATCATCATCACCTGCACGCGGATATCGCCGCCGCCCGCGGAATCGAAGAAGGCCCGCAGGTCGTTCGCGCGACCGGAAAGCACCGTGAGCTGGTAAAACCACACGGCCATGAGGATGATGAACACGATGGGAATCGCTCCGAACGCGGCTCCCTGCGTGGCGGAGGCCAGCGCGAGCACGGCGGGCATATTGAATCCCAGGCAGGCGACAAGAAGCGCTACGACCAGTGCGACGGCGGCCGCCACATGCGCGTGCGCCTTGATTCCCAAAAGGATGATGAAGAAGACCAGCAGGGGAATGCAGGCGACAAGAGCGGAAAGTCCAAGCGAGCCCGCAATCGGGTCGATTACCGCTTGAAACATTCAACCTCCTTGTTTTGGTGTCAGGAAATGGCCGTTCTCTGTGGCCTGATCGTGGTGCCGGCACCTTGCGACTGAACAACGCTCCCTTTGAGCGTTGTACTCTAACAGAGAAGGAACGCCCCGCAGATGGTTAATCCGCGAGGCACCTTCGTTGCTATGTGAACTGCGCTTAGAACGGTCGGGACACTTTTAGCAGGCAGCCTGCTCGACTGCCGCTGCGTTGCTGCGCTCGGTCGTCGCCGTGCTGCCGAGCCTTGCCAGCGCTGGCGCTTAGAGCAGACGCGTCTTCGAGATGGCGGCGCGGATGGCCTCCATGACGGCCGCGCGCATGCCGCGTTCCTCAAGCACCTGCACGCCTTCGATGGTGGTGCCACCCGGCGAGCACACCATGTCTTTCAGCTCTCCCGGATGCTTGCCGGTCTTCACGGCAAGCGCGGCGCTTCCGGTGACCGCCTGCGCGGCGACCTTGTAGGCAAGCGCGCGCGGCATGCCTTCCGCGACGGCGGCGTCGGCGAGTGCTTCGATGAACATGGCGACATAGGCGGGGGTGGATCCGGCGACCGCGCCGATGACGTCGATCATGCGCTCGTCCATGATTTCGACCATGCCGACGCTGTTGAAGATCTTGATGACCTGGTCGAGGTCTTCCTGCTCCACACGCTCATTCGCGCAAATGCCCGTGACGCCTTCGCCCACGAGCGCGGGGGTGTTCGGCATGCAGCGGACAAGCTTCATTTCCATGCCGAACGACTGGTCGATCCATTCCAGCGTTTTGCCGGCGGCGATGGAAACAACGGTGCAATCAGGGGAAATGGCATCCACGATATCATCGATGGCGTTTTCCATGACATACGGCTTTACTGCCAGAATGACGATGTCCGCCCATGCGGCTACCTCGGCGTTGCTTGCGAAGGTCTCGATGCCGTACTGCTCGGTCACCCGCACGCGCGTGGCTTCGGTCGGCGCGCTTGCATGCACTTCAGCGGTTGTCACCACCTTGTTATCCAGGATGCCCCCGATAATCGCGCACGCCATATTTCCCGCGCCTATAAAGCCGATGTTCATGAATGTCCTTTCGACGGCTTATATGTGCCGCTACCGGTGGTGTTGGGAACCGGTGCGGCTTTCCCTCCGCGGGTGCGTGAAGCGGTCCCGCGAACGGTTTCACACAGTATAGCGATGTTTGAATGCGAGCGAGCGTGCAGGGCAATTCTTCCATCGCCTGTAACGAAATCCCTTATGGGGACGCTGAG
>CAVFFT010000074.1:0-6130 GCA_963621885.1 bacterium
CCGGCCAGCCAACCGCAAACGCAAAGCGGGCGGCCGCCTATGCGAACCGCCCGCGCAAAGTTCATGCAGCCGCTTCCGCTGCTTGAAAGCGCTTCTTAGCCAGAAGTCGTTCCCGCAGCTCGCGCCGCTCATTCGAAAGCGCTACTGCACTTCGCGTCTCAAACCCGAAAGCGCCGCTGAAATGCAGGTCTCCTCTTCCCCAACTAAAGCGCTACTGCACCTTCACGAGGGAATGAAGCTCCTTATCCGTCGCCTTCGCGAGCGTCTCGCGCGGGTTCAGGAATTCCAGCTCCATCAGGCATGCAAGACCCACAAGCTCGGCGCCCAGGCTCTCGATGAGCTCAACCTGCGCCACCATCGTGCCGCCGGTCGCCACAAGGTCGTCCACGATGAGCACCTTGTCGCCCGGGGCAAGCGCGTCAACATGAAGCTGCAGCTCCGCTTCCCCATACTCAAGCGCATAGGTGCGCGAAACGGTCTCGCGGGGCAGCTTGCCCGGCTTGCGCGCGGGCACGAAACCCGCTCCCAGCAGCTGAGCCACCGGCGCGCCCACCATGAAGCCGCGCGCCTCGGCGCCGACGACCTTCGTGACGCCCAGCTCGCGATACGGAGCCGCGATGCCTTCCACAGTGGCAGCAAAACCCGCCGGATCAGCGAGAAGCGGCGTGATGTCCTTGAAGACTACGCCCGGTTCGGGGTAATCGGGGATGTCCGCAATAAGGTCTTCGAACTGAAACGACTCCATGTTATCCATGCCTTTCATCTGCCATTTCCAAGTCATGCCCCGCGCGCTTGCATAGCAGCTTGCGCAACTTGCAAGGCACAACGGGGCATTAGTCTACGCTATTCCCTGATGTCGCGCTTATGCGACCAGGAAGAATTTAACGAGGAAGATGGCTGCCAGAATGTACGTAAGCGCATAACGCTTTTCCGCCTTGCCCGTGCAGATGTTCAGGACGGTGAAGGCGATGAGCGCGATGCCGATGCCATGGCCGATCGAACCGGAAATGGGCATGGCGATGATCATCAGCGCCACGGGCACGACCTGCTCGAAGTCGTCGAGGTCGATCTTCTTGAGGCCCGAGAGCATGATGATGCCCACGTAGATGAGGGCCGAAGAGGTGGCCGCCGCGGGGATGATCGCCACGATCGGGGCGATGAACATGCACAGGAAGAAGAGAATGCCGCAGGTGAAAGCCGTGAGGCCGGTGCGGCCGCCCGCTTGCACGCCCGAAGCGGATTCCACGAAGGTGGTAACGGTCGAGGTGCCGGTGCAAGCGCCTGCCACGGTACCGATTGCGTCGGCGAGCAGCGCTTCCTTCATCTGGGGCATCTTGCCGTTTTCGTCAAGCATGTTCGCACGGGAAGCGGTGCCCACGAGGGTGCCGATGGTGTCGAACATGTCGATCATCACGAAGGTGATGATGAGGGTGATGGCGGTGAGCCAGCCGATCTCGAGGAAGCCCTGCAGGTTGAACTTGAAGAACGTGAGGTCGATCATCGCGCCGAATGCCGGCATCCAGGAAGCCTGGCCGAAGGACGCGAAGGGATCGATGCCCAGGAAGAGGGCCTCGCCTGCCCAGTAGATGACGGACGCGACGAGCATGCCAAGGATGACGGCCGCCTTCACACCGCGGTGCGCGAGCAGCGCGATGACGAACAGGCCGATGAACATCGTGGCAACCGTGAGAACCATCGCCGGGTAAGCGTCGCTCATCGTGGTCGACGCGAAGATGGCGGACAGCGAGCCGAAGAAGTCGCGCATGACGTAGAAGCAGTCGCCGTTTGCGTCGTACACGCCGGCGTTCGAACCAAGGCCGATGTTCAGCAGCATGAGGCCGATGGCAGGCGCGATGCCCATGCGGATGCCATATGGAATGGCATCGACGATCTTCTCGCGGATGTTGCACAAGGTCAGAATCACGAAGACGACGCCTTCAGCGAGCACGATAACGAGTGCCGCCTGGAAGGATGCCACGTAGGTGGCGCCCGTGAGGGTGACGATCTGCGTCACGACGACCGCGAAGAAGCTGTTCAGACCCATGCCAGGTGCCAAGCAGAACGGCTTGTTCGCGAGGAACGCCATGCACATCATCGCGATGCCCGACGCGAGGCAGGTGGCGAGGAACACTGCGTTCCAGAGCTCGTCGCCACCGGCGCGCCAGCCGGTCAGAATGTTCGGGTTCAGGGCGATGATGTAGGCCATCGTCATGAACGTGGTGAGACCGGCGATGACCTCGGTGCGGACCGAAGTGCCGTTCTCCTTAAGCTTGAATATCTTGTCCATATCCCTGCCTTTTCAAAGTGTCCATGCCGGATAAACCGGCCCTTTCCGTCTCCTGCGTATTTATGTGCGCAAAGAAAGCAGTTAAGCAGGATAGAACAGCGGTACAGGGGGTACCGCGGACTTGCGGCGTATTGCTACTGAATGGCGGCGGACGGGGAATTGCGGCGTTGGTTTCGCAAGGGCGGCTTGACGGGCGCCGCCGACGGCGCGGGCGGGTTGCCGGGCGAGCGGACGCGGCGGCAATCGCGGAAACAAGCCGCGGGCGGGTTGCCGGGCGCTACGTAAGGCGCAGACGGGCAGACGGATGGCTGCGGCGACGATTGCGGACGCAACGACGATTCGACAGCCAGGTGGCGTCTAGTGCTGGGGTTCCAGAATGAGCGACTCGATGGCGATGATGTCGCGCAGGTCCTGATAGCGCTCCTCCACCCATTCCACGAAATGCGCGGCAGCGTCGTCTTCCACCGTGGAAAGGTTGTATAGCAACCCCACCATATGGAAAGGTCGCTGCAATTCCTCTATGGGAATGAAGCGCGTGGAAGAACGGGCGCGGCCTTCGACCGTGTCGAGCAAAAGCGCCACACACTGGGGGTTTGCCGCCAAATAAGGCAAGGCGCCAATCTCGTCGTTGAAAGCTTCGCGGAAGGGATACCCCAAGCGCGCGAGCAGCTTTTCCACCGGGTAATACAAGCCGGCAGGGCGACGATAGGATACGATCGGATAGTCGAGGATGTCCCGTAATGACACCATCGCATGCTGCGCGAGTGGATGCGTTTCCGCTACGCCCACCACAAGCTGCTGAGCCGCCACGGGAAACCATACGGAGCTCCCCGATTGCGGCGGTCGTCCGCACAAGGCAAGATCGATTTTCCCCCGAGCGAGCAAATCTATGCAATCCGACGTGGTATGGACATCGTAAATATCGAACAGCGTCGCGCGATGGGTGCTATTCGCGTAATCAACGAGCAACTGGGGCAGGAACGACTGCTGCATGGCTGCAAAGGTCGCCACGGTGATAGTGGGCTTGTCCACCGCCGGAACACAGGGAATGGCAACGGCGCGATCTATCTCACCCAAGGCACGCACGATATGGGAATAGAAACGCTGACCATACGAGGTCAGATAGACGCCCGTGTTCGAACGCACAAACAGCTCGGAACCCAGTTCGCGCTCCAAGCCCTTAATGGAGTTGGAAAGCGCGGGCTGTGTGATGCAAAGCTCATCGGCGGCATGTCCGAAATGCCCCGCTTGCGCGACTGCCGTGAAATAGCGTAGCTGCTGCAGATTCATGGTTCTTCTCCCACATCAAGGGGGATCGCGCATTCAAGCGATCCCGTTAATTCTTATGGCTTTATCACGTATAGACGCGATTATCGTTTGGCGGAGGTTTCAAGGCAAATCCCATCCGACTGCAAGCTCCGGCGCCCAGCATGTGCTCGACGCGTGTCTGACAGCTACTGCAGCTTTCCCATGATGAGCGATTCGGTCGGCACGAAATCGTACAGACCCTGGCAGCGCTCCTCCACCCAGTTGACGAAATGCGCGGCGGCCTCGTTCTCCATCGTGGCGAGGTTGTACATAAGCCCCACCAGGTGGAATGGACGCAGCAGTTCCGCAATGGGAATGAAGCGAGCAAAAGACCTGATGCGCCCATCTACGGTGTCAAGCATCAGCGCCACGCACTGGGGATTCGCCGCCAAATAGGGCAAGGCACCAAACTCGTTGCTGAAAGCCTCGCGGAAGGGATAGCCCATCATGTCCATCAGCTTTTCGACCGGGTAATACATGCCGGCCGGCCGACGATAGGAAACGATCGGATAGTCAAGGATGTCCCGCAGCGACACCATTTCACGCTGCGCAAGCGGATGCGTCTCCGCCACGCCCACAACCAGCTGTTGCGTGAGCACGGGGAACCACACGGCATTCCCCGTCTGCCCAGGCTGGCCGCACATGGCAAGATCCACCTTCCCCTGCTGGAGCCACTCGCCACAGGTGGTCGTGTTGTACGCCTCGTAAATGTCGAACACCGTTGCGCGATGGGTGCTGTTCGCGTATTCGACCAACAGTTGCGGCAAAAAGAACTGCTGCACGGTCGCGAAGGTGGCGATGGTGACGGACGCCTTGTCCACCATCGGAGCATGGGGAATGGTCGCCGCACGATCAAGTTCACCCAAAGCTTTCACGACATGCGAATGGAAGCGCCGGCCATAGGATGTCAGATGCACGCCCGAGCTTGTGCGCTTGAACAAATCGGCGCCCAGCTCGCGCTCCAACGCCTTAATGGAATTGGAAAGCGCCGGCTGCGTGATGCAAAGCTCCTCGGCGGCATGGCTGAAGTTTCCCGATTGGGCGAGAGTCACAAAATAGTGCAGCTGTGGCAGGTTCACTGTTCTTCCTCATATCTAGAGAGAAATCGCAGCTCATTGCGCGAATTTCCGAACGATACGATATGGCTGAAGCGAATGCGTACGGTCCGCCGCTTTGCATAAAGCCCGGTTCGGCATCAATTCGGCATCATGCGTACGACTCGGCCCATGCGTACGGCAAAGCTCGTGCGTGCGCCAAGCCTCAGCCTTATGAAGCATAACATGATATGTGATTTTATAAACCGGGGCGTCTTTTCCCACATGAAAGCACACGAGCATGCGCATGGTAGTGTCATGTGCATGCTCGTGTTCCAGCGGGAAGACTGGGAAAGTATATTGTGGGACGGACGTTACGCCAGCCGCTTGTCGTGATCCCTCCCAGTCACATGACAAACTTGACTGCTCCGGCTAGGATTGCGGGAGCCGTCCCATAACATGTTCTCTATTATCTTCAGGAACTAAGTGCGGTCAAATTATTAAATATTCTACGAATTGGCGGGGTATTTTTTCAGGAAATACCAGCTGCTTAAACGGGGTGTTTATTGCGCCTAGTAAAGAGAAAAGCAGCCGTTTGAGCGACTGCTTTCCCTTTGTGGCGGGTCTACCCGCGATTGTGAGGCAACCCGCGACGTATTGCGGCCGGGTTGTGAGGCAACCCGCGCGACGCCGTTTTCTGCGACCAACGGGTCATGCGACTGCCGGGTCGTGGCACCCGGTTGTGCAGCCGCCTAGTCGCGCGCACCCGGTTGCGCGGTCGCCGGGCGCGCAGCCGCCTAGTCGCGCGCACCCGGTTGTGCGGTCGCCGGGCGCGCCCCATTCGCGATGGGGCGCTTCCCTGGTCTACCCGCGATTCTCGATATGCTTACGCATCCTTTGCGGCGTAGCGTTCGACCGCCTGACGCGTGATGTTGGAACGATTGATAATGCCCACCATCGTGTTGCCGTCCATAACCGGCACCTTCTTCAGATGACGACCCGCAAGCAGCGTGCACACGTCACGCATATCGTCATGTACGCTCACGGTAAGCACGTCGCGCGTGGCAAGGCTCCCCACCGTCGTGGACGTGAGCGCATCGAGGCGCTGCGTGAAGCTTTCCGCGTTCGTATCGACCGCGAAGGCCCAGTATCCATTGAAGGCGGAATTCTGGCGCGACATCATCGCGATGACATCGCCGTCAGAAACGAAGCCGCAAAGCTTGCCCTTCTCGTTGATCACCGGCGCGCCCGAAATGCCCTTGTCGGCGAAGAGTTTCAGGGCGTCAAGCGCGGTATCCGTATCGCGCAGGGTGAAAACCGGCGTGCGCATAAGCCTGCGCACGGTGAGCTCGGAGGCATCCGCCGTCGCGGTAGCCGCCGCCATCGGAGCGGAAGCTGCCTGGCCAGCCACCTGCGGCTGGGCCTGAGTCGCAACCTGGGCAGCCACCTTTTGAGCAGCCTCGGTCGCCGCACGCGCCGCTTCGGCAGCTTCGCGTGCCAC
>CAVFFT010000075.1:0-4804 GCA_963621885.1 bacterium
ACGCCCACCTGCTTCCATTCGAAGTCGGCGAATTCCGGTTTCATAGGAAAACAGCTCGTGGGAAAGGCGACCGACACCTTTGTCGCGGGTAAGCCCATTCTGGTGAATGGCGAGGTTCAGCGATGACGCAGCCGGTGAACTCGCCGATGGGAGGAAAAATGGCAACTGATTTGGCTTCGAGCCTTCTCGCGCGCACGACGGCGGGGGCAAGCGCTCCCGCGATGCTCGCGCTTGAGGACGGCTCGGTGTATTGCGGCCGCTCGTGCGGCGCGGCTGGTGAGGCGTTCGGCGAGATATGCTTCAACACCTCGATGGTGGGCTATCTCGAAGTGATTTCCGATCCGTCCTATGCGGGGCAGATCATCACGATGACCTATCCGCAGATTGGCAACTACGGCGTCAATCTTGACGACCTGCAGCGCGACAATCTCGCCCTGCGCGGTCTGGTGGTGCATGACATGTGCCGCGTGCCGTCGAACTGGCGCTCGCAGATGTCGCTGCCCGATTTCCTAAGCGAACGCGGCGTCGTCGCCATCGAGGGTATCGACACGCGCAGCCTCGTGCAGCATGTGCGCGATGCAGGTGCGCAGCGGGCGGTCATTTCCACCGAGGACCTCGACCCCGAATCGCTGGTCGCGAAGGCGCGTGCGAGCGTGTCCATCGTGGGCGTGAACCTCGCGGAGACGGTTAGCAGCACAAAGCCGGCGGCGTTTGGCCAGGATGACCTGCCTGTTTCGCAGGCGTTCGCCCATGCCGCGGTGCCTGCCGCACGCCATAAGGTCGTCGCCTACGACTGCGGCGCGAAGGACGCCATCATGGCGGGCCTCGTGCGCGCCGGTTGCGAGGTCACGCGCGTTCCCTGGGACACGCCGGCCTCAGAGGTGCTCGCGATGAACCCCGACGGCGTTTTCCTGAGCAACGGCCCCGGCGACCCTGAGGCAGTCGAAGGCACCTACAAGCAGGTGGAAGAGCTGCTTGGCAAGCTGCCGGTGTTCGGCATCTGCCTGGGCCACCAGATGATCTGCAAGGCGGCGGGCGCCCGCGTGGGCAAGCTGAAGTTTGGCCATCGCGGCGGCAACCACCCCGTGATGAATCTGCGCACCGGCCGCGTCGAGATCACCGCTCAGAACCACGGCTTCGAGGTTGATTTCTCGAGCCTGGGTCCGCTTGTTCCGGAAGAGAGCGCGGGCGCGACCGAGCACGAGCAGGATTTGCGCGTGTGGGTGCGTCGCGGTGTGGCGCCGGTGGTGGCGAATCCGCGTTTCGGCCGCATCCAGCTGACGCATGTGAGCCTGAACGATGGCACTTGTGAAGGCGTTGCCTTCCTCGATCTGCCGGCATTCTGCGTTCAGTACCATCCGGAAGCGGCGCCCGGTCCTACCGATGCCCATTACCTGTTCACGGCCTTCTCGCGCCTGATGGATGGGCAGGCCGATTATCTGGATATCGACATAGCGGCCGACCGCTTGGCTGGCTGGAAGTTTGGCGCCGCGCAGGCAGAGCCGCGGCAGGAGGAGGCGTGCCATGCCTAAGCGCGAGGATATCAAGCGCATACTCGTTATCGGCTCGGGACCCATTGTCATCGGCCAGGCTTGCGAGTTCGACTACTCGGGAGCCCAGGCCTGCAAGGTGCTCAAGGAGGATGGCTTCGAAGTGGTGCTGGTGAACAGCAACCCGGCGACCATCATGACCGACCCCGCGCTGGTCGACCGCACCTACGTCGAGCCCATCACGAAGGAGTTCCTCGAGCGCATCATCGAGAAGGAGCGCCCCGACGCGCTGCTGCCCACGCTGGGCGGCCAGACCGGTCTTAACGCGGCCGTGGAGCTTGCCCAGACGGGTGTGCTCGAGAAGTACGGCGTCGAGATGATCGGCTGCGACCTTGCGGCCATCGAGCGCGGCGAAGACCGCAAGCTCTTCAACGAATGCATGGAGGAGCTCGGTATCGAGACCGCCCGTTCCGGCTATGCGTATTCCATCGAGGATGCCCTGCGCATCGTCGGGGAAGTGGGCTACCCCTGCGTGCTGCGTCCGTCCTTCACTCTGGGTGGCGCCGGCGGCGGCATTGCCCATAACGAGGAGGAGCTCGTGAGCATCGTGGGCCAGGGCCTCGACCTTTCGCCCGCGAGCGAGGTGCTCGTGGAAGAGTCCATCGAGGGCTGGAAGGAATTCGAGATGGAGGTCATGCGCGACGCGCATGGCAATGGCATCATCGTGTGCTCCATCGAGAACTTCGACCCGATGGGCGTGCATACCGGCGACTCGATTACCGTTGCGCCTGCTCAGACGCTTTCCGATGTGGAATACCAGCGCATGCGCGTGGCAAGCCTCGCGGTGCTCGAGAAGGTGGGTGTCGAGACCGGTGGTTCGAACGTGCAGTTCGCGGTGAACCCGCGTGACGGCCGCATGGTGATCATCGAGATGAACCCGCGCGTGTCGCGTTCGTCGGCCCTCGCTTCGAAGGCGACCGGTTTCCCGATCGCGAAGTTCGCGGCGAAGCTCGCCGTGGGCTACACGCTCGACGAGATGGTGAACGACATCACGAAGGCGACGCCGGCCTGCTTCGAGCCGAGCATCGACTACTGCGTCGTGAAGGTGCCGCGTTTCGCATTCGAGAAATTCGAAGGCACCGACGACACGCTGTCCACGCGTATGAAGGCCGTGGGCGAGGTCATGGCGATCGGCCGCACCTTCGAGGAGGCACTCGGCAAGGCGATGCGCTCGCTCGAGGATGGCCATACGGGCCTTGGCTGCGATGCGAAGGACCGCTTCGACGAGGACGACTTCGCTGGTCGCGTGGCGCGTCCGACGGCGGACCGCATCCGCTACGTCGCCGAGGCGCTGCGCCGCGGCTGGAGCGTCGAAGAGGTTCATACGGCAACGGGCATCGACCCCTGGTTTCTCTCGCGCATGGCCGACATGGTCGCGGTTGAAGAGGGCCTTTCGGGTGTGAGCCTGTTCGACATCGACGCCGATGCGATGCGCGTCGCAAAGCGCTATGGCATTTCCGACGCGCAGCTCGCGCATATGACCGGCTTCCTCGAAACGACGGTTCGCGCCTACCGCAAGAGCCTGGGCGTCGTGCCGGTCTTCAAGACGGTCGACACCTGCGCGGCCGAATTCGAGAGCGCGACCGAATACCACTACAAGACCTATGAGCTGGGCGAATCGGAAGTACGCCCGAAGACGCGCCGCCGCGCGATGATTCTGGGCGCCGGCCCGAACCGCATCGGCCAGGGCATCGAGTTCGACTATTGCTGCGTCCATGCGAGCTACGCGCTTGCCGAGGTGGGCTTCGAGACCATCATGGTGAACTGCAACCCCGAAACCGTCTCGACCGACTATGACACCTCCGACAAGCTCTATTTCGAGCCGCTCACTTTCGAGGACGTCATGGACATCGTCGACGTCGAGCAGCCCGATGGCGTGGTGGTCACCCTTGGCGGCCAGACGCCGCTCAAGCTTGCGCAGGCGCTCAAGCAGGCGGGCGTTCCCATCATGGGCACGAGCCCGGAGTCCATCGACCTTGCGGAAGACCGCGAGCGTTTCGCCGCCGTTCTCGACGAGCTCGATATCACCTATCCGCGTGCGGGTGAGGCATCCACTTTCGAGGAGGCCTGCCAGGTTGCGCGCGAAATCGGCTTCCCGCTGCTCGTGCGTCCGAGCTACGTTCTCGGCGGCCGCGGCATGGCGATCGTGTACAACCGCGCTTCGCTCGAGAAGTACATGGGTGAAGCGGCGCGCATTTCCCCTGACCATCCGGTGTATCTCGACAAGTTCCTTGAGACCGCCGTCGAATGCGACGTCGACGCGGTCTGCGACGGGGAAGAGGTGTACGTGGGCGGCGTTCTCGAGCATATCGAGATGGCCGGCATCCACTCTGGCGACTCGGCCTGCTGCACGCCTCCCTTCGCGTTCTCGCAGGCTGTCGTTAATGAGCTGCGCGACATCACCCGCCGCCTCGCCCTGCGTCTGGGCGTGCGCGGCCTGATCAACATCCAGTTCGCGGTCAAGGACGGCATGATCTACGTCATCGAGGCGAACCCGCGCGCATCGCGTACGGTGCCTTTCGTGTCGAAGGCGACGGGCGTGCCGCTGGCGAAGATCGCGTCCCGCGTGATGGCGGGCGAGAAGCTTGCCGACCTCAACCTTCCGCCGGACGACCGCCACTTCGACCACTATTGCGTGAAGGAAGCGGTGATGCCTTTCGGTCGTTTCCCCGGCTCCGACGTGTTCCTCGGCCCCGAGATGAAGTCGACCGGCGAGGTGATGGGCGTTGCGAACAACTTCCCGGCGGCCTATGCGAAGGCCCAGCTCGCGGTGAGCTACGAGGTGCCGCGTGCGGGCAAGGTGTTCATTTCGGTCAACGACGAGGACAAGCGCAACTTCGCTTCCATCGCGCGCGACTTCGTGCGTCTGGGCTTCTCGCTCGTCGCGACGCATGGCACCGCCAACGTGCTGCGGGCGATGGGCCTGCCGGTTGAAGAGGTGACCAAGGTGCACGAGGGAGGCACGCTCATCAAGGAGATGGTTGCTTCCGGCGAGATCGTGCTGATGATCAACACCCCCTTCGGCCACGCGACGCGCGACGACGGCTACGAGCTGCGTCTTGAAGCGGTGAAGCATGGCGTGAACTACGTGACGACGCTCGCGGCGGCGCAGGCGGTCGTGGCGGCGCTCGACGTGATGCGCGATGGCGAGTTGCCGCTGGTCGCGCTGCAGGACATGCCCCAATGGGAAGGCGCTGCGAGCAAGAATTAGCGGCTGGCGGGTTTAGAGCTGGCACGCCGTTGGCTGGGTTGGC
>CAVFFT010000076.1:0-5364 GCA_963621885.1 bacterium
GCGCGATTTGAACGCGTTTATGCTTGTGAATACCTATTTGGAAAGAAATCTGGTCGCGCGGCGCCGCGCGGCAATTGCAGCGCCTCGAAATCGACGCATCAACCATCACTCATGGCATGGCGGCGTAGCGCTCAAACAGCTGCTGCCCATACATAAATGCCCACGACACACGACTCAGAGGAACAAAACGGACACGAGGGGAATGCTGATAACCGAAAGAATGGTCGTCACAAAAACGCCCTGGCTCATCGATTTCAGGTCGCCGCCGTACATGAGGCAAAGCATCGTGCCCGCCGAGGCAGCCGGCATGCCATTCTCAAGCGCGAGCACACCCAACAGATGCATATCACTCGTGAAGAAGCCTCCGACCAGCCAAAACACCAGCGGCGCGCCTACCAAACGCAGAATGGCGGTGGGGTAGATGCGCCAGTTGCTCAGCATTTCCTTGAAATCGTATTTCGCAAGCGTCGAGCCAATGACCAGCATCGATGCCGGCGGCGTCATCGCGCCAAGCATATTGCACGAGCGCCCGATAACCCCGCTTGTATCGGTGATATTGCCCAGTGCCAGAAAAAGCGCGGCGATGGAGGCGATCATCGTGGGGCTTTTAAACTGATTGAGGATCATCTTCAGGCGATAGCTATTCGACACCGCCGTTTCCCCTGATGCGGAAACGAAATACGAACCAACGCTGAACACAAGCAAATTGAAAATGATGTTGTACATCGAGGCGTAAAGCACCGCATTGCCGCCGACAATCGCGCCCACTACGGCAAAACCGATGAAGCCGGTGTTGCCAAACGCGATGGTGAACTGGTGCGCGCCCTGTTCCTTCTTCGGCGTGAAATACAGCTTGGGCGCAAGCCACGCCACAAGCAGCAGCACGGCAAAAGCGACGGTGCTGATAAGAAGAATATTCAGGATGAACTCGGGCGCCGGCAGGTCGGTGTTCGAAAGTACCGAATCGAGAATCATCGCCGGGCAGGTGATGGTGAGGATGAGTTTCGAGAGGTGGCTATCGAAATCGTCGTTGGTGATGTCCAGCTTGCGCGCGGCAAAACCGCAGGCCACGATGATGACCAGAATCATCGTCGTCGATTCCGCGCTTAAGAACGTCTCCAACGCGCCTTCCTCCCTCACGCTTCCCTTTAGCGCCAGCAACAAAAAAGACCGGCGGCCAGAAGGCCACCGGTCTCCTTATGCTTCGCAGCTCGCGTATTTATATCATAAACAGCGAGAGCATGTAGCCAGCCGCCACGGCGGAACCGATAACGCCAGCAACATTCGGGCCCATGGCGTGCATGAGCAGGAAGTTCGTCGGGTTCGCTTTCGCGCCCTCAATCTGCGACACGCGCGCGGCCATAGGCACGGCCGACACGCCGGCGGAACCGATAAGCGGGTTCGTCTTCTTGCCGGTCGCGTAGTACATGATCTTGCCCAGCAGCAGGCCGCCGAAGGTGGCGAGCTCGAAGGCGATCAGACCCAGAACAACGATCATCAGCGTCTCGGTCGTGAGGAAGCGGTCGGCCACAGCCGTCGCGCCCACGGAAACCGCGAGGAAGATGGTGACGATGTTCATAAGGGCGTTCTGCGAAGTATCGGACAGACGATCCGTCACGCCGCACTCGCGGAACAGGTTGCCCAGCATCAGGCAGCCGATAAGCGGTGCCACCGAAGGAAGCAGGAAGATGACGACAACGGCCACCAGCACCGGGAAGATAATCTTCTTCTCTTTGGATACCGGCTTGAGCTGTTCCATCTTGCACTTGCGCTCTTCCTCCGTCGTCATGAGACGCATGAGCGGCGGTTGGATGAGCGGAATCAGCGCCATGTAGGAATACGCCGCGATAGCGATAGCCGCGAGGTAGTCGGGCGCCAGCTTCGTGGTGAGCCAAATGGCGGTCGGGCCGTCAGCGCCACCGATGATGCCGATGGAAGCCGCGACGTTCGGTGCGAAGCCCAGAGCGCCTGCCATGATGAAGGCGCCAAGCACGCCGAACTGCGCAGCCGCGCCAAGGAGCAGCGACTTCGGGTTAGCGAGCAGCGGGCCGAAGTCGGTCATTGCGCCAACGCCCAGGAAGATGAGCGAAGGATACAAGCCCGATTTCACGCCGATGTACAGAACGTCGAGCAGGCCGCCTTCATGGAGGATCTCCGTGATGGTGACGGTGCCCTGAATGTAGCCGTCCCACATCTCCGGGTGGTAAAGGCCATTGCCGGGGATGTTGGTGAGGATGATGCCGAAAGCGATGCCCACCAGCAGCAGCGGCTCAAACTTCTTCACGATGCCAAGGTACAGCAGCACGCCGCCAATGGCGATCATTATCAGCTGGAGAGGGTTCTCGCCCAGCTGCACGATGCCTGTGCTTACCCACAGGTTCTCGAGAATTGCCAGAATAGTGTCCATGCCTCGCCGCCTAAATCACGAGCAGAACGTCATCGGTTGCCACGACGGAACCCGCGTCGGCAACAATCTGCTTAACGGTGCCATCGCAGGGAGCGTTGATTTCGTTCTCCATCTTCATGGCCTCAAGGATGACGACCGTCTCGCCTTCCTTGACCGCCTGACCCGGCTTCACGAGCACGCGCAGGACGTTGCCCGGCATGGGCGACTTCACCTGCGTGCCTGCAACCGGACCCTCGTTCGCGGGAGCGGCGGCAACCGGCGCCATGGCGACGGGAGCAGCGGCAACAACCGGTGCGGGAGGCACGGGCGACTTCGCCTCGTACTCATCGAGAATCATCGCTTCGCCCTGTTCAACCTCGACCTCGTAGGTCTTGTTGCGAAGAGTTACAACGTATTTCACCTCTGGACCTCCCTAATTGAGATGAATCGCAATTCATTAAGCGGTTTACCCAGCTCGTCTGCCACGATAGCCATAATCATCGCGGCGTCGTGCGGGTTGGTGTCATAAAGCTTCAATTCGCCTGCAGTGCCAGGAGCAAGAGCAGGACTCGCTGCGGCTGCCGGAGCTTGCGCGCCCGCGGCCTCCTTCTGCTCCTTCTTGCCGCCGAACTCGAACTTGCTCATAAGCCAGATGACAAACTCGAGGAAAATCAGCACGGCAAAAACGATGATCATGCCGAGCAGCGCGTAGAAGCAGTAGTCGAGAATTCCCCATTGCATGTCCATGGCTAGTCCTCGATTTTCTCGATGCTGTACGCGGCCACGTTCTCTTCAGCTTCCTTGCGTGCCACGAAGAACTTCTCCGCAACCTCGGGGAAGGCGATGTAGGAAAGCACGTCCTCGTCGCTGCGAGCGGTTTCGCCAAGCTTCTCCTGCGCCACCTCGAAGGTGTCGGTAGGAAGCGTGTCGGCATAGCGGCCCTCAAGCGGCTTGTCGTCGCCCAGAATCTTGGCGCGCACTTCCTCGTTGATCGGAGCGGGGGTGTGACCATACTCGCCACGGCAGTATGCCTTCACTTCGGCACCCACGTTCTTGTAGCGCTCGCCGGCGAGCACGTTTTGCACCGCCTGCGTGCCCACGAGCTGAGACGTGGGGGTAACGAGCGGCGGGAAGCCCAGATCCTCGCGCACGCGCGGGGTCTCGGCGAGAGCCTCGTCGAACTTGTCGCTTGCGTTCAGGCTCTTCAGCTGCGAAAGCAGGTTGGAGAGCATGCCGCCCGGAATCTGGTAGTTCAGGCACTGCGTATCGGTGCCCAGGGAAATGGGGTTCAGCGTGCCGTCTTCGATGAAGCCGTTACGCACACCCTTGAAGTAGTCGGCGATCTCGTAGAGCGTCGCGCCATTCAGGCCCGTCTCGTAGCCGAGCTCGCTCAGCGCCACGTGCAGGCTTTCCGTGGAAGGCTGGCTCGTGCCGCCGCTCAGAGGCGAAATCGCGGTGTCGATGATATCGACGCCGGCCTCGATCGCCTTCATGTAGGTCATATACGCCATGCCAGCGGTGCAGTGCGTATGAATCTGGATGGGCACATCGACCGCATCCTTCAAAGCGGAAACCAGCTCGTAGGCGTTTGCCGGAGTCAGAATGCCCGCCATGTCCTTGATCGCGATGGAGTTGACGCCCATCTCGACCATCTGCTTTGCCAGCTTCACATACATCTCGTTCGTATGAACGGGGCTCGTGGTGTAGCTGATAGCACCTTGCGCTTCCGCGCCCGATTCCACAGCTGCCTCGATGGCAACACGCAGGTTCTCGACGTCATTCAACGCATCAAAGATGCGAATGATGTCGATGCCGTTCTCAACCGACGCCTTCACAAAGCGGCGAACGATATCGTCCGGGTAATGCTTGTAGCCCAGAATGTTCTGCCCACGCAGAAGCATCTGAAGCTTCGTATTCGGCAAACCCGCACGCAGTTTGCGCAGACGCTCCCACGGATCCTCGTTCAGGAAACGCATGCACACGTCGAAGGTCGCACCGCCCCAGCATTCAAGGGAATGGTACCCAGCCGCATCAAGCTTCGGCAGGATGGGTTCCATCGCATCGAATGGCATCCGCGTTGCGATCAGGCTTTGCTGCGCATCGCGCAGCACGGTTTCGGTGAAACCGATTTGTCTATTTGCCACTGAAAACACCTCATCATCCTCGGTCGCCCAACACCATAGACTTGTCAATTATAGATAAAATTTCGGTACAAGAAAGAAAAATTACCCATTGACGGGATAAAAATTTATGCGTGGAGAAACGGTCGACAAACGCGGGCCGACTCATATAATTGGTAGTTCGTTTATACGAAACGCTACTTTTGTTAAAAAGGCATTCTGAGCTGGAGGTATTTTACATGGGCTTCGTAAATGAATTCAAGGCGTTTATCGCGCGCGGCAACGTGATGGACATGGCAGTCGGCATTATTATCGGCAGCGCGTTCACCGCGATCGTGTCGTCGCTGACCGATGACATCATCAATCCGCTTATCACTTTCATCACCGGCGGCAACGGAACCACCGTGGGAAGCCTCGTGGTGCCGGGCACATCCATCGACTTCGGTTCGTTCATTAGCGCCGTCATCAACTTCCTTATTGTCGCGCTGATCGTGTTCTGCCTTGTGAAGGCCGTGAACAAGCTCGACGCGCAGGCCGAGAAGCTGCTTCACAAGGAAAAGGAAGAAGAGAAGCCTGCGCCCACGTGCCCCTTCTGCAAGGAGGACGTGAAGGAGGGTGCCACGCGCTGCCCCCATTGCGCTGGCGCGTTCGATGCGCCTGTTGAGGGGTAATTGCTAACTGGTGAGCGAAACGTAGGAAACAGGCTTGGGACTAGCAAAGGCCCGGCTTGATAGAACTGACGGGTCCGGCAGTATGAGCTGTCGGACCCGCTGCGTTAATGGGCTGGTTGCGTGTATAGAGCACTCGGGGTTCAAGTCCCGCGAGGGCCCCGGAAATGAAAAAGCCCCCGAGTTGGGA
>CAVFFT010000077.1:0-7717 GCA_963621885.1 bacterium
GCAACTATACCAGAGAAACGGCGCACCAACAGGGCAAAAAGCAAAAAGCGGGCCCTGGATCATCCAGAGCTCGACCCATCAACCAAGGCATGCCGAAACAGGAAACAACGAAAGAGCCGCCGTCAAGACTGGGCTTCTGCGCTATTTCCCGAGCAGAGACTCGATAAGACCGACGATGGTCTCGTAGGATTGCGGGCGGTCGAATTCGCGTTCAGCCACGTCACGGGCGCGTTCACCCATGAGGACGCAGGATGCGGGATCCGCGATCAGCGCCTCGATGGCACCCGCAAGCGCCGCCACGTCTTCGGCGGGCACGTTCACGCCAAAGCCGTCGGACACTACCTTGCCACGAAACTCCGGGCTGCTGCCGGTATTCACCATGGGCTTGCCGGCGGCCAGATAGTCGCCGATCTTCGTGACGATGGACTGCGGCGCGCTCGCCACGAGCGAATTCAACGTGACATCGCACTTGCTCAGCCAAGCCGCCATCACCGGATACGGCGTGTAGCCCAAGAAATCCGCCGGCGCGCCAAGCTGCTCCGCTACCCCAACAAGCCGCTCGCGGTCGGGACCATCGCCCAGCACCTTCAGGCGCAAACCCGGATGATCAGCCGCCAGCGCGGCAACCGCGCGAATGGCGGTTTCCAAATCGTAGCTCGCGCCGAGCGTTCCCGTGTACATGACCCAGAATTCGCCTTCGGGCTTTTCCACCTGCGCGGCGTTTTCCGCAACACCCGCATCGAATTCCGCCAGGTCGTTTCCCACGTAGCACGTGACATGGGGATACGGCTGCTCACGGTCGGCAGCGGGACGCTGCGCGTATTCATCGGAGGTTCCCACCGCACCGTCCAGCAGGTTATACACCTTGTGGGCATCGCGCGTGAAACCGTGGAAGGCGATGTCGGAGATCACCGGCACGTCCACCACCATGCGCATGGCCTCGGGCCACAGATCGTTGATGTCGGCCACATAGGGAATGCCCGCATCGTGCGCCGCTTCGGCGCAGGCCAGCGCCACATCGTTCGGGGGAATTTCGGAATACACGAGCGCGTACTCGTGAATGTGATCGGCAAAATACGCGCGCATGCGACGCGCCGCCAGCGCATGGCTGAAAATGCGGCGCGGGTCGATATTGCGCGCGTAGCCCGGTTCACGAATGAAAACGACCTTGTAGGGAAGGTCGCGATACTGAGGCGATGCCAGATCGCGCTGCGCCTTGTCCCAATGCTGGAAACTCGACGTGATGAGGTCGACCTCGTAGCCCTTCTTCACGAGGAATTCCGCGAGAAAGCGGAATCGCGTGTAGCCGCGGGTCTCATCACCCAGCTTCACGCCCATCGTGACGATGGCTATCTTCTTGCCGGCCTTCGTTTGCTGCGTCTCTGACATCGCCCAAAAAATCCGTCTAGCCGAAAACTAGCCGTAGATGCGCTTCATCTCGGCATATGCCGCATCGGCCTCGGCCATGATGTCGTCGATGATCTGCTTCGCCGGCTTGCACTCGTTGATGATGGAGGCAACCATGCCTGCGGAAGCGGCACCGTTCTCGACATCGCCATTCTTCGCACGAGCGATCGAACCGGTGCAGAACGCGTCGAGCGCCGCGCTGGAAGCGCCGGAATTGTAGAGGCGCCAGTAGCCGCGCGTAAAGCGGTTCTTCAGGCAGCGGACCTGCTTGCGGCCCGGCTCGCCGGTAAGAACGGTCGCGTCGTCGGCAGCCGCGACGATCATGTCCTTGTACTCCTGCGCCACGGGGCATTCCTCGGCAACCAGGAAGGCGGTGCCCATCTGCACGCCCACCGCGCCAAGCGCGAGCATGGACAGAAGGCCGTGGCCGTCGCCAATGCCGCCTGCGGCGATGACCGGGATGTCAACCGCATTCACGATCTGACGCACCATGGGAAGCGTCGTCATGGAGCCGATATGGCCGCCGGACTCGATGCCCTCGGCGATGATCGCGGTCGCGCCCAGGTTCTGCATCTTCTTTGCCGCGCGCGCATGCGGGACAAGGCAGAGTGTCTTCACGCCGGCCTCGGCGAGCATCGGAACAATCTCGACCGGGTTACCTGCGGAAATGGTCGCGATCGGAACCTTCTCGTCGATGACAACCTGCGCGTTCTCCTTCACGCAGTTGGATTCCATGATCAGGTTCACCGCAAAAGGCTTGTCGGTGTTTTCCTTGGCGATGCGAATGTTCTCGCGCACCACGTCCGGACGGTCGAATCCGGACTGGATAACACCAAGTCCGCCCGCGTTACTTACAACCGCAGCAAACTTGCCATCCGTAATATGCGCCATTGCACCCTGAATAATCGGGTATTCAATACCCAAAAGATCACAAAGCTCAGTCTTCATGAAAGGCTCCTTCCGCCATTACCCGCCTCGAAGGCCGCATTCACCTTGTCCCATCATACTCCATAACTTCGATTCCACGAAAGGACAAAGCGGGCACGAAGCCTTGATGCACCGCCCGAGCCCCGATCGAAAGGGATACCGCGTCCAGCGCGAGCCGTGCGTGAAAGGGGCGCCGCATCTGGCGCGAGCCGCGTGCGAGAAAGCGCGACGAGCGCGAGCGGGTTCGCGTCGCAGGGCAGGATATACGGACGCACCGCGGGCTTGATGCGCTTTTTCTGCTGGTGGGGCAATTGCTGGCGCGCTGGCCTTGCATTATGGCGCGAACAGGGTATAAAGAAAAATCCGTCAGTTTGGCGGTTCGGCCAGTTTGGTAATTCGTCCAGTTTGGCGGTTCGGTCATTTTGGCAATCCGCCAGCTTGGCGATTCCGCCATTTTGGCGCGCACTTTGAGAAGCGTCCTGCTTCCCCACTTTGGGGGCGATTTGGTTTCGACATGGCAGGTTCAATATGGAGAGCAGGTCGTGGTCTCCTCGCCACGTTAAACAGGGGTACCGTCAAATTTAATTGGCAACAAGAATTTCTCTGGGCAGCGTCAGCTCGCCCTCGCTGCTTAATTAATTAGCAGCCGTCAATGCGGATGTTTGCTCCTGGCTCCGCGGCGACGTCATTTACGGGAGACGCGTTCCCGCACGTAGCCGGTATGGCGGGAACAAAGATTGAACCGGCTGGGAAACGCAAGGCCTGTCGATGAGCCGAGCGCGACCGAGATCTAATCACCGACTAAGCCTGTAGCGCTCTATGGCGAATCTGGTATGGACGAGGGTTCAATTCCCTCCGCCTCCACCACGCATTCACCCCGGACGGTCTTCCGCCCGGGGTTTTCTTTTTGATGCATTGACGGAGCATGCGAAGCGCCTGCCGCCGATTCCACCGCTTGCGCTACAATACAAGCCCGATGCGGAGGAATGGTATGGAAGACAACACTAAACAGCAGGATTCATCAGCGAAAACGCCTAACAAGAACAAGGTTCGCGCCAAGCGCGTGGTGGTCGCGCTCGTCGTTATCGTGGCGGTTTTCGTCGTAAGCGGCATTGGATTCTCCCAGTGGCACAATATGCCGGGATTCTGCAACGCCCTTTGCCACGACCCCATGGACGCCTACGTCACCAGCTATACCGATGGCGAATACGACGCTTATGGCAACAAGATGGAAGACGAGGCGCAAAGCGTCGCGATGACGGCCTATCTGCACAATGTCGACCACCGCATCACCTGCCCCGAATGCCATGAAGCCACCCTTGATGAAACGGTTTCCCAAGGAATCGCCTGGGCCACCGGCGACTACACGATTGCCGGCACGAACGAGCAAGGTCAATGCTTTATGTATGAGCTCTCGTCAGAAGAGCTTTTGAGCGGTAGTACGACAAGCAGCGACTCAGCAAGCGGCGCGGCGGATGACACCTCTGCGAGCGGCAACTCCGCAAGCGACTCCACGGACACCGCCAGCTCTAACGACTCCACCGCCGGCGACCAGTTCTGTCTGAAAGCGGGCTGCCATACCGACCTCGACCACAACGACATCCTCGACCGCAACCAGCTCACGGAAATGACCGAATACCTCGGCGAATACAATCCGCATCGCTTCGTCGTGGATGAAAACCACAGCACGACCCAATGCACCGATTGTCACAAGGCGCACACCCGCTCGGTGAACACCTGCACCGAATGCCACGAAGATGCAACCGTGCCCAACGGCTGGCTGAACTATGATGAACGCCAGCAAATCGAGAAAGAGGCTTTCGGCAACAACTAGTTCCAAGAGCAACTAAAGCACTTCAAGGAAACGTATGACTTCGCTTATTCCACCTATTCTTGCGGCGATAATCGCGCTTTTCGTTCCCGGTTATCTCATCATGCGCACGCTGCGCTTCTCGCGCCTGACGTCGACCGCCGCGTCGCCCCTGGCATCCTGTGTCATCTATGGTGCGCTTCCCATCATCTACGATGCGGTGAACATTCGCTGCGACATCCTGACGATGTTCGCCATCCCCTGCGTCATCCTTCTGGGATGCTTCCTCATTTCGGCGCAGCAGACGAAAGCACGGAATGCGACCATCTTCCGCATCTTCGCCTCGCCCACTTCCTGGCGGGCGCGCAGCGACGCGCGCGACACCGGGTACGACTGGGGAATCTTCCTGCTTTACCTCGGTTGCGGCATCGTCGTCTGCCTCATCACCTTCGTGGCGAACCTCGACTCGCCCGACGCGTTCTTCTCGCGCTACGACAACCAGACGCACCTCAACCTCGCGCAGGCCTTCGTGGATTCAGGCCAATGGTGCGCGCTGCACCATAAGCGCTACGCCGCCTCGCTCGCCTGCCAGATTCCGATGACCTCGGGAACCGGCTCGAGCTTCTACCCCACCACCTGGCATGCCCTTGTGGCCCTGGTCACGCTGATGGCAAGCACGAAGGTGACCATCGCGAGCAACGCGCTCGTCTTTGTGGTGGCGGCGATCGTGTTCCCCGCCGGCATGCATCTTCTCATGCGCGCCCTCTTTGGCGAAAAGCGTACCATCGTCGCTTTCGGCGCGCTCGCGACCGTCGCCTTCGCCACCTACCCCTGGGTATTCGCCATCAAGGGCCCCACGTTCCCGAACATGCTGGGATATGCCGTGATGATGCCCTTCATGGCGATCATCATCGGTTTTGCCGAACAGGGGCTCATTCGCGCCCTGCTGCCGCGCTTTGTCATCTTCGCGCTCATATCCTTCGTGTCGATGGCGGTCGCCCACACGAACTCCCTGTTCACCGCCTTCGTTTTCCTGGCGGCATACGGCGGGCACTACATTTGGAAGTACGCGGGCGCACGCTCGCAAAATCACAACCGTACGCGGGCGATCGCAATTCTTGTCTACCTTGCCGCGATCGCGGCGTTCTGGGCCTTCTGCATCACGACGCCCATCCTGCATGGCGTTGTGGGCTACAGTCATATCGAGAACAACGGATTCTGGTTCAGCCTGAAAGGCCTGGTCAGGCTCACGCTCACCATCAACAGCATCCAGTACGCCATTCTCATCGTGGCAGTTGTGGGCCTTATCAGCTGCATCCGGCGGCGCATGTGGTGGCTTCTCATTCCCGTCGCCTACATGGCGTTCGGCTACTTCATTTCGCGCTACTCGGCGCAGCCCTGGCTCACCATCTTCATGGGCCTGTGGTACTCGCTCCCCTATCGCGCGGCGGCCTGCCTGTGCATCTTCCTCATGCCGGTGGCGGCGCTGGGCTTCACCGACATCTCGCGCGGATGCACCGCGCTGGTGACCAGGTTTGTGAAGCCGAGCCGCTTCATTGCACGCTATCCGCAGACCATCACGGCAGTGCTGGTCGTGCTGTTCGCGCTGGCGACCTACGCGCCGGTTGGCGTGTCCGCCCTTGGAACCTATATCCAGACGCCCTACAACTCGGTGTACGGAAAGCTTGCGGAAATCTACAAGCAGGATGCCAATCGCGTCTATGGCGCCGAAGAGGTGGCCTTTGTGGACAAGGCGCTCGCCATCACGGGCGAAGACGCGCTCGTGATCAACCAGCCAAACGACGGCTCGCTGTTCGCGTATGGCGTGAACCATATGAACGCGTACTACCGCTCGTCGGCGCTCAAGCGGCAGACCGACGACTCAAATTTGATCCGCAAGCATCTGAACGAATACGCGACGAATGCGGAAGTGCAGCAGGCGGTGCGCAACACGGGCGCCACCTACGTGCTCCAGCTTGACCAGGGCGTGAGCTATGAGGACCTCATCAAGCTCCCGCAGTATTACGAGAAGAACCGCGATGGCTGGATCGGCATCGACCGCATACGCGACGATACGCCGGGCTTCACCTGCGTGCTTTCCGAAGGCGACATGCGCCTGTATCGGATTGACGATTTGAGTGGGGAAACGGCTGATGGGGCGGCTGCGGGTGATACGGCGGCTGGCACGAGCGCTGACGCGGTCACGAGCGACACAAGCGCTGCAGCAGCCGATTCCGTGCAAACCGCAGAGGAAAGGTAGGCGCGATGGCGACGCTTCTTCTGGCGGCTGCCGGCATTGCGGCGGCACTGTATGTGCCCGGCTACCTCTTCTTCCGCGCGCTGCGCTTCACGCGCCTGCACGCCCTTATCGCGGCGCCCCTGATGAGCGCCGCCTGCTATGGCGTCTTCCCCATTGTCTATTACGAAGTCGGCATCAGCTGCACCATATTGAGCACCTTCGGTGTCACTCTCGCCATTGGCGTTGTGGCCTATGCGGTGGCGATGCTCCGCGCAAAACGAGGCTGCGTCTCTCGCAGCGGCTCCTGCAAAACGCTCCCGGAATCTGGCCGCTCTTCCAAGCGCGGCGGCTCGAAGCACGGCAACTCTCGCAGCGGCTCCCGCGCGAGCCGTCCCACCTTCGGCCTTCCGGTGCCGCTTGGCTCATGGCGCCGGGCCGATTCCCCCCGTGAATCCGCCTGCGACTGGGGTCTGGCGCTCCTCTACCTGGCGTGCGGACTCGCCATTGGCTGCATCGTGTTCGCCGGCGCGCTTCCCACCGCCGACGCCACCTATATCCGCTACGACAACCAGACGCACGTGAACGTGTCGAAGGCCTTCCTCGATTCGGGCATGTGGTCGTCGCTTCATCCGAACCGCTACCTCGACCTTCCCATTGATTCCCGACCGGTCATCTCGGGCGGCATCTCGTTCTATCCGGCGCTGCTTTTCGCGCTGTCCGCGCTCTGCGCCCTTATCGCCAACGTCTCCATCACGGCGGCGTTCAACGCGACGCTCTTCACGCTCTGTTTCGTCGTCTTCCCGCTGGGAATGTTCGGCATCATCCGCACGGCGTTCCCCAACAATCGCCTCGTGATTGTAATGGGAGCCATCGCCGCGATATCGTTCACGGCGTTCCCTTGGGGCGTGTTCGTCCGCGGGCTCTTCCCGAACGCCGCGGGCATCTGCTTCATGACGCCCGCCATTGCCTCGACAATGATTCTGCTTGAGCACCCGCGTCTGAAAGCCGCCATCCCCCGCGGCATCGCGCTCTGGATATGCGCGCTTCCCGCCCTGGGTCTCGCGCAACCGAACGCCGTGTTTGGCGCGTTCATGTTCCTCGTGTTCTACCTCACCCATAACCTGGGCAAACGCGCGCGACTCCATGCGCTGGAAGCACCCGCTTTGGAAGCTTCCGCCTTGAAAATGCCCACCCCGGAAGCAAGCACACCGAAAGACGCCTCACACGAAAGTTCCAACACGATGCGGCTCGCCCGCGCCTGCGAAAGCTCCAACGTGAAGCGGCTCGCCCGCGCCTGCGAAAGCTCCAACGTGAAGCGGCTCGCCCGCGCCTGC
>CAVFFT010000078.1:0-8037 GCA_963621885.1 bacterium
TTTTTTATAATTGGTGCGTAAACTGAGCGAGGAGGATGCGTGAGCGAAAAGTCCGAGGAAATCAAAGCGTTGGCGCAGCAATGCGTCAAAAAGGAAAGCCTGCTTAAGGAAGTCGCAGATAAGCTCAATAGTTCGTCACGACGTGATAGGCAGAAGGCTGCGAGCGTTTTCGACGAAGTGAGCAAGATTGACGCGGAGGCCCTTACCCCGTATATCGGCGACATGGTGGATGCGCTTGATCAGAGCGAAGTGCAAACGCGCTGGGAATGTCTCGAGGCTCTCTCACGCATGGTGGCGATTGATTCGCGTGCTTGCGATCGAGGAATCAAGGGTGCCGAAACCGCTCTTTTCGATGAGGGAAACGACCTGCTGCATCTTTCCGCGATGCGATTCCTCTGCGCACTTGGCGCAACGACCGAAAAGCGCAGCGAAAAGGCGTGGCCGCTGATTGATGAAGGCATGCAGTGCTGCCATGGTGACATCTCCTATCAGGATATGCTTGTCGCGATCATCGCTTTCTCGAAAGGCAAGCTGAGCCCTCAGGTGAAGGCGGAATTGGCGGAGCGCGTGTCCTTCGATGCGAAGAATGGACGGGGTGCGCTGGGCGTACGTTCGCGCCAGATTCTTGAAAACGTGTCGTAGCGTTTAAATCGTGGCCTGCGTCACGGATTTACAGTGACATATTGCTAGTCTGACACCGGAAGCTCTCTTCCGGTGTTTTTATAATATGCAGTGCTAATTGCGGCTTTGAATTTGATTTCAAGGAGACCTTCATGAAACAGCATACGATTACGCTTCTCCCGGGTGACGGCATCGGTCCCGAAACGTCGGCGGCCATGCAAAGGGTGCTCGAAGCGGCGGGTGCGAATGTGCAATGGGAAATTGCGCAGGCGGGTGCCGGCATGATTGCGGAGAAAGGCACGCCGCTGCCTCAGGAGACCATCGATGCGATCAAGCGTAATCGGGTGGCGATTAAGGGCCCAGTGACCACGCCGGTGGGAACTGGTTTCCGTAGCGTGAATGTCGCGTTGCGCAAATCGCTTGAGACCTATGTGAATCTGCGTCCCGTCATCTCCATTCCTAGTGCGGGCGGCCGTTTCGAGGATGTCGACATCGTTATCGTTCGCGAGAACACCGAAGATTTGTATGCGGGTGTCGAATTCGAAGAGGGAAGCGCGGGAGCGAAGAAGCTCATCACGCTTGCCGCCGAAGAAGGCGCTGGCATTATTCGCGAAGACTCGGGTCTTTCCATCAAGGCGATCTCCGTGACGGGAACCCGTCGCATTGTGCGCTATGCGTTCGAATATGCGCTCGCACAGGGTCGCAAGAAGGTGACGGCGGTTCATAAGGCCAATATCATGAAGTACTCCGACGGCCTTTTCCTGAAGGTCGCCCGCGAGGTCGCTGCCGAATACGAGGGACGCGTCGCGTTTGATGACAAGATCGTCGACGCCTTCTGCATGAATCTTGTTATCGACCCCTCGCAGTTCGACGTCATCGTCTTCCCGAACCTTTACGGCGATATCGCAAGCGACCTTGCCGCGGGCATGGTCGGCGGTCTCGGCATCGCGCCGGGCGCCAATATCGGCGACGAGTATGCGGTTTTCGAAGCGGTTCATGGTTCCGCGCCCGATATCGCGGGCAAGGACCTGTGCAACCCGACGGCCGAGATTCTCTCGGCGGCGATGATGCTCGACTATCTCGAAGAGCAGGAATGCGCGGCTCATATTCGCGAAGCGGTGCGTGCGGTCTACAAGGACGGATCGCTTTTGACGGCGGATATCCGCAAAGCCACACGCGACGAGCGCCCGGGATGCCGCTGCAGCGAATTCACCGATGCGCTTATCGCCGAGCTGCGCAAGTAAGTTTTTCCAAGCAAGCTCGCACAAACAAGCTTGCGCAAGCAAAAAGTCGAGGGAGACAGAACATTCGCTGATAGGCGAGAAGGGATAGGCTGGCACATGATAAAGACGCTTCATGTCAACGGGACTGACTACACGTACTACCCCATTGACCAGGTTGAAGGATCCGAGAAACTTCCCTATGCGTTGAAGGTCCTGCTTGAGAACGTGTTGAGGAAGGCGCCGGACGAAGCGCGTGCCCATGAGCTCGCGCAGCGTGTGGTTGAGGCTGGCTGCCAAGGCGTGCAAGGCGGGGAAGTGGAGTTCACGCCTGCGCGCGTGCTCTTCCAGGATTTCACCGGCGTGCCGGTGTTCGTTGACTTCGCGGCAATGCGCGAGGCGATGGAGGCGCTGGGCGGCGACCCTGCAAAGGTGAATCCGCTCATTCCCTGCGATCTTGTCATTGACCATTCCGTTATCGCTGATGAGGCGGGATGCGCTGGCGCGCTCGAGGCGAACATGTCGCTCGAGTTCGACCGCAATCGCGAGCGCTATTCTTTCCTCAAGTGGGCGCAGGAAAGCTTCGACAACGTGCGCATCGTGCCGCCGGGATCGGGCATTTGCCACCAGCTGAATATCGAGCGCTTTGCGTCTGTCGTGTTTACCGAAGAGCCCGCGGACGGTGCGGATGCTCTTGCGTATTTCGACACGCTTGTCGGCACCGACTCCCATACGCCCACTGCAAATGGCATTGGCGTGCTGGGTTGGGGCGTTGGCGGCATCGAGGCGGAAGCTGCCGCTTTGGGCCAGCCGGTGACGACACTGGTGCCGCGCGTGATTGGCATCGAGCTTACCGGAAGCCTTTCCGCTGGTGTGACGGCGATGGACCTCGCTTTGACGGTCGCGCAGCGTCTGCGCGCTGAAGGCGTGGTCGGCTGCTTTGCCGAGTGCTTTGGCGAAGGCGTGGCGACCTTGAGCGCGACGCAGCGCGCTTGCGTTTCGAACATGACGCCGGAATATGGCTGCACCTGCACACTCTTCCCGGTGGACAATCGCACGCTCGATTACCTTAAACTCACCGGCCGTTCGCCCGAGCAGGTCGCGCTTGTCGAGGCTTATGCGAAGGCGCAGGGACTCTGGGGTAATCCGGCTGAAGAGCGCGTCTATGCGAAGGTGATCAAGATTGACCTGGGCGAGGTGGCGCGCAATATCGCCGGTCCTTCGCGTCCTCATGATCGCATCGACATGTCCGCCGCGTGCAACAACTTCCATGCGGTCTGTGATACGCGCGCGCTCGACCTTGAGAAGCGCGTTGACGTGACGCTGCCTACCGGCGAGGAAGTGAGCCTTGGACACGGCGCCATCGCGATTGCCGCCCTGACCAGCTGCACGACCGCTACCAACCCCGCGATGATGATTGCCGCGGGCCTTCTCGCGCGGAATGCGCATGAGAAGGGCCTTGTATGCAAGCCGTGGGTGAAGACGATTTTCGCACCGGGCAGCCACGCGACCACTGCCATCCTCGAGCGAGCGGGCCTGCTCGATTGCCTCAACGCGATGGGCTTTGCCATCTGCGGCTATGGCTGCATGAGCTGTATCGGCAATTCCGGCCCGCTGAATGATGCAATGCATGGCATCGCGGACGACATCGAACTGGCAAGCGTGCTTTCGGGTAACCGAAACTTCGAAGGCCGCATTTCGCCAGACGTTTCGCAGAACTACCTCATGGCGCCGGCGAATGTCGTCGCCTACGCCATCGCGGGCACGATGGACTTCGACTTCAAGACGATGCCGCTTGGCAAGGATGGCGACAAGGACGTCTATCTTGCCGACATCCTTCCCGATGATGCTGAAATCGCTGCGCTGATGTCCGAATACGTGACGGCTGACGTCTTCAACGACACGGCTGCCGACCTGTATGGCGGCGACGCGTCGTGGCGTTCGCTTGGCGGCGGCACGAGCACGAAATTCGCGTGGGACGAGGCCTCGACCTATGTGCGTCGCGCTCCCTACTTTGACGGAATGGGCGCCGAGCCCGCTCCGCTCGAGAAGATCACCGAAGCGCGCGTTCTCGCACTGCTGGGCGACTTCATCACGACCGACCACATTTCGCCGGCAGGTTCCATCGCCGCCGATTCCGCCGCCGCCCGCTATCTGCGCGAGCATGGCGTTGCGGATGCCGATTTCAACACCTACGGCAGCCGCCGCGGAAACCATGAGGTCATGGCGCGCGGAACCTTCGCGAATGTGAAACTTTCGAATATGCTGGCGGAAGGGAAGAAGGGCGGCTGGACGACCGATTTCCTCGACGGCCAGGTGAAGCTCCTCTTCGATGCGGCTTGCGCCTACGAAGACAAGAAGGTGCCGCTCGTTGTCGTGGCGGGAAAGATGTACGGCAGCGGTTCGTCGCGCGACTGGGCCGCAAAGGGTCCGGCGCTTTTGGGCGTGCGTGCGGTCATCGCGGAAAGCTTCGAGCGCATTCACCGTTCGAACCTCATTGGCATGGGCATCCTTCCCTTGCAGTTCATGGAGGGCGAGAGCTGCGAGGTTCTGGGTCTGGACGGCACGGAAAGCTACAGCATCGGCGACATCGACTTTGGCGAAGGCCTGCCGAACCCGCGTGTGGTGCAAGTCGTGGCGACGCGGCCCGATGGGGAGCCGGTGTCGTTTGACGCGCTGGTTCGCATCGATACGCCGACCGAAGGCGCCTACTATCGCAACGGGGGAATCCTGCCTTACGTTTTGAGAAACCTTGCGAGCGAAGGTCAGAAGTAGGTTAGGATAGTAAAAATGTGCGAGTATCGAATGGGAAGGGGTAGCCTTGGCTGAGACTGCCGGACCAAACATGCCCAATATGGGCGACTTGAACTGGAAAGACATATTGGGCGGATTCGGGTTGAACATCGACCCGGATGAATTCAAGCCGCAGCCGCATGCGCATAAGCCGCTTTCGACGGCGCAGAAAGTGATCATCGCGATTATCGCGGTGCTCGTGGTGGCTTTCGCTTATTGGTGGTTCCATCCGGCCATCAATATCCATAGCGTCAGCATGTGGTGGTTCATTGCGATTGTCATCCTGTTGCCGGCATTCCTCGGCTTCAGGTACCTTTCGCATAAAGCCGAAGAAGAAGAGCATGATGAGATGAAGGCCGCGAAGAAGTCGACCCTCTTCCATCGGCTTTCCTTCCTGCCGGTCATCATTGTGGTGCTGGTTCTTATTGGCGCGGTCGCATCGTGGTCCATCATCCCGGGCAACGCGGCGCGCTATGCGAACATCCTCCAGACCGAGGAATGTGATTTCGCCTCGGATATCGAAGAGGTCGACTACAACCAGATTCCGGTTATCGACCATGATTCCGCCGAGTTGCTGGGCAACCGCACGCTGGGCGAGATTCCCGAGTACGTGAGCCAGTTCGAGATTTCCGACCTGTATTCCCAGATCAACTATCAGGGAACGCCGGTGCGCGTGAGTCCGCTTGGCTATGCCGACTTCTTCAAGTGGCTTAATCAGCAGGCGACGGGCCTTCCCGGTTACGTGCTGGTGGACATGACCACCCAGGACACGCAGGTCGTGCGCGACAAGGGCTCGATCTTCTACTCGCAGTCTGAGCCGTTCGATCGCAACATCGACCGTTACGTGCAGCTTGCGTATCCCTTCAAGATGTTTGCGGAAAAGTCCTTCGAGATCGATGAGAACGGCCATCCGTGGTGGGTGTGCCCGGTTCTCGATTACACGATCGGCCTGTTTGGTGGCCAGACCATCAAGGAAGCCGTGCTGGTGGATGCCGAGACGGGCGAGCACACGCTCTACAATGTCGAGGACATTCCGGAGTGGGTTGACCGTGTGTATCCCTCCGACATGCTTATCACGCAGTACAACTGGAGCGGCCTGTATCTGAATGGCTGGCTGAACTCCTGGCTCGGCCAGACGGGCGTCAAGCAGACGACCCCGGGCACGAACGGTCTCGACGGCTACAACTACATCGCGAAGGATGACGATGTGTGGCTGTACACCGGTGTCACTTCCGCAACGGCGGACAACTCGATCATCGGCTTCGTTCTGATCAATCAGCGCACGAGCGAATCGCACTTCTATTCCGTTTCGGGCGCAACCGAGTCTTCGGCGATGAGTTCGGCAGAAGGCCAGGTGCAGAATCTGCGGTATACCGCGACCTTCCCCTTGTTGTTGAACATCAACAATCAGCCGACCTACTTCATGGCTTTGAAGGACAGCGCGGGCTTGGTTAAGAAATTCGCCATGATCGACATTCAGCGTTACCAGAACGTGGCGACGGGCGATACGGTGAGCGAATGCCAGAAGGCGTACAAGTCGCTGTTGGCGTCGAATGGTGTGAGCTCCGGTTCTTCGGGAAGCTCGGACGGCACGGTGACGAGCGGCACGATTGAGACGATGGCGCAAGCGGTCATTGATGGCAACTCGCACTATTACCTCACGCTGAAGGACGACGACCACATTTACGATGTGGCGCTGCCGGGCCTGATCGAGATCGTGGGCTACCAGGTGGGCGACAAGATCACGCTTCGCTACATAGAGGACAGCCCGACGTGCACGGTTGATGCCCTGGGCGATAGTGCCAAGTCTCTGGAGGAGGCCACCTCGACGAGCGCGGACGAGTCGACCGAAGCCACGGCGAATGCCGGCGCGGACAGTGCGGCGATATCCTCTGATGCGACCCAGGATG
Source organism: bacterium (assembly GCA_963621885.1). GTDB lineage: Bacteria > Actinomycetota > Coriobacteriia > Coriobacteriales > Eggerthellaceae > UMGS1519. Next base: position 6,545 of record CAVFFT010000078.1, read on the forward strand.
GGGTAGCGGGAACGGAAGGCACCGAAACCACGACCGCATAGCGCCTCGGCACATACGGCGATGATTTGCAGACTCCATGGAGCGCTTGACCAGCCGCTTCATGGAGTCGATAATATACAGGCTGTGTCCCGCATGAGTGATATGCGTGGCAGAGCGCAAAGAACACAGTTCCGCTGCCAAAGACAGCCGGTGCCTTCGGGCTCAAACGCATGAGCGGCCAGCCGAGGTGGTCAGAGATTCTCAGGAATCATCACGGCCCCCACGTCTTTGAACGAGGGGGCCGTTGCATTTTCTGCGACGCACCCACAGGGGGCGGAACCCGGGAAATGCAGAAGGAGGTGTACGGAATGCCCAACGCACAAAATATCGAAACTCTCGCGAAGATCAAGGAAGATCTGGATGGCGTCGTCGCTGTCTGGGTTGTCGACTACCGTGGTCTTACGGTGAAGCAGGCGCAGCAGCTGCGTCGCAACATCACCGAGGCTGGCGCTCATCTGAAGGTGTACAAGAACACCCTCATGAAGATCGCTCTGACCGACAAAGAGCTGCCGACGATGGACGAGCTGCTGCAGGGTCCGAGCGCGTTTGTCTTCACCAACGGCGACGCTGCCGCGGCTGCTAAGGCTCTCAAGGAATTCGCCAAGGATAATCAGAACCTGGTTATCAAGGGCGGCATGATGGAAGGCCGTGTGTACGACGCTGCACAGGTGGAAGCCATCGCTTCGCTGCCTTCGCGCGAGGAGCTGCTTGCGAAGATCGCAGGCGCGATTTCGGGTGTGGCCCGTGGTCTGGCCGTTTCTATCAACGGCGTGCCGTCCGGTCTTGCCCAGTGCATCAAGCAGGTTGCCGAGCAGAAGCCCGCTGCCTAGTTTGGTGCGTGCGGCATAGGCCGCGAACAGTTGAAAGAAGACGGTCGCAACGAGCGACCGCAATAGAAAGGAAAGCAACATGGCTGTGACCAAGGAAGAAATTATTGAGGCTCTGAAGGAGATGTCCCTCCTCGAGGCTTCTGAGCTCGTGACGATGATCGAGGACACCTTCGGTGTCTCCGCTGCTGCTCCCGTTGCTGTTGCTGCGGGCCCGGCTGCTGCTGCTCCGGAAGCTGAAGAGAAGACCGAGTTCGACGTCGTGCTCGAGGGCTTCGGCGACAACAAGATCGCTGTCATCAAGGTTGTCCGCGCTATCACCGACCTCGGCCTCAAGGAGGCTAAGGCTCTCGTCGAGGGCGTCCCGACCAACGTTGTCGAGGGTGTCAACAAGGAGCGCGCTGAAGAGGTCAAGGCTCAGCTCGAAGAGGCTGGCGCTGCTGTTACCGTGAAATAACTCACGCTTCAGGCATAAGCTTTGAGGAGGCCCGGGTCGCATGACCCGGGCCTTTTCGATAACGGCGGGTGATGCGTGCGTGGTCGCGGGTGCTGGAACGTGATGCGCGTGGCGCGGACGGGCGGCGTTGGCGCTCGCGCGGTGGAGCATGATGCGTGTGGTGCGGACGG
>CAVFFT010000079.1:0-5018 GCA_963621885.1 bacterium
TGAAAAAGCCCCCGAGTTGGGAGCTTGGATTTACTGGTGCGGGTGAAGGGACTTGCGCGCCTTCGCTTCGCGGTGCTCGCCGCTGAACGCGCCGCTGGCGCGTTCAGCCCTCTCGGGGTTCAAGTCCCGCGAGGGCCCCGGAAATGAAAAAGCCCCCGAGTTGGGAGCTTGGATTTACTGGTGCGGGTGAAGGGACTTGAACCCCCATGGAGTTGCCTCCATACGGACCTGAACCGTACGCGTCTGCCAATTCCGCCACACCCGCATGTGTGAGCTTCAGTAGAAGCAGAACGAAATAGTACACCGCCACCCAATCTTGCGCAAGCAGAAACTCAAAAGCGTTGGAAAACATTCGCTTTCACCACGGAATTCGCCAAATTGCAAATATGCGGCCGCGCGAGGCGGCTCTTTTGCTCGTTTCGAAGCGGCTCTTTTGCTTGAATTCAGGCGGCTTTTTTGCTTGAATTAAGGCGGCTTTTTTGATTGCCCAGTTCAGCGCAAGGAGATTCGCATGACTCTTACCCCTTCCGGATACCGTCCCCGCATCATGGAGGACATTCTCAAGCGATATCTCAGCGTCTTCGGAGCCGTGGAAGTGCGCGGCCCTAAGTGGTGCGGGAAAACCTGGCTTTCACTTTCCCAAGCGAACAGCGTCACAAAGCTCGATGACCCCGCAACGCGCACGACGGTTGAGCTTGATGCTAAGCTCGCCCTTCACGGAGACGAGCCGCATCTTGTAGACGAATGGCAGGAAGTCCCCGCAGTTTGGGATGCCACCCGACGAGCAGTCGACGAGAAGGCAAACGCGTGCGGCAGGTTTCTTCTCACTGGATCATCAAGCCCCAACATGGACAAGGTGACGCACTCGGGCGCAGGGCGCATTGCGCGACTTCGCATGGAGCCCATGACACTTGTCGAGCAGGGTCTTTCAAACGGGAAAGCCTCACTGGAGAAGCTATTCAATGGCGACGATATTCCAGCGGCACAGTCCGACCTTGACCTGGAAACTCTTATCGACTCCATATGCCGGGGCGGCTGGCCGGCGGCGCTTGATAAGCCCAGTGAATTCCAGGGAATCGTCGTCGACCAATATATCGATGCTTTCATCGACAGCGTCTCCCAACGCAAAGAGCTCGATCCCGTCCATATGCGCCGCGTCCTCTACGCTCTCGCCCGAAATGACGGCGGCTCGGCATCCATTGAAACGCTCACAAGCGACGCGCTCCGTGGCGAGGAGGCGACGAGCGCAGACCGCGCCAACACGACACGCTATCTCTCCTATCTCGAAGAGAACTATCTGCTTCGCAGTCTTGGTGGCTGGGATGCCCCTGTCAAGTCGCGGGCACGCACGCGGACGCGCCCAAAGCGCTACCTCGTGGACCCTTCACTAACGGTTTCGCTTTTGGGTTACAACGCAGAGCGGCTCCTTTTGGACCGCCAGCTTTTGGGAATTCTGTTCGAGAGCCTATGCATTCGCGATCTTTCCGCCTACCTTGGCGCCTCGGTGGCACTTCGCCAGGCAAACCTGTTCTACTACCGCGACGCTTATGGTCTCGAAGTTGACGCAATCATCGAGCTTGCGCAGGGACAATGGGCGGCTCTCGAAATAAAGCTTGACGTTGCCAAGACCGACAATGCAGCGGCAAACCTCTTGCGGCTTCGCAATAAGGTCGTCTCAAACCCCGCAGCGCAGAATCCCGAACCGGCATTTCTTGGAGTGATAGCCGCGAATGCGCCCTATTTCTTCCAACGTCCTGACGGAATCTACGTTATCCCAGCTGGGTGCTTGGGACGTTAAAGTACAGGCAGAGCGCAGCAGCGGATAGCTACACAACATGAATAGCGCATAGCGTTCTCGATGAACGTCGTGAGCGACGCTTCTGCCTTATGGATAAAAGGCAGCATTTGGCCAAAGTCCCAGGAGCGGTGCGGTCATGCAAAAAGAACCTGTTCGCTATCATGGGCTATCAAAGGCAACGAATGAAGGTAGTCGTTTCAAAGCAGAAGGCCACATGAACCGCCGCTAAGGCCGCTTCCACTACGGGCGCCACTTGCAGCGGGAGCCACCTGGCCTCGCGAGGAAAGGAAACCCCATGGCAGGACTGCAAGGCTTGAAGGTTGTCGATCTCACCATTTTCGCCGCGGCGCCGGGATGCGCGCGCCTGTTGGGCGAACTGGGTGCCACCGTGTACAAAATCGAACGCGAAATGGGCGATGACCAGCGCACACAGGGCGTCTCCTGGGGTATGAAATTCAAGACGGATATCGATGACGCGGCCTTCGACTGCGGCGGATTCAACCGCAAATGGGTGAGCCTGAATCTGAAAACGAAAGAGGGCATGGATGCCATGATGCAGCTGCTCTCGCAGGCCGACGTGTTCATCACTAGCAATCGCACGCCCGCTTTGCAGCGCATGGGCCTCGATTACGAAACGCTGCACGAGAAATTCCCGCGCCTCGTCTGGGCGCAGCTGCGCGGCTACGGCGAACGCGGCGCAATGGCGAACGAGCAGGGCTACGACGCCATCAGCTATTCGGCACGCGGCGGCGTCACCATGAGCTTCCCAAATGCGGGTCCGAATTTCGAAGTGGGGAATTCCCCAGTGGCCTTTGGCGACTGGAACAGCTCGAACGCGCTGGCCGTGGGCGTGTTGGCCGCGCTGTGGAACGCCCAGCGCACCGGCGTGGGCGACAAGGTGACCACAAGCCTGTACCACGTGAGCAACTGGGGCATGATGAGCGCCATCTGCGCGCAGCAGCAAGGCCAGGCGCACCCCAAGGATCGCCGGCACGCGCCATGTCCCACAAACAACAGCTACGTCTCGAGCGACGGCGTGTGGTTCGTGATGTGCTTCGGCAACTACAACAAGTTCCACCGCAAGGTGTTCGAAGCGCTGGGCATGGATGCGCATTTCTGGGAAGACCCCGAGCTCAACAGCCTGGAAGCGCTCGCGCGCAATGGGCGCAGCGACGAGGTTGTCGCCGAAATGGAGCGCGTGTTCAAAACCAAGACCTGGGCGGAATGGGAGCCCTTCCTGGCGGAGCAGGAGCTCGCCTGCGAGAAATGCCAGACGGTCGAAGACGTGCTGCATGACGAAGAGGCGTACGCGAACGACCAGCTCCGCCGCGTGTACTACGAGGATCAGGGTTATGGCGATGACCATTCCTACACCATCACGACCGCGCCGGTGCGCCTTGATAGCCTGGGCGATCCGGTGCTGCGCCGCTCGCTGCCCATCGGATATGACACGCGCGAAGTGCTGCATGAGCTCGGCTGGACGGATGACGCCATCGATGCCGCAAACGCATCCGGCGCGGTGAAATGCTACGAAGGCCCCGCGATGCCTGAAAGTGTGCTCGCGCCGAGCTATGGCATCTACCCCGCGAATGCGGAAGAGGCGCAGGCGATGATGGAAGCACGGGCGCGCGAAGAGGCTGCTCAGAAGGCCTAGCGCACGATTGGGGTCCGAGACGCGGTTGGCCTGCACGGGATTCCGGCTGCAACATGCACGACGGCACGGCCAGAACACCGGTTGCAACGCCGGCCCGCATGCACAATCACACAAGCCAGCCACCATGCAAGCAATAAGAAAGGCGCCCGTTTCAACAACGGGCGCCTAAATTCTCACGCGCTAACTTACGGGCGCGGATGTCCGCAATTCGCACAGAACTTGCCGGCGTTCGTCGCGCCGCATTCGCAAGTCCAGGAATCATCCGCCGGCTTCGCCTGACCACACTGCGGACAGAACTTACCCGAATTGGCATTGCCGCAAGTGGGGCAGGTCCACTGATCGCCTGCCGGCGCCGGCTCAGGTTTGGGCTGGCCGCACTGCGAGCAGAACTTGCCCGCGTTTTGCGCGCCACACGAGCAGGTCCAACCGCCCGCGGCTGCAACCGGAGCCTGCGCCTGCTGGGCGCCCATGGTGTACAGGTTAGCCGCGTTCATACCACCAGCGGCATTCGCCATTCCCATGCCCATGAAGCCAACAGCCGCGCCACCCGGATTGTTCGCCGCATCGCGCATCGCCTGCGCCTGTGCCGCCGTGATATTCGCCGCCGCCATCGTGGGGTCGCGATTCACCGCCGCGCGCTGCAGCGAGGAGATGTACTCGCGGTCCTCGTCGGACAGGCTGATGCTGTTGATGCCGAAGGCCACGATCTCGATGCCGCGCATCTGTCGCCATTCAGCCGAAAGCTCCTCATTCAGCGCGTCGGCGATATCTTTCGTATGCGCCATCACTTCGGAAGGACGCAGACCCAGAGCCGAAACGCGCGCGAAGGCCGGCTGCAGCGCCGTAAGCAACTGGCTCTTGAGCTGGGAATCGATGCCGTCGCGGGTGTACACGTCAGCGGCGTTGCCCGCCACATTCTTATAGAACATCAGCGGGTCGACGATGCGATAGGAATACTCGCCGTTGCAACGAATCGCCATGTCGGTGTCGAGACCGATGTTCTTGTCGACAAAGCGGAAGGAAACCGGCGTCGGGGTGCCGTACTTGTTTCCCATGATTTCCTTGGTGTTGATGTAGTAGACGCGCTGGTCTTTGCCCGCGCTGCCACCAAAGGTGAAACGCCTGCCCACCTGCTCGAAGGACTTCGTGAGGCTGTCGCCGAATTCGCCCGTGAAAACCGAAGGCTCGGTTCCCGTCTCGTAGACGAATTCGCCCGGTTCGGCGCTCACATCAAGGATTTCGCCGTTCTCGACGATGATCATGCACTGGCCATCGGCCACGGCGACAATCGAGCCATCGGAAATGACGTTGTCCTCGCCGCGCTTGTTCGAACCGCGCTTGCCGGTCCGCTTTTCGCCCCGCGCCAGAAGGGTGTTGGAATCGAGCGCATCACAGTAGATGTATTCACGCCACTGATCAGCAAGTACGCCACCTGCTGCGCCTAGGCTTGCCGCTATGAGCCCCATAAGTTCTCCTTACCGTCGTTAATCGTGCTGTGAAAGCCGCACGCTGATATGGTACCAGCTCTTTATGTGCGCACGGTCGCATGTGAACGCGCTTTTGATG
>CAVFFT010000080.1:0-14701 GCA_963621885.1 bacterium
GGACGGGCGGCGTTGGCGCTCGCGCGGTGGAGCATGATGCGTGTGGTGCGGACGGGCGGCGTTGGCGCTCGCGCGTTGGAACGTGATGCGCGTGGCGCGTACGGGCGGCGTTGGCGCTCGCGCGGTGGGGGCTTGCGTGCGGAAGCGCTGGTGGGCGCAATCGAGCGTCGCCTGGCGTTGGCGGGTTTCGCGGCACGATCGATTCACGTCGAGTTGGCGGAGGGAAACGGACATGGACAAGCTGTTCGATATCAACAAGGACGGACGAAGCGTCCGCTGCAAGCTGTATTGCGACGTGCCCGCTGCGGTGCAGCGGGTGGTGGTGTTCTGCCACGGATTTGGCGGGCATAAGGACAATTCCTCTGCTGAAACCTTTGCGCATCGTATTGTGGCCAAGTGGAAAGGCAGCGCGGTCATCGCTTTCGACTGGCCCTGCCATGGCATGGATGCGCGCAAGAACCTGACGCTGGAGGATTGCGATGCCTATCTAGGTCTGGTGATCGACTATGCGCGGGAAAACTTTTCCACCGATGAGCTCTATGCCTACGGAACGAGCTTTGGCGGCTATCTTTTGCTGAAGTACTTGCTTGACCACGGCAATCCGTTCCGGAGGCTGGCGTTGCGCTGTCCGGCGGTGAACATGCGCGAGACGCTACTCGCCTCCATCGCGGAGGGCGACAACCTGCACAAGCTCGAGTCCGGCAAGGCCGCGCTGGCGGGTTTCGACCGAAAGATCAAGGTCACCAAAGCGCTGTTCGACGATTTTGCGGCGCATGATATACGCGAGCGCGAGTTCTTTGACTACGCCGATGACATCATCATTCTGCATGGGACGGCTGACGAGACGGTTCCCTGCGAGGATTCGCGGGTCTTCGCCGATGCCAATGCGATTGTGTTTGTGCCGATAGAGGGCGCCGACCATCGCTTTCACGACCCGAAGAAAATGGATTTCGCGGACGCGCGCATTCTTTCGTTTTTCCGCGAAGGGGAATAGCCCTTCCGGGTTGCGCCTTTTCCCATTGATGCCGTGAATGCAAGCCACACGCGCGTCTGGGGGTGGTTTTCGCAAGCCTCATACACGTTCATGGCGGTTTTCGCAGGCCGGATTCTCGTGCTGAACCGCCTTCTCCTATCGGCATGACGAACGGCGGCGTTCTTTTCGCTTGGATGCCAATTCAGCTTGGACCCATAGGCCTCGCGTATAATGGAGACAGACTATAAAGGCTCCACGCGAGAGGAGAATGTCATGAGCATAGAGCAAGCGAACTGCATTAGGCGTTTCATTCGCGTTTGCACGGATGGCACGGGAAAAGGTTGGCATGAGGCAAATGGCGGCAACCTTTCGTATCGCATGAATGCCGAGGATATCGCGGTGTGCCGCCCGTATCTTGCGGTGCGTTCCCCTTGGATATCCGTCAATGTCTCGGCGCCTGGCGTGGGTGGCCAGCTGTTCATTGTGACGGGTGCCGGTAAGTACATGCGCAAGGTGAGCCTTGATGTTACGGAAAACATCGGCATCGTCGAAATGGACGCGGCGGGCAATGCCTATCGCGTGCTGTGGGGCTTCTCGGATGCAGGTCGGCCGACGAGCGAATTCGAGACGCATCTTCTTGTGCATGAGACTTGCGCGCGCCTCTCTGAGGGCGACGACCGGGTGGTCTACCATGCGCACACGCCGCACCTGACCGCTCTCACCACCGCATTCATCACCGACTCCCGCGCTTTGACGCGTGTGCTTTGGAAAAGCACGACCGAGTGCATCATCGCGGCGCCGGAAGGCGTGGGCGCCCTTCCCTTTGTGCAGCCGGGAAGCGTCGAGCTGGCGAAACAGACGGCGGCGCTGATGGAGGACTATCGCGCGGTCGTGTGGTCGGGGCATGGCATCATCGCGTGCAGCGAGACCTTCGACGACACCTTTGGTCTTGTCGACAGTCTCGAGAAGGCGGCGGGCATCTACCTCGAAGCGCGCGCGGCATGCGGCGGGCAGGAGCCGGCGAATCTTTTGTCAGACATGCAGCTGCGCGAGATTTGCGCGAGCTACGACCTTGCGCCCACTGAGGCGTTTCTTTCATAGGCGGGATTAGCGGAATAATGAAATATCAAAGCGCGCGTTTTGTCGCTTCATACGGAACAAGCAAGCAACTGCCCGAATCGCTCCACGCGGAGATATCCTTCGTTGGAAGGTCGAATGTCGGCAAGTCATCGCTGATGAATAAGCTTTTCGGCAGAAAAGGCCTCGTGAAGGTCTCGCAGCGTCCTGGCAAGACCTCAACCATCAACTTTTTCGCCGTCGAGGACATCGACTTCGTCGACTTGCCGGGCTATGGCTATGCGCAGGTGAGCAAATCGGAGCGGCTCCGTTGGAAAGAACTTATCGAGGGCTATTTCACTCAGGATCGCCGCCATGTGCTTGCGGTGGTGCTGGTGGACATCCGCCACGCGCTGAGTCCGCTCGATGCGACGATGATCGAATTTCTGCAGGCGCACGAGATTCCCTTTATCGTGGCGTTTACGAAGGCTGACAAGCTCAAGCGAAACGCGCGCAAGAAGCAGGTTGATTCGCTCTGCAAGGAAATCGCGCAGATTTGCGACGCGTATTTCGTTGTGACCAGCGCCGAGAAGGGCGACGGAATCGATGATTTGCGCGCGATGATCGAGGACGCGATCAAGCAGGAAGCGGAAGCGTAGACACAGCGGCGCAAGCGTAATGCAGTCGCGGCATGGCTGCCGGCGGCGTAGGCAAAGTAGGCGAAGCGCAGCGGCGGGGGATGGTCGCTGGTGTACGCGCCGAGGGGATGGCCGCTGGCATGTGCGTGCCGGCTGGCGCGCGTGCCGGGGCAGCAATTTCCGCATGGGTGATGCGGTAAAATGGGGACGAAAGCGAAGTGAGGAGCAAGCATGCCTTTGTTTGTCGCATGGTTATATCGTGCCGTCCCCATCATTGTGGGCCTGGTTGTCATCGGCCTCATTCTTTATGTCGTGCTGTACAACTCGCATGGCGCGCAGGCGGCCAAAAGCGTCTTCGCTCGCATATTCTGGTGGATCTGCTGCGTCGCGACGGCGCTGTTCCTGATCATCACGCTGTATGCCTGGGGCGAGAACAATACGAGCCTCGCGGAGTTCTTCCTTGTCTGCGCGGGAACGACCGGCGCGTTCTGGCTGGTCGACGCCATATTCGGCTATCTCATGCGGCGGCGGAACCGTGAGCGGCGTGTGGCGAAGATGGCGCGCGACACCAAGGGCGACTCTCCATTCTCCAAAGACTAAAACGCGCCTGGTCGGCCTGTGGCGGTATGGCTTCATGGCCATTGTGATGAATCGTCCTCGGCCCCGCCTGCCCTCATTCGCGCATGCTACAATGCGATTTCGGTTAACGAGAGGATGACACGTGGCGAAAAAAAAGAAAAAGATGTCGGCTTCGCAGGCCGCTTCCGCCCGTTGGGTTGATAGCGAAGATTTCAAAGAGGACGAGTTCGAATACGAAAGCGAAGCTCGTTTTTGGTGGCGCAAGATGGGGCGCCGAGGCCATGTCGGTCTTATCGGCACCATCATTGTTGGCCTTTTCGGCTTGTGGATGATTCTGGGCATGCCAGGAGTTGTCGTCTATCCGCTGTTTGGCTAGGTTGGAGAGATTCGGTTTGCGGAATGTATTAAGGCAATCGAAACGAAAGAGCGGCAGCAAATCGCGCGGCTTTAACGGCGAGGCCAAGATCGACGGCGAACCGCATGGCTTGAACGACGATGCGTCCGAAGGTGAAAGCGAATCGGCAGGAGAGGGCGCAGGCAGAAGCAAAACCAGCGCGAAGCGACGTGCATTTGCGCGCCGGCGCGGTGCCGGCCCTAAGAGCCGCCGTCCTGAAAAGCCGCATAAGGAAGGCAAGCTCCGCAAGATAATGAATAGCTGGTGGGACCGCTTGTTGGGCGGTGTCTCCAGCCATTCATTCTCGAATCAGGAAGCGCAGTACGAGAGCCATAAGACCTCGCGCGACTTCATGTGGAACTCCATTGGACTGGGCGTATGGGGCATGGTATTCCCTCTGCTCACCATTGTGGTGACGCAGCTGTCCGGCCTTGAGCTTGCCGGCATGTTCTCGCTCGCGTTTGTCACCGCGAGCCTGCTGATGATAGTCGCCAACTATGGTGTGCGCACCTTCCAGGTGTCCGACCTGAACGAATCGCATTCCTTTTCCGATTACCAGGTGAACCGCTGGATCACCTGCATCGCGATGATTGTCATCGGCGTGCTGTACTGCAATGTTCGCGGCTATACCGGCGAGATGTTCCTCATCAGCATCGGCGTCTACCTGTATAAGATGGTCGACGGTTTGGCGGATGTCTATGAAGGACGCCTGCAACAGAAGGACAAGCTGTATCTGGCGGGCATTTCCCAGACCATCAGGTCGGGGCTCGTGTTCGTGGTGTTCACGCTGTTCTTGCTGATCACGCGCAACCTGGGCGGCGCCTGCATCGCCATGGCGGTTACGGCTATCGCGACCTTCATTCTTGTGACCGCGCCTCTGGCCCTTTTGGAAACCCCTGCGTCGCGCAAGCCGCGCTTCGAAAGCGTCAAGCTGCTTTTCCAGGAATGCGCTCCGCTGTTCGTCGCGCTTTTCCTTTACTCCTTCATCGACAACATGCCGAAGTTCATGATGGAAGGCCTGCTGAGCTACGATAACCAGCTCTATTTCAATGCGCTGTATTTCCCCGCGCAGGCGATTCTCATGACCGTGGGCCTTATCTACAAGCCTTTGCTGGTGAAGATGGCCGCCGCGTGGGCCGATGTCAATCATCGTCGCCGCTTCGACCTGTTCATCGTTGTGATGGTGCTGGTGATTCTCGCTATCACCGCCGTGGGCGCGTTCTTCATGGACTTCATCGGCATTCCCATCATGAGTTTCCTGTACGGCACCGATTTCGAACCGTTCCGGAAGCTTTCGCTCATCATGATTGTCGCGGGCGGCGTGACGGGCATCATCGATTTCCTGTACCAGGTCATTACCGTATTGCGCAAGCAGCGCGTGGTGATGCGTCTGTATCTGATGACTTTTGTATGCGCCCTCTTTGTGCCGGTGCTGATGATCAGCATGACGGGGCTGACCGGTGCGGTGACGTCATATCTCGTGCTGATGGCGATTTTGCTGGTGCTGCTTCTTTGGGAGTATGTGTCGGTGCGCGTGACCTATCTGAAGAATCCGGAATCGGAAGAGCCGCTGTCGGACATCGTCCCCAGTCATGAGGCTTACGCCGACAACGCCTTGATGATGCAGAATGGGTCGGGTCTGCTGGGTGGCTATCCGGTGGCGTATGTGGGCGTGAAGCCCGCGAAGTCGACGGGTGAAGGTCGGGCGCGTCGGAAGGCCGCCCATGAGCAGCAGAAACGCAAGGCTGCTTCCGGGCAGCAGGCTGCGGCACAACGGGCGGGGAAGTCCGCTCGAGAAGGCGTGGGCACAGAAGGAAGCCAGGCTGCGGCACCGCGGGGCAAGAAGCCTGCTGCCGCGGGAAGCCAGGCTGCGGCGGGCAATCGTGCTGCGGCGGTTCGCAAGATGCCGTCTGCGGCGGGTTCGCGCACACGCAAGCTTTCTTCCGAAGTTGCGGCGGCGCGCAAAGACGAGTTGACGACGCGCGCTGATGGCGCGGCGGAGCACACTGCGACAGCAGGCGCGGCGGAGCGACCTGTGACGAGTCCTGTGACGCCCTATGCCTCTCCGGCGGTTGCCGACGTTTCCACTGGTCGCGCGCATGAAGCGGGGTCGCCGTTCCAGCGCGAGATGGCGGAGCGGGTGAGCGCGAGCGCGCAGGTAAACGATATCCATCCTGATTCGGCGGGAGACGCTGATGACGCAAGCGAAAAACAGGAAGGCTAGGCGCGCTGAGGCCGGCCGTCCCTCGAAGAGCAAACACGCCAAGGATGGTCGCACGCCAAAGGACACGCATGCAAGCGCTGGCCGTTCCTTAGAAGGCAAGCGCGGTGAGACAAGTCGTTCTTTGAAGCGTGCCGATTCGGGGCGTACAGCCGGATCGAAGGCATCTGCAAGCAGCGCAAAGCGCAGCGCAAAGCGCGTTGCGGATTCGAAGCACACGGGTGCGGGACGCGTTGCGAAGCCTCACGCGCTCGCAGCGGATTCGAATCGCGGCGCCAACTCAAAACGTGCAGTCAAAGCAAATACGCCTACGGGCGATTCCCGCTTGACGACCTGTCAGGCGTGCGGGTCGTGTTCGCTTATCGATGTGCCGTATGCCGACCAGCTTGCAGGCAAGCAGGCGCAGGTGGAAGAGCTTTTGCGACCCTTCGCGAAAGATTGCATATTCGAGCCTATTGCGGGCATGGAAGACCCATGGTGCTATCGCGATAAGATTGCATCCCCGTTCGCGCCGGGGAAATATCGCGCTGCGACGGGTGGCGCTCGAGGGGCTCAATCCGACAAACGCCATGGCGCGCGTGGCAAATCGTCCGTTGCGGCGGCGGGGCAGCGCGCGGCGGGGAAGGGCCAGCAGCGAGACATCCGTTGCGGCATGTATGCGCCCGGCACGCATCGCATTGTTGAAATCGACAGCTGTCCGGTTGAAAATCCCGCAGGACGCAAGGTGGTCGCGGCGGTGCGCCGCCTTATGTTCCGCTATGACATGGCTCCCTATGATGAGGACGCGCAGACCGGTTTCGTGCGCTATGTCGTGATTCGCGTGGGGCATGAAAGCGGCGAGGTGCTGGTGACGCTGGTCACAAACGGAAGCGCGTTTCCCGGCTCGAAGAATTTCTGCCGCGAGCTGGTGAAGGCATGCCCGGAAGTGACGAGCGTCGTGCAGAACGTGAACACGCGCCAGACCAATGCCATCCTGGGCGATGAGGAGCATGTCCTTTACGGCCCCGGTTTCATTCTCGATACCCTGTGCGGTCTGAGCTTCCGCGTGTCATCGCATTCGTTCTATCAGGTGAATGCGCGACAAACGGAAACGCTCTACCGTATCGCCATTGATATGGCAGCTCGGGCTTTGCGCGAGGGTAATTCGCCGCAAAGCGTCCCGGGTACGCAGTCCGAGGGGTTCGCGCTTCTCGACGCGTATTGCGGAACGGGAACAATCGGGCTGGTGGCCGCTTCGTGCATCGAGAATGTTCATGTGATGGGCGTTGACACGGTCGCGTCAGCCATTGCCGATGCGCGCCTGAATGCTCGCCACAACCATATCGAAAATGCGGAGTTCACCTGCGCCGATGCTGGCGCGTATCTGAAGGGGCTGGCGCAAGGCGGCGGCTCTCTCGATGTCCTCATGATGGATCCGCCCCGTGCGGGGGCAAGCGAGGAGTTTCTCGAGGCGGCGCTTGCGCTTCGTCCGGCGCATATTGTCTACATTTCCTGCAACCCCGCGACTCAGGCGCGCGATATCGCGACGCTTGTGGAAGGGGGCTACACCTTGCGTGTGTGCCGCGCCGTGGACATGTTCCCCCATACGCCGCATATCGAGAACGTCGTCTTGTTGTCGCGGACATAAACGCCCGGCTTCTGTTTGGTGGCGCCGGGTCTTTTGCCGCTGCTGCCTCCATCGAGCGGCGAGATTTGGCATTTTCGCGTTTGCCGCCTCTGAGGGTTGCGATGCCGCTCCGGCAGGCTGTTTTGATTTGACTAACACGGCCTTTGCTCAGGCGTCTTTCCTGCTGCTGGCCGTATAATAAGCTGTTTTGAATTGACCGCTTACTTTGAGTCACCATGGAGAAGCTTTCATGACAACTAGCAGAATCCGCAACCTGTTCGTTTGTGCAATCGCCGTTGCGCTGGTTTCGATCGCCGCCGTCGGCCTCGTGCCTAAGCAGGCCCTTGCGCTCGATACCGTAGCAAGAATCACCGTCTATCAAACTGCGGACGGGGGCGGCGTCGAGCAGACTTTCGACAGCTTCTCCGATCTTGAAAGCGCCCTCGACAAATATCAGAACATCGATGGCAAGACCCCGGACTCGAAGTACCCGTATAAGATCCGCATCGACATCTATGCGGATTGGAACAGCACGATGTACTTTGTCCCCGGATGCAATTCGGAAATCTACCTGCATGGCCATATGATCAATTTCAACAGGACCAGCAACGCAAATGCGAACGACCCTGTTTACAACAATGACCACTCTGCCTTTGAATGCAGGAAAGACAAGGAAATGCTCATTAACGGCGGCGGTGGCGCCGATGGCCTTTTGGATTATGAGCTTGAAACAGAGCATCGCGGTACCCTTCACGCGGACGATACCAATTACCTCTCTGGCTCAACCTGCAAATGGATGTACGACGGCGCGGGCAGCGACATCATCAAAGGCGGGCTGATTACCGGCTTCTTTGCATATAACGGCGGCGGAGCTTTATTCGTCTACGGAAAGGTCACACTCGAGAATGTGACGATTGCAGGAAATATCTCTAATAGGTCGGGCGGAGCCGTTTACATGGAGGGTAGCGAGCCGAGCCTCACGCTCGATAACGCTCATGTGCTTTATAACCTTTCTAGGGGTCGGGGCGGCGGCGTCTATGTCGACTCGGGCTCCACCAGCAGAGCGAGCATTACCTTGAAGAATGGCTCGGAGATTTCGAACAACCTCTGCTGGTCTCATGGTGGCGGAATCGCCGACGAGTGCAATAAGTCGACCATTACGCTTGAGGGCGCTTCGCATATTGATGGCAACTTTGCGCGTGGTAACGGTTGGAAAGAAACCGACGATCACAAAATCACGGGTGACGGCAAAGGCGGCGGTATCTACCATACTGGCGTAGACGGAACGGTCACCCTTTCTGGCAAGTCCACGATCTCCAACAACATATCCTTAGGTCATGGCGGCGGCGTGTACGACGAGTACAACGGCACGACGTTCAACCTTTCGGGGGCATCGGAGATTTCGAACAATACCGCCAACAGCCGCGGCGGTGGCATGTATCTTGACGACTACTCTACCGTGACGCTTTCCGGCGGATCGAAGATTAGCGGCAACAAGGCAAGCAATGGCGGCGGCATTTTCAGCTGCGATGACGACACCGCCATCACGCTGAACGAGAAATCCGAGATTTCAGGCAATACCGCATCAGGAAACGGTGGCGGCATCGACTCGGATGACGACCTTTACGTCTACGGGGATGGCACGGCCAAGATAACTGGCAACACGGCTTCCTCGGGAGACGGTGGCGGCATCTGGTATCAGAACGGGCTGTATATCAAGGGCGTGGCCATCACCGGAAACACCGCCAAGAACAATGGCGGCGGCGTGTACTGTGACAACACCAGTTTCCACGCGCTTGCTTTGGGCAAGACTATGAAGATCACCGGCAACACGGCGGGCAATTCGGTCAACAACCTTTACATGAAGGAAGACCAGGACATGAATGGTATGACCGGCGATGATGCTCTGACGACCGATACGCGCATTGGTGTCACCTGTGGCGGCTTCAGCGGTGGCGAGCGAAAAATCGCCGGCAATATGGCGTTCCTGACCAAGATCGGCAGCGCCTATGCGACCTGCGTCACTTCCGATAATCCCCGGTACTCCGTGGTTAACAAATCGGGCTACCTCTACCTGAGCTCCAAGGTTTCCCGCTACGTGATCTCCTTCGACACCTCCACTGACGACAGTGAATATGGCGAGAAGGCTTCAAAGGTCGATCCGATCGGCGTCGATGCTGGCAACGGGTATGGCGAGCTGCCGGTGCCCACCCGAGAGGGATACACCTTTGCCGGTTGGTATGACGGCGACACCCTTGTCACTTCGACCATGGTTCCCACGAGCGACAAGACGCTTGTGGCCAAGTGGACGGCGAATAGGTTCAAGGTGGCGTACGTTATTGATGGCGAACCCTATGCCACTGTCGAACGCCAATACGGCGACGTGGTTGTGCGTCCCTCTGAACCCCAGCGCGAAGGCTATGAATTCGAAGGCTGGTATACCGATAGCGATTGCACTGAAGAGTATGGCTTCGATTCACCTCTGGAAGACAACCTTATGCTTTATGGCAAATGGGTGTCCAATGCATACACCGTGAGCTTTGACACCGGCGAGGGCGGCACTGCGGTCAATTCGCAGCAGGTGACTTACGGCGGCGTCGCCACCCGTCCCGCCGACGACCCGACGCGCGAGGGCTACGCCTTCCGCGGCTGGTACGCCGATGCGGACTGCACCGTCGAGTTCAACTTCGAGGGAACGCCCATCGAGGCCGACACCGTCGTCCACGCGAAATGGGCCGAGACCCTGACGATCACGCTGAACGCCAACGGCGGAACGGTCTCGCAGGAATCTGTCCCCGCCGTGGCGGGCGAGGCGGTGGGCGGCCTGCCCACGCCCACCTGCGAGGGCTACGCCTTCGATGGCTGGTATGACGGCGACACCCGCGTGACCGCCTACACGGCCTTCAGCGAGAGCAAGACGCTCGTCGCGAAGTGGCGCGACAAGTCCGCCTCCTCCTACCACCTCGTCACCTTCATGGACGGTGACAGCGTCATCGACGTGAAGAGCGTCAAGGACGGCAAGGCGCTCGAGGAGCCCGCGGCCCCCTCCAAGGACGGCTTCGACTTCGTGGGCTGGTACGCCGACGCGGACTGCGCCACCGAGTTTGACTTCAACGCCGTCATCAGCGCCGACACCACGGTCTACGCCAAGTTTGCCGCCAAGGAGTACACCGTGAGCTTCGATACCGGCAAAGGCACTCCGGTTGACCAGCAGAATATTGAGTATGGCGGTTTGCCAACCCGTCCGTCTGAGGACCCGAAGCGCGACGGCTACACGTTCGAGGGCTGGTACGCTGATAAGGACTGCAAGGTGCCATATGACTTCAAGCGTCCAATCGAAGGCGCCACGACCGTCTATGTCAAGTGGGCGCAGTATGTCACTGTGACCTTTGATGCTGGCGAGGGCCAAGTTGCGCAAAGCGAGACCACCTTCCCCAAGCTCACGGAAATCGGTACGCTGCCCATCGCCTATCGTGAGGGCTATACCTTCCGCGGCTGGTATATCAAGAGCGCCCGTGGCTACGAAAGGGTGGGAGAGGACACCGTTTTCAGTGCCAGCGCAACAGTTACGGCGCACTACGATGCGACCCAGCGATTGGTCACTTTTATGGGTGAGGATGGCATGCTTGATGCTCAGCTTGTCACGTACGGCTTGACCGTTGCCGAGCCGGAAACGCCTTTCAAAGAAGGCTACGATTTTGCCGGCTGGTATGCCGATGAGGAGCTTACCCAGCCCTTCGATTTCGAGAATACCGAGATTACGGCCGATACGGTGGTCTACGCCAAGTGGACGGTGTCTGAAGTGTGGCCGGTTGACCCTGATGATCCCGATAATCCTGACGAGGACAACGATGATTCCGACGCGGATAACACGGATTCCGACGGGGATGACGATCAGGGTGCGAATGGCGGCAAATCCAACAAGGATGCTGACTCCAGCAGCCAGTCCGCCGACGGGGTTGCGATTGCCGCAACCGGAGACAGTGCCGGCGTGGTTGGCATCGTCGTGGCGCTGATTGCGGCGGTTGCTGCTGTAACCGTTGCTTTCGCCGCGCGTCGCCGTTTGGGCTAGTCTGCCCGCTTACCGGGCGCGCAGCTGGAATAACCGCCTGTTGTCTGTACGCCGCCCGTGCTGAAACCGCGTTAAGAAATTGAGAGCCCATCTTCTTTAGAGAAGGCGGGCTCTGATTGTGCTGTGAGGCGGTTTGGGAATTCGTCTTGCGAGTGGCGCTTCTTTGTAGGCGTCACCAACGCCATACCACGAAAAAAGCGCTTGCAAAATGACGGTTAAGCAACGATTGCGAAACAAACTTCGCGCGCGTAAACAAACAGTATATGGTCACTATCCGCCTATGGCTAAACACGCTCTAGGCCAGCGGTAAAACCAATGAGACGAATGCCGCAAGAACGCAATCGAAACGCAACCAAATACGCAGCAACAAACATGATTCAAATGCATCAGCTTGAGCTGCCTGTCGAATAGGGGGAGAAATGCTTATGCGAAAAACACTGAAGTTGAAGAAGCTGCTTGGCGCGCTGGCGTGCACCCTTGCGCTTGCGGCTGCGCTGCCCATGATGGCGTTGGCGAATGGTGAATCGACCAATGGCGAGGCGTGGATTGGCAATGTTCACTACGACCATTTGGAGGATGCGGTCGCCGCGGCACAGGACGGAGACACCATCACCCTGGGTGAGGGGCAATACACCCTCTATAAGGGGGTCAATAAGTCGTACGATGGCACCGATTCCACAAAGAAGCTCAGGGGCATGACGCTGACTTTTGTCGGCCAGGGCAGCGGCAAGACCTCCTGGCGCATTGGCCCCTCCGCAGATGAATGGAATCCGCAATACGACGGAACAGAGTTCAATGGTGACTACACCTTTGAAGGCGCGAACACCATCACCTTCAAGGAGATGAGCCTTGAGTCGATTGACCAGGATTACCTGGGCTTTATCCGCATCGATAACACGGTTGTCGACAATTGCGTCATCAATGGCGAGACCGGCTACTGGGGCTATAAGACCGCCACATTCACCAATACCACGTTCAACGCGCCAACAGGACGCTATGCTCTGTGGACCTATTGCTCGCCCGTCATGAGCTTTGACGGTTGCGTCTTCAATTCCTCGGGCAAGGCGGTCAATGTGTACGGCTCGAACGGCTTCGACGTCACCGTCAACGTGAATAACTGCACGGTCAATGCGACGGGCGATGTCAAGAAGCCGGTTTTCAAGATCAACGATGCCGAGATGAAGAAGGGCGAGCGCAGCTATACGCTCAATTTCACGGGTGAAAACACCATTAATGGCGATGTCAAGCGCAGCACGATAAGCTGCAGCAGGTGGTTTGGCTTTGATGAGACTTCGGAAAACACCGGAGTGACAACGGTCACCATCGATGGAACCACGGTCTACAAAGAAGGCGCGATGGTTGCCCACGAGATTGATACCGCAAGCCATAAATACACCGAGGGCTATGAGGACAACGCCTATACGGTGACCTCTACTGAATGGACGAAGGCAGACGACGGCAGCTATGTCAGGACGATCACGAAGGTCTGCAATTACTGCGACTATTCGGATGACGTCACGGAAACG
The DNA here is from genome assembly GCA_963621885.1 of bacterium. Classification (GTDB taxonomy): domain Bacteria; phylum Actinomycetota; class Coriobacteriia; order Coriobacteriales; family Eggerthellaceae; genus UMGS1519. The sequence goes on from CAVFFT010000080.1 coordinate 13,066, forward strand.
GGCTATCGTGTGACCTACACCGACGGCGTGGATGGCGAAGAGATTTTCGCGGACCAGTCGACCATTGTCGTCGCGGGTGAGGCGACTCCGGAATATAACGGTGACGAGCCCACGCGCGATGGCTACGTTTTCAAGGGCTGGGAGCCTGAGCTTGCGGATACTGTGACCGAAAACGTCACCTATACGGCGGTATGGGAAAAGGATGCGACGCCGGATCCGGACGATCAGGATTCCGACGACCCTGATGACGACTCCAAGTCGAAGGGCTCTTCGACGGAGAAGACGACTGCGAATGAGTCTGCAGGCAACGCAATCCCCAAGACGGGCGATGACAATGACTTTGCTCTGTGGACGACGCTTTTGGGCATGAGTGCACTGTGCGTGGCTGGTGCTGCGGCCTGCAGCCGTAAGCGTTCGCGCGAAGAGTAAGCGACTTTTGGGGCGCGTGCTTCTGGCGCGCATTAACACTCCGGATGTTTGAAAGCGTTTCCCCACGCGACGCTGCGGATGCGCATAGACGCCCACAATGCTGAAAATCCGAACAAGAGGCGAATCCCCCTTCTGCTGGCACTGCATATGCGGTTCCGACAGAAGGGGAATTTTGTATTGCGGCAGCTCACCGGCCAAATGCCTCAAGCTCCTTTTGCCGAACATGAGGAACGGGCGCATGTCACTTACGGGATTTGGTTTCCATCTCCGCTACCTTATTCTTGAAAGAGGCCGGGTGAGGCGCTCGGTCTGACATTGCCGGATTGAATCCGGCCGATTTGCCGGCATGCCGGCAAAGGGGAGGTTTCCATGAATAGGCTTGAGGGTAAGGTTGCTGTTGTAACGGGTGCCAACTCTGGCGTTGGTGCCGCTATCGCGAGGCTTTTCGCGGCAGAAGGCGCGACCGTGGTTATGGCTGCCCGCCGCAAAGAGGCGCTCGAAGACGTCGCGCGCGAGATTGACGAGGCGGGAGGCAAGACGCTCATCCAGGTGTGCGATATCTCCAAGCCTGAGGATCCCGAAGCTCTTATGGAAGCGGCGGAGCAGGCTTTCGGCAAGATTGACATCCTGGTGAACAACGCCGGCATTCTTGAGGTGGGCCTGAAGCCTATCGACCGCTTCAGCGATGAGGATCTTGACCGGATTGTCGAGACCAACCAGAAAGGCACCATGCGCTGCATGCGTGCTGCGACCAAACGCATGAGCGCGGGTGGGTCCGTGGTGAACATCGCATCCGTGGCGGGTGAAAAGGGCTGCGGCGGCGCGGTGTATGTCGCGAGCAAGGCCGCGGTCATCGGTGTTACAAAGCATACGGCGCTGCGCTTCCAGTCTGCGGGCATCCGTTGCAATGCCGTGTGCCCGGGCAATATCGTCACGCCTATGACCAAGGGGACCAATCCCGCCGACCTTGATCCCGATATGATTGGCGCTATGATGACCCACAGCAACATGAAGTCGCCGTTCTGCCAGCCTGAGGATGTTGCCAACATCGTTTTGTTCCTCGCGAGTGACGAATCCCGTGCGGTCACGGGTCAGATTATCGTGAGCGATTTCGGCTCCATGCTCTAAGCCGCGCAAAGAGAGCGAACGGGAGGCGCTGCCGGCGGTTTATCTGCTGGTGGCGCCTCTTTATTGACGATTTTTATAT
>CAVFFT010000081.1:0-5431 GCA_963621885.1 bacterium
CGACTACCTGAAGAAGACACACGAGCGTGCCCATCCGCGCGGTTGATTTCGGCCGACGCGCGCCCGCTCGGCATCACGCCAGCGCGCTTCTGCCGCCGCTGCCAGCGGCCCGCGCCACCCGCGACCCCGCGCCCGCCCATCGCGCCGCCAGTGCCCGCTCGGCATCACGCCACCGCGCATCTTTCTCCTATGGGGAATGCGCGGAAACGCTTCACGAACAGATGTTTGTATACTACAATCCCTGCGCGATTCAAGGAGGTAGGGAATGGCTCAGGATTCCATTGTCATCAAAGGCGCGCGCGAGCATAACCTCAAGAACGTCGATGTGACGATACCCCGCGACAAGCTTGTCGTCATTACGGGCCTTTCGGGTTCGGGAAAGAGCTCGCTCGCTTTCGACACGATTTTTGCCGAAGGCCAGCGCCGCTATGTCGAAAGCCTTTCCAGCTACGCCCGCCAATTCCTGGGTCAGATGGACAAGCCCGACCTCGACAGCATCGACGGCCTGTCGCCGGCGGTCTCGATCGACCAGAAAACGACGAGCCGCAACCCCCGTTCCACGGTGGGAACGACGACTGAAATCTACGATTACCTGCGCCTTCTGTTCGCCCGCGTGGGAACGCCGCATTGTCCTGAATGCGGTCGTGTCATCAAGGAGCAGACGACCGACCAGGTCACCGACGAGATTATCGCCAAGCATGACGGCATGCGCGCGTTGGTGATGGCGCCGGTGGTGGGCGACCGGAAAGGCGAATTCGCGAAGCTGCTGGCCGACCTGCGCCGCGAGGGTTTCGCCCGCGCCCGCATCGATGGCGAAGTGCGCCGCCTTGACGACGACGAGATCGTGCTCGACAAGAAGCTGCGCCATACCATCGAGGTCGTGGTCGACCGCGTGACGCTGAACGAGAAATCGACCCGCCGTGTTGCCGAGGCGGTTGAGCTTGCGACGAAGATTGCCGATGGGCGCATGCTTCTCCAGGTGATCGGGCCTGACAAATCGACGCAGGAGGAATTCTATTCCCTTGCGCTCGCCTGCCCCGAGCACGGCCATTCGATGGACGCCTTGCAGCCGCGCGACTTCTCCTTCAACGCCCCTTACGGCGCCTGCCCCGATTGCCTGGGCATTGGCAGCCGCGAGGAGGTCGACCCGAGCCTCGCTATTCCCGACCCCTCGCTCTCGATTGCCGAGGGAGCGGTGGCACCTTTCAAGAACGGAAACTACTATCCGCAGGTCATCGCCGCGACCGTGCGTCACTTGGGCTACGACGAGTTCACTCCGTGGGAAGACCTTCCCAAGGCGGTGCGCCGCAAGCTCCTCTACGGTATCTCGGGAGAGAAGGTGCGCGTCGATTACCATACGGTTGATGGGCGGGACACCCACTGGAATGTCGAATGGAACGGCATCGTCAACGCGCTCAAGGAACGCTATGCCGATGCGTCCAGCGACCAGGCGCGCGACCGCCTGCGCCAGTATTTTTCCATCATTCCCTGCGAGACCTGCCATGGCAAGCGCTTGAAGCCCGAGATGCTTGCCGTCACCGTGGGGGAGAAGTCCATCTACGAGGTCTGCGAACTTTCTGCCCGCGATTCCGCGAAATTCTTCACGAATCTTGAGTTTACCGGCGCGGACGCCACGATCGCCAAGCCCATCGTCAAGGAGATATGCGCGCGCCTGAACTTCCTTGTGGACGTGGGTCTCGACTACCTCACGCTCGAGCGCGCGACCGCGACGCTTTCCGGTGGTGAAAGCCAGCGCATCCGCTTGGCGACGCAGATTGGCGCGGGCCTCATGGGCGTGCTCTACATTCTCGATGAGCCCTCCATCGGCCTGCATCAGCGCGACAACGAGCGCCTTATCCTTACGCTTGAACGTCTGCGCGACAAAGGCAACACGGTCCTTGTGGTGGAACACGACGAGGAGACCATTCGCCGGGCCGACTACGTGGTTGACGTGGGTCCGGGCGCGGGCGAGGCTGGCGGACACATCGTCGTCGCAGGCACGCCCGATGAGGTGGCGCAATGCGAAGGCTCGATCACGGGCGCCTATCTGTCGGGACGCAAGGTGATTCCCGTTCCCGCCGAGAGGCGAAACCCGCGCCGCGGCGCGCTCAAGATAACGGGCGCCGCCGAGAACAATTTGAAAGACGTGACGGTGAGCATTCCTCTTGGCACCTTCACTTGCGTGACGGGCGTTTCGGGCTCGGGCAAGTCCTCCCTGGTGACCGACACGCTGGCGCCTGCGCTCACGAACCGTCTGAACCACGGACGCCAGCGCGTGGGCGAGTACGGCAAGCTCACGGGCGTGGAAAAGCTCGACAAGCTTATCGACATCGACCAGAGTCCCATCGGGCGCACGCCGCGTTCGAACCCCGCGACCTACGTGGGGCTGTGGGACAACATTCGCGCGCTGCTTGCGAGCACGCAGGAGGCGAAGGCGCGCGGCTATGGCGCCGGCCGTTTCAGCTTCAATGTGAAAGGCGGCCGCTGCGAGGCCTGCAAGGGCGATGGCCAGCGCAAGATCGAAATGCATTTCCTGCCCGACGTGTATGTGCCCTGCGAAGTGTGCGATGGCAAGCGCTACAACCGTGAGACGCTTCAGGTGACCTACCGCGGGAAGAATGTCGCCGACATTCTCGACATGACGATCGACGAGGCGCTGCTTTTCTTCAAGGCGATTCCCGCCATCGCGGCGAAGCTTCAGACGCTTTCCGACGTGGGCTTGGGCTACATGCGTTTGGGCCAGCCGGCGACGACACTTTCCGGCGGCGAGGCTCAGCGTGTGAAACTCGCGAGTGAGCTGCATAAACGCCAGACAGGGAAGACCCTCTACATCCTTGACGAACCCACGACGGGCCTGCACATGGATGACGTCCGCGCCTTGCTCGAGGTGCTCCAGCGCCTGGTGGATGCCGGCAATACGGTGCTGGTGATCGAGCACAATCTCGATGTCATCAAGAGCGCCGACTACATCATCGACCTTGGTCCCGAAGGCGGAGACGCGGGCGGACGCGTTGTCGCCTGTGGAACTCCCGAGGAGGTTGCGGCGGTTCCGGAGAGCTATACGGGACGTTTCCTTGCGCCGCTGCTTCAATCGCTATAATGGCGCAATGGCTTTATCGCGTGAAAGAATCGCCCTTGTGGTTTTTGCCGCCGTTGTCGTTCTGATAACGGCGGGCATCGCGTTTTATCTCTTCATTGGGCACTCGTGGAATTACGCCGCCACTCGCATTGACGATGCGGCGGGCGAAATGGAGGGCTATCGCGTCATCGCCTTCGAGGGAACGGCCATTCCCTCTGCGGCACAGGTGAAGGAAGACGGCGAGCGTTACTTCAGTCCGGTTTCACGGGAATCGGTGATTGCCGATTACCAGGAGAAGGGCGCGACGGTCTTTTTCATCGACGCGAGCGATATCGATAATTATGCAAGCCCCGTCGTCTTCGAGAAAGACGGATACCGCGTGGGCGTGCTCTCGGTCGATTCGGGCGATTTGACGTACGAAATCCGCCAGAAGGTGAAGCAGCTGCAGGAGCGGGCGGCTGACATTGTGGTGGTGTTCGCCCAGTCCACCAAGCGCATGGAAACGATTGAGGGAATCGGCGCCGTTGTGCGCGTTTCCGACCAGGAGGACGACACCGAGTTTGCCTTGCCGGTGCTCGACATGCCGGCGGTGGGTCAGGTGGGAACGATCGTCATTTCGCCCTCCGATGTGATTTCCACCCGTGTTCTCCCCGAAGGCTAGCGGCTTCATTTCGTAGGCGGTTCGGCTCGAATCGGGCTGCGGCGTGTTTTTGGCGGCAAAAGTCACCCGTCGCACACAAAGCGGACACAGCCGGCGCAACAAGGCGTTTTTCATCCCCGGTGATTGTTTCATGTGGGTAAACACCTGTTAACAGGCGCGTTATTTTCCAAAGCGCAACATACACTTTCATCTGCATTCGAAGGCGGATGCACTGACACAAGACAAAGGAGTCTTACATGAGCTATGTCCAGCGAATCATCGAGCAGGTGAAGACGAAGGACCCTGAACAGAAAGAATTCATTCAGGCTGTCACCGAGGTTCTGACCTCGCTCGAGCCGGTTTTCGAAAAGCATCCCGAGTACGAGGAAGCTGCGCTTCTTGAGCGCATCATCGAGCCCGAGCGCATCATTACTTTCCGCGTTCCCTGGGTCGACGATTCCGGCAAGGTTCAGGTGAACCGCGGCTACCGCGTCGAGTTCAACAGCGCGCTTGGCCCCTACAAGGGCGGTCTGCGCTTCAACCCGACGGTCACGCTGGGCATGCTGAAGTTCCTCGGCTTCGAGCAGATCTTCAAGAACAGCCTCACCACGCTCCCCATGGGCGGCGGCAAGGGCGGTTCCGACTTCGACCCGAAGGGCAAGTCGAACAACGAGGTCATGCACTTCTGCCAGTCCTTCATGACTGAGCTTTCCCGCCACATCGGCGCCGACACCGACGTGCCGGCTGGCGACCTGGGCGTTGGCGGCCGTGAGGTTGCTTACATGTTCGGCCAGTACAAGCGCATCCGCAACGAGTTCACCGGCGTGCTCACCGGCAAGGGCCTCAGCTTCGGCGGTTCGCTCGCTCGTACCGAGGCGACCGGCTACGGCCTCGTCTACCTCGTCGAGGAGTACCTCAACTGCAAGGGCGACTCCTTCGCTGGCAAGACCGTTGTCGTTCACGGCTCCGGCAACGTTGCTATTTACGCTGTTCAGAAGGCTGAGCAGCTCGGCGCCAAGGTTGTCGCTTGCTCCGACACCAAGGGCTGGGTCTACGACGCCGAGGGTCTCTCCGTCGAGGCGCTCGAGGGCATCTACAACGCCAAGCGTTCCGGCCATGACGCAGGCGTGAGCCTCGCAATGTACACCGACTACCGTCCGAACGCCGAGTACCACGAGGGCGACGGCCGTGCGGTTTGGCAGCTCCCCTGCGACATCGCTCTTCCGTGCGCTCGCGAGAACACGCTGCTCCTCGAGGATGCTCAGGCTCTCGTTGCCAACGGCTGCAAGATCGTGGGCGAGGGCGCGAACATGCCCACCACGCTCGACGCGACCGCTTACCTGCAGGAGAACAACGTTGTGTTCTTCCCGGGCAAGGCTGCAAACGCTGGCGGTGTTGCCACTTCCGGCCTCGAGATGTCTCAGAACTCCGAGCGTCTCTCCTGGACCTTCGAAGAGGTCGACGCGAAGCTGCAGGGCATCATGAAGAACATCTTCCATTCCATCGATGATGCGGCGAAGGAATACGGCGTCGAGGGCGACTTCGTTGCCGGCGCGAACATCGCAGGCTTCCTGAAGGTTGCCGACGCGATGATGGCTCAGGGCATCGTCTAAGCTCTTTTGTAAGACACATACGCTTTCACGCGCGGGCGATGAGCTCGCAACGCAAGGCGATTTCAAGGGGAAGGTCCGCATCGCGCGGGCTTTCCCCTT
>CAVFFT010000082.1:0-12416 GCA_963621885.1 bacterium
CTGGGGACGAATTCGAATTCTCAGATTCTAGCGGCAAGTTATGCCAACGCGCGCGAAAGATCGCAAGCGGCAAGTTACGACAACGCGCGCGCAGGATTGCAAGTGGCATTTTTCCCAGCGGCCATTAAGCAGGATGGCAAGCGGTAATTTTGACGGCTGCGTTAAGCGGGATAGCACGCTTACCTCCTGATTTGTGCGCGACATCACACTTTTACGTCCTGATTTGTGCGCGACTTCGCACTCTTACGTCTTAAAGTGTGTGATATCTAACAATTGCAAGGACGTAATCCCGTCATGGCCAAAAGGCATCCGCCGAGAATACGCTTCCGCGGAACCGCCAAGCATAGGAGAAGCCCCCATGAGCGCAAGCGCCCCATTCGAAAAGAAACTCATCCACGTAAACGGCACGGCAATAATGTGCCATTGTGCCGGAGAGGGCGGCGACACCATCGTGCTGCTGCATGGCGCTGGCGTGGATTCCGCAATGCTCTCCTGGGCGGAGGTCATTCCGCTGCTATCCAGGCGCTACCGGGTCATCGCACCGGACCTGCCGGGATATGGGGAGAGCGACCGGATTGACGGCGAATACTCGCTGGCGTTCTACACGGAAATGGTGAAGGGCGTAATCGAGCAGCTCGCCGATACGCCGGTCGTGCTGGTGGGGCTGTCGCTTGGAGGCGGCATATGTCTGAACATGGCGCTCAACCACCCCGAGCTCATCAAGGCCCTCGTGCCCGTCGATGCATGGGGCCTGTTCAGCAAGCTGCCGTGGCACCGACTGACCTACTGGTTCACCAACTCGAAGCTCAACGACAACCTGTACGCATGGACAAGCAAATACCCGTCCCTCATAAGGTGGTCCCTGACGCACAGCCTTTTCGGCGACAAGTCGAAGGTGAATGACGCCCTGATGGAAGAGGTGCTTGAAGCGATGCAAGAGCCCGGCGCTGGCAAGCCTTTCGTCTCGTTCCAGCGAAGCGAAATCACGCCGACCGGCCTCGTCACCGACCTGTTCGGAAGGCTTAAGGAAATCACCACGCCTACCCTGCTCGTGCACGGCTCGCTCGACAGCTCGGTTCCTGTGAAAGGAGCTCTTCTCGCCCAGCAGCGCATTCCCAATTGCGAGCTACATCTGATGGAGGGATGCAGGCATTGGCCTCAAAAGGAGCGTCCGCAAGAATTCGCGAGCGTCCTGCAGGCGTACCTCGAAAAGAGGTTCTGATAGCGGAACCACAGGCACATTGGACTGGCTGAGCAGGCATGCCACTATCCTGGTACAGATGCGGTCGACGCGATGGCTGGCACATCACCAGCCATCCCCAGCAAGCTTGCTAGCAACTATCTCGGCTCGCATATAACACAGTTTTGCGATTTCACGTCATTCTGTAGCTCATACGTTCGCTGCACTTCACGCGCGACGGGAGCTTCGAATAGCACTTTAATCCCGCGGCCTCAACCGCATCACAAGCCGCATGGCTTCCCCTTATCACGCCCAATAGCCACGACAAGACGGTGTCAATTTCTAGCGAATATGCTTGACGATACCTGTTGCGCTAGGGTAAAACACCTCGGTCTAAAATAGGTATTGTTTGGAGGTTGAATAGTGTCTAACACGAATCTGAGCTCGCTTTTCTCCCTGAAGGGCGACTATCCATTCCTGATGAAATCCCAGCCGAAGTATCGCTGGTGGAAGCCGATTCTCGCCGCGCTTCTCGCGGGAGTGCTTTTCGGGATTTTCAGCTGCATTGTGTTCTTCGCGATCTATATCATCTCGGGGGAAGATCAGCAGGTCATGGCAGCAGTGCTCCCCAACGCCACCACCGATGGTGCCTACCTTTCGGGCGACCAGAACAACCCCTTCGTTTTGCTCGTGACTTTCCTCACGATTGCCGTTGGCATTCCAAGCGTCGGCATCGCCATGCGCGTTTGCGGTCTCGGTGGCCTGAAAACTCTGTCTTCTACCGAAGGCAAACTTCGTTGGAAGCGCTTCCTGTCCTACATCCCGCTCACTTTCTGCGTGGCTCTGGTCGTCTTTATTATCGACCTGGCTATCAGCGTGATGATGGGCGACACTTTGGGCGAATGCACGATTGTGCCGATTACCCTTCTTGTCATCCTCATTTTCTGCCCGCTCCAATGCGCAGCGGAGGAGTACGCATTCCGAGGCTTCGTTTTCCAGGGCTTCTCCTCGTGGATTCCCGTTGTGGTCATTCCTTTCATTATCCAGGCGGTGCTGTTCTCCATGGCGCATGGCTATAACATCATCGGCCTCGTGGGTGTGGGTTTCATGGGCCTGTGCGCCGCATGGCTTACGGTAAAGACGGGCGGATTGGAAGCCGCCATCAGCATGCACGCCATCAACAACGTCATTTCGTTCGGGACAAGCTCGCTCTTTGTCGCACAGGCGACGCAGAGCAACGTCACGGCTTTTGGACTGGTCGCCGACCTTATTCTCATTATCGCGATGACCGTCACCTTGTACCTGATTTCGAAGCGCAAGGGCTACATCGAAGAGAAGCGTCCCGTTGCCGAACCCGTCGCCGCACCGGTACAGGAGTAGTCGCGCTATACCAATAAGGCTCGCGATTTAGAAAATACGTATCAACAAGAGAGGCTTGCACTGAGTGCAGGCCTCTCTTGTTGTGGCGGTCGATTGGCAGAACCACCACGAGCGAGAGGCCAAGGGCGCGGAACCTTTGGCGCAGTGCCCCTATCCCATGTTCGCCAGGCTGCGCTCCATGGCATAGCGGATGATGTCGCTACGGTTAATGGTCCCGACAATCTCGCCATCGCGCACCACAGGCACCTTCTTCAACTTGTATGAAGCCAGAAGCGAACATGCCTCCTCGAAGGAGGAATCCGCATCAAGCGACACAAGCTTGCTGGTGGCAATCTGGCTCACCGGCAAATGCATCAGCTCATGCATGCGCTCGTCAAGCGTCTGGTTGTTCGCCGCCTGCACCAGGGCATAGGCGCTGCTCATCACCGGCTGCTTATCGGCCAGAAAGCGCATCACATCGCCATCGGACACAAATCCGGCCGGGTGGCCGTCATCGTCAACCAGCGGCATGCCGCCCACCTTGCGATCAACAAACAGACGCATCGCCTCGTACACCGGCGCCGACGCGGGCAGCGTGTAAGGCTCGGGCTGCACGAGCCGTGTCAACGGACGATCAGCCGCGGGCTCAGACGCACGTTGGGCCTTCGCCACAGCCGCACGCTTCACGGCAGCACGCGAATATGCGAAGCCGATAAGGCAGCCCGCTGCAGCAACGAAGGACGCGACAGTCATCGGCATCGAGAATCCCACCGCCATCGCCATCGCTTCCGTCGCCCCACCAGCCAGCGCGTTCGCTTGCGCGCTCGACAGGATGCCCGTATACAAAGACGGCGCGACGCATGCCGCGATCTGCACGAAGGTGGTGGAAAGCGCCACGCCAAAGGGATTCTGTTCGGGCGTGAGCGTCTTGAAGCCGGCCGATTGCGACGGCGAGAAGATAAGGCCCGTGCCGCCCATCGCCAGGAACGCCCCGATGAATATCATCGGAAGCGACATCTGTTGCGAAAACAGCGCCATCAGCGCGAAACCGACCGCAACCACGGCGTAGCCTGTGGGCAGAAGCGGCCATTCCCCCCGCTTGTCCATGATGCGACCGCCGAGAAGCGAAGTGCCCGCATTGCCCAGCACCGGCACCAGGATGATGAGACCAGAAACGAACGCCGTCAGACCCAGCGCCCCTTCAAGATACAGCGGCAGAAGAACGCCGCAGCTGAAACTGCCCATCATGGCGATGGTCGTCAGAACGATGGAAGGCCAGAAGGCGCGACTCTTCATGGGTGTCAGGTCAATCAGCGGGTTTTCGCACCGCGATTGGCGTACCACAAACACAATCGCGGAAAGCGCGGCCACCACCAGCGCCGCCACCGCGATCTGCGTGTTGATGGTCAGTTGCACCAAGCCCAGGCTCAAACCCGTCAAAAACAGCGCCGAAAGCACCACCGAAGGAAGGTCGAGCTGGGCGGCGAAATTTTCGAGATTGTGCACCGACGGCACCGCGACAGCTCCAAGCACCACCATGGCGACAAGCGGCACCACGAAAATGGCGTGCCAGCCAAACGCGGTCACCATGCCGCCGCACACGACCGGCGCCAGTGCCGGCCCGAAGGTGATCATGCAGCTGCCAATGGAAAGGTAGGTGCCGATCCTGTTCTTCGGCGTCACCGCCAGCACGGTGTTCATCATCAGCGGAATGAAAATGCCGCTTCCCACCGCCTGCACCACGCGCCCCAGCATGAGAATGGGGAAATTGGCGGCAAAAAGGCCGATCAACGACCCGATGAAAGTGAAACCGGCGGCCGCGAAATACAAGCTGCGCAACTTAATGCGCCGAAACATGAACGCCATGCTCATGACCACGACGGTCGCCACGATCATGTAGCCCGTGACCGTCCACTGCGCGACCACCGAATCGATGCCGTAATCGGACATGATGGAGATCAGCGCCATGTTCATCAGGTTCTCGTTGAAGCCTGCCAAAAAGGCACCACCATAGAGCGCCACCAGCAGTGGCACCAGCGACTTATTCTGTTTCATGAAATGAAAGACCTTTCTCTTGCGCGGTTGCCTGCCCGAAATGCGCAATCGAATCGCAAACGGAATATGCCCTCGCGGCGTTTCGATTGTTTCGGGACCCGGCAAGCTGGCACGGAGAGAATAAGAGGGCACTCAAGCCTCAAGCTCGTTTTCGGAATTGGCCAACAGCCAGTCCCGTTGCGGCTCAACACCCGCATCGCGTCCCGTTTAAAAGCACGCTTACCTAAGTTCGATTGGCGATTATAGCGGCTCGTTTCGCAGCGGCGCAAAGGAAATGCTTAAAACGGGACAAGCAGCACATGAATGGCAAAGCAAAAAGAACCCGGCTCCACTTAATCGTGGATACCGAGTTCTTTCAGAAGGAGTTGTGCATCAGGCGCAATTTGCGGCGTTCATTCCGCTAATTGTTTGTTCCTTCATTCAGAGGCGAAACTAGCACGTTCCTCCTTGCGCTTGAGCGTCGGCTCTCGGCAGAGTAGAGGCCGAGGCTTCATCCGATTCGGCTTCCTTGATCTGCTCTTCAATAGATCCGCCAACTGCCACCGTGGTACGAGGAAGCCCCTCGCCCAGCTTCATTGCAAGCGATCCGAAGACCACACAGAGCGCCAGGCAAACCAGCACGCCGGCAAACGTTGCTCCGTAACCGCCGAAATTCTCAGCCATAAGCGGCCAGATACTCGTAAAGGGAGCCATCAGAATGCCGGACGGAAGCAAGGCGCGACCCCAGATGACCGAGAAATTCGGACCGGTGCCGAAGATATAACCGGCAACAAGAGGCATCAGAACAGCAGGGCAACCGTAATAGAGACCGAAGATCAAGCCACCAACGACGAGCAACGGGGTCGACACGAATTGCCAAATAAGGATGATGGCGATAGCACCAGCGGCAGCACCAATGAACAGGGCCTTGTGAGGCGAGGTCGCGTCACTCGACATGCCGATAACGACCTTGAAGATAGCCTGGCCGACCATGACCAGGGAGGAAAGCATGGCGCCCGTAAGGAACACCGCTCCACCAAGCTCCGCCACCGAGTTCACGTAGGTCGGGAAGAAGTTCGCAACCTTGACACCGCCCTGGCAGCAAGCAATGAACAAAACCATCAGCCAGAACGGGGCGGTCTTAATAGCCAGGTTCGGATCGACGCTCCAGTTCTTCGCCTCAACAGCACTTTCGGCGCTCTCGGCCTTTTCAATAGATTTGGAATTCACATAGGACAGCATGCCCTTATCGGAAGGTTTGTCTCCGATGGCGAAGAGCACGAAGGGCAGGCACAGCAGGCAAGCGACGGCAAACATCCAGTAGCAAGACTGGAACCCGAAGTTGTCGATAATCCACTGGGCGACAATCAGCCAAAGCGCGCCGCCAGCGCCGGTCATCGCGGCGGAAAGACCCAGGATGGTGCCAGCGCGGTCCTTGAACCAGCGATTGATCACAGTGGGCACGTACATGGAAACGTACAGCATGCCAAACGCGTACTGAATAACGCCCGCTATGACAATCCCCTCAACCGTCATGCTCGTAGCGAACACCATATAGGTAATTGTCTGGGACAACAACAATGCGGTGCCGCAAACCCTTGCCGGAAACTTGACAAACGCGCGCCCCAGCGCCGGTCCCGCGATGGCCATGACAAAACCACCTATAGTCATGTAGATAGAAATATCCGACACATTAACGCCGTAATGCTGAGCAAGCAGAGGCATAAACAAGCCACCCGTACCGCCAAAACCACCAGCAATAAACACGGTAAACATCAGAGCGAATACGACAGGCAAATACGCCCGAAATGGCTTTTCTTGCAGAGCCTCGCTCCCTTTCTTCTCTTTCACGCTCAGTCTCCTTTCTTAGAGGACATCCCGAAACCTCCTACACAAGTCTCGACTTGAGCAAATCCTAAAGCGCCTATTTTTTCGCTTCCAATACCCGGGGACTATTTCATATAGCGAATTCCTATTTTATCGAGCCGCCAGCGCTCAAAACACGGCGAAATCGAAGCATCAGACTACGTTTTCGCAGCTCATAAGCTAGATAGAGCGCAACTATCTCTGATAGCGCATCGGTATTTCCATAGCATTTCCCCCTGACTTATCTTTTAGCCTGCAATTGAATGCGTCGAGAGTTTTATTTCAGTCAGAGGAGAAACCATGGCACCATTTGGCCGTTTTGGAAACATGTTTCCGCCGAAGGAGATTGACGAAAAGCCTTATCTATTAGATATCGAGCCATTCCGTATCAAGGGAAATCTCTACTACGCGGGCAACGCACAGTATTCGTGCCTTGTCATTGACACAGGTGAAGGCGTGATTCTGCTTGACGCGCCGCCGGCGGAACACACGGCAACCACGATCAACAACCTTTGGAAGCTCGGCTTCACCCCGAATGATGTGAAAATCATTCTTCTCTCCCACGAGCATATCGATCATTACGGCGCGGCAATGTGGCTCAAGCATTACACCGGCGCTCAAATCTATCTCAGTCGTGTAGGCGCTGAAGACATTAAAGCGCACCCCGCGTTTTACGACCATATGGAAGCCAATTTCAGCCCGGTCAACATACGTGTCGTTCCCGACGTTCTTCTTGAGGACGGAGATGTCATCGAGCTGGGGAACACGTCTATCCGCTGCGTTGCGACACCCGGCCATTCCCGTGGCACCATGTCTCATTTCTGGACATTGCACGATGGAGACCGCGACTACCGCGCGGGCATTTTTGGCGGAGGCGGGTTCCTTACGCTTAGAGAGGAAATGCTCGCGGATGACGGACTCGATCTGAGCTGGCGCGATGTGTTCGCCTCTTCAATCGATAAGGTTTGGAACGAACCGGTCGACATCATGCTAGGAAACCATCCCTTCCATGCGGATACCCTGCAGAAACGCATCGCGCAAGTGAGGGGAAACGAAGATGCATTTGTTGACCCAAGCGCCTGGCATAGACTATTAGGCGAGCTCAAGGCAAGCTTCGCCGAATTCCGCACCTATTCGCCAGACGAGATCAAGGGCTGCTTCATCGATAGCAATTTCGATGAGTTCAGTGGCAGACACCTTCGTCAGCTTAAAGCCGAAGAAGCCCTCTAAGGCATACAACACAACATGCCTCGCAGCAGAATAGGGTTCGCGCATATGCGAGCCCTATTCTGCATTTTTTGAACGGACGCGTTCGGCGCTACTTGCCAGGGTTCGAAAATTCAAAATCACCTTGCTCTTCGGGACCCTCATTAGAAAGGCCCGCCCTCTGATACCCATATCGTTGAGCCAAAAGTTCAGGAGCCGCATCTAGGTAATCTTGCAGGAAGTCGGCAAAAGCCCAGGCAGCATCCGATGGCTTCCCAGCAGACATAAAGTGGAGATACAAGTTTCGTGGCATCGAAACATCAAGCAGGGGCTTTATCACCAAATCGTAGTTCGACCCCATAAACCAAGAGAGATCAAACCCAAAGCAACAGACTTGTCCCCTTTCCACCAGCTCAAGGGCTTCATGAACCCACTGAACCTCGGAGACAACCGGAGGCGCAATGCCCTTCTGACCACAAAGCAGATAATGCAAGGTCCGACCGTCAAGGGATCCATCCCGCTTGTCTTTTCCTTGGGCGCCCACAACGACAAAATCGTCGTATTTCAGGTCGGTTAGGCAAACACCGCTTTCCTTTGCCATCCTATGGTCAAGCGGCAAAGCGACAACAGGCTGGTCAGACCCCAGATAAATGTACGAATCGTCAGAAATGCGGTTCAAGGTCGAAACGATTTCCACGTCCACGCTGGAGCGTAAAAACAAAGTGGAACCCGGAAAGCCCAGTCGCACGCGGAAGCCGGAATTGCGTTTTCTAAACGCATTCACGAGAGTTCCTATGTTGCCTAAGGGCATTTGATGAATGCAGTTCACGGTCCGTTCGCGATCTTCATCCTCATGGCCAAGAGCAGCGACGGTTTCAGCAAGAATAGCCTCTATCATGCGAACCCGGTCAACGAGATATTTGCCATCGCCATTGAGTTCCAAAGTGCGCCCACGGCGATTGAATAGCTGCACGCCCAATTCCGTTTCCAAATTGCGCAGGGAAACCGACAGCGATGGCTGGGAAACATGGAGAGACTCCGCCGCGGACGACATGCTGCCGCACTCCGCAATAGCGAGGAAATACTTCAACTGCCGCAGCTCCATATAGGCCCTCTTTCAATGAAACTCTCGTGCGAGACCATTATACGATTCGGTTTGCGTCTCAAAAGCGAATGCAACCCCCGTAAAGCTCCCTTAATAGCAGCGAACTATTTCATATTGTTGGTCTCAATTTGAATTGGGGCGACGCGGCGTTTACGCTTCACTCAAACGCATGAAGAAGGAGCAACCCATGAAGATGATTCCCTTTCCTGGCATGGAAGACAACGTCCGCATGTACACCGAAGACCTGTCCCCGGAAGAAGCCAATGCCCTCACAGCGCCCATGATGCAGAAGATGCTTTCGTTCACTCTGCCCGACGATATCGAAGCCATCGACTTCACCATCCCGGGACCGGATGAGGGGCAAACCATTCCCCTGCATATGCTTCGCCCGAAAAGCCTTGAGGCAAACGCTCCCGTGGTGATCGATTTCCATGGCGGCGGCTGGGTGCAAGGGGACGCAAAGGCGGACGACTCCCGCAATTGCCAGATCATCTCGTTCCTTCCCTGCATTTTCATCGCTCCGAATTACCGCTTGTCAAATGAAAGCGTGCACTTCCCCGCACCGCATCACGACGCGCTGGCGGTTTACCAATGGACCCTCGAGCATATCGGGGAATATGGCGGGGATTCCAGCCGGATCGCGCTTTATGGCACCAGCGCCGGCGCCAACATAGCGGCAGGGCTTCAGCTCAAGATTAGGGACTTGGGACTTCCCCAACCTGCCGTCTGCATATTCAACTGCCCCGCGCTGTATAAGGGAACCACACCTTCAAAGCAGGCGATTGGCAAGAGCATCGGGCCGGCAAACACGCCGTTCTTCCAGCAGGCCGAATACATTTACGAGCCGGCAAATGGACAAACGCCTTCGTATTACGCCTTCCCCTTGTATTGCCCGGACGTCTCGGGGCTTGGTCCCACCTCTCTCATATTGGGCGAGTACGACCCCCTTCGCTCTGAAGGGCTCACGTACGCATGCCGCCTGCTCGATGCCGAGGTTCCGGCGGAAATCCATGTGGTGTCGGGCGTCAGCCACGCATTCTGCGGAGACACCGAATCGCCCCTGGTTGTGCACACTGTCAAAGGCATCGCCATCACGCTGGCCCGCTGGTTTGGCATGGGGAGCCTCTAAGTTCTGCTTGTTGGCGGCGCGAATCCGAACATACCTCTCATCACGCCCGGTACCTTAGTCGCATAGTTTGAATCGCAACACCTTTTACGTTCCTGATCGACTTGCCAATGATCTTGCCAACTTATCAAGTCTCTTGCTAAACGTCGGCGGCGTGGAAATCCTGCCGCATGGCGCACGTCGGTCATCTTCGGCCGTATGGCACATATCCGTCATCACCGGCCGTATGGCATAATCGGCTGATGGAAAAGGTGCCGCAGAACATACTCAAGGTGAACAACCGGGCAGAGTTTCACGAATGGCTGCGTCTTAATGCCGCAACCGAAAGCGAATGCTGGGTTGTAGCAAAACGCGGCAAACCCGCGGACGACAACCGTCTCTACTATCTGGATGCCGTTGAGGAGGCGCTCTGTTTCGGGTGGATAGACTCCACGTATCGCAAGCTCGATGGCATAGCGATGCAGCGCTTCAGCCCCCGTCGGCCAGGAAGCGTATGGACCGAACTCAACAAGGAGAGGGTTCGCCGCCTTGAGCGGCTCGGCCTCATGACCGACGCGGGACGGGCGGTGCTCCCAGCCATGGGACCACGTTCCTTCAAGATGGACCCCGACGTGGAACGCGCACTCAAGGAGGCGCGGGTTTTCTCGAAATTCAAAAGCTTTCCGCCGCTCTACCAGCGCATTCGTGCATACAACGTCGCGTTCTACAAGAATCGGGACAAGCAGGCCTATGCCAAGGCGCTGACGCATCTTATCGAAGAGACCAAGAAAGGTCACATGTTCGGCGAATGGAACGACTACGGCCGCCTCGCATAGGACGAAAGTCGGCGGCGTGGAAATCCGGCCGCAGGGCCGTGTGGCATGCGCATAAAAGAGCCGCGACGGGTATAGTAACGGCGTCATGAGGGATACACGCAGAGAACAACTAGCGGCGGCCGTCATCTTCCTTGTCGCCCTGAACCTCCGGCCGGCGATTATCGCCGTCGGACCACTGCTTTCGCAGATTGGCACCAGCCTCGGCTGGGGCGAATCGCTGCTGGGGCTTTTAGGCTCGCTGCCGCTGCTTGCCTTTGCGGCGTTGAGCTTTTTGGTGCGCTATATCACCGACCGCTTCGACACCGACAAGGTGCTGCTGGCAGCGCTCGTACTCCTTGCCGGAGGCTGCGTGCTTCGTTCCGCCTGCGGGGCAACGGGCGTTTGGATTGGCACGGTTATCATCGGCGGCTCCATAGCCGTAGGAAACGTGCTCGCGCCCGCCATCGTCAAGCGCGACTATCCCGAGCATATCGCCATGGCGACCGGCGCCTACTCCGCATTCGTGACCACCGGTTCCGCTATCGCAGGATTGACTGCATCGGCACTCGCCGATGCTTTGGGAGGCTGGCGCGAAGCGCTGGCATTCTGGGCTATTCCCGCCTTGATTGCCGCGTTGCTCTGGTTCCTGAAAATGCGCGAACGGGAAAAGAATGCGCTGGAAAGCTGTCAGGCGAATGGAGCGTCGGAAGGCGAACAGCCTCTTGATGACAAATGCAAAGTGGACTGCGCAGACGGAACCACAAATGCCGCTTGCGAAGCTGAAGGCACCGCAGTTGAAATCGCAAGCACAGCCCACGAAACCGCCGCCGTCGACGACGGAAACGCCACAAGAAGATCGTCCGCCTCCGCGCCCGCTCCCCTCTGGAAGCGCCCGACGACCTGGCTTGTCACCTTATTCATGGGCTTGCAATCGGCCGCGTTCTACACCTTCTCCAACTGGCTTCCCAGTTTCTCCGTCGCTGCTGGCTACACCTCCACGGAGGCCGGCCTGCACCTGTTCCTCTTCCAGATAATCGGAACCTTCGCCGGCCTTGCCATCCCCCGTTTCATGTATGTCCGCGGCAACCAGATAACCGCCGGACTCATGGCAAGCACCCCTTTGCTCATCGCGGCGCTTGGATGGCTGCTATTTCCCCAGCTCACTCTTCTTTGGAGCATAGTCGGCGGCATCGGACAAGGATCTTCGCTCGTGGTGGCGCTCACCTTGATATCACTGCGCGGGACAGGCCATGCTGAAACCGTGGCGCTTTCGGGCATCGCCCAATCATTCGGATATCTTCTCGCCGCCTGCGGTCCGGCCATCTTCGGCGTGCTGCTGGAAGTAACCGGCACATTTGCCTGCCCGCTTATCTTCATGATTGCGCTGGCGCTCTGCCAATGCTCGCTCTGCTTTGTCGTAGGCAAAACGCCGAAGCACTAGGCTCGCTGACCCCCAAATCGCAAGCCCCACGCAGCGAAGTCCCAGCCGGCAGCTGTCGCAGACAGAACCTCACCGCACACCCCGCCCGGCAAATCCCCCGCAAACCCCGTCCAGCGACGTAGCCCCGCGCAGCGAAACCTCGCCGCAAACCCCCGCCAAGCAACGCAAGCAAAGCCTCACCGCAAACCTCACCTTCATGCATCTTAGTGCGCCGCTGTTGCAGCTTGGTTTTCCGTGCGAATGAACGTTACTGCTTCTGCGCTACTATGCGAGCTGCCGGCATCATGAAAGGAAGCAAGATGAAA
>CAVFFT010000083.1:0-11967 GCA_963621885.1 bacterium
AATCTGCATTGAGGGCATCATATCAGAAATCATAAGTTAACGATGTAGTTTTTTGTAAATCTGTCTCAGATACATCGATAACAGTGATATTTGTCACTCCCACTCGATGGTGGATGGTTTATGCGGCTTGAGCATATGTATGAGGTTTGAGTCCGAATTTTGGCGCCGTTGAGGGCTGTTTTTCTCTGACCTGGGGTTTCGCGAAAACTCGGGGACAAATTTGGGACAAGAACTTAAACTCACGGATAAACTCACGCCCTTGAGTTTAAATTTTTGTCCCCGAGATTTTGCGATTACGTTTCCGCAGGTTACGGCGTTGCATGATTCGCTCGAAAATCTCAACTCTCAAACTACCTGGGGTTTTGGAATCCTCTTGAAAAGCACTCGCTATATCGAGCTAGCCAGCCCGTTCGCTATGCCAATCGCTTCTTGCGAAGCTTCTTCAGGTAGTTCTTCTTGAAGTCGCGATTGGTGCCGAAGAATATCCTCTCGGTTCCGCCGACCTCGTTGGCCTCGTATTTGATCGCGGCCAGCTCGACCTCGCAGATGAAGTCCGCGATCTGCTGAAGCCGGAAATGCGCGGGGTCGTAGTCCCTGTAGACGATAGCCTGCTTGCCCAGAGCGTACTCGAACGCCGCATGAAGCGTGTCGGTGACCATGCCCTGGCCGTCATCGTAGTAGATCTTGACGACATCGTAGCCTTGCAGGTATTCCAACTTATCGAAGAGCAGAAGGATAAGGTCCTTCCTCATCTTGGAGAACGCCTCGTCGTCGCTTCGGAAGTGCGATTTGCGGTAAGCGAGCACCTCGTAGGAGAAGGGGCATTTCCATGCGAACGTGCTGAAACAGGTCAAAAGCCTGTTGCGCTCCTGCGCCGTCATGCCCTTGTAGTCCTCATTGGCGCGCATGAGCGGGTTCATGTGCAGCGGGATGTCACGCAGACCGCGCTGCGACAGGGTGCCCTCATAACGCCCGATATGCTCGAAGACGTCTTCGGACTGGTCGTGCAGGACGAGGGCCAGCAGGTAATATTTCGCATCCTCGCCGGAGTTGCCGGACTCGTCCACGAACACCGAGAGCTCCCGCATGCGAACCTCCCCTAGATAAAGAAAATGCCGGGGGGATCCCCCGGCCCTTGATTGCCCCTCGTTGCCGAGCGACTGCTTGTTTTATAGCATTTGGCGGAAATATCGTCAAGCCGCATTCGGCGTCTGCCATCAACCGTTTTGCAAGGATGAAGACGCCAAGAAGCTGCACGCTATTCCCATCTTGATGCGAGGGGGCTGCTTTGGGCAAAATCCGTCTACGTAACGATTGCGTACGATGCGTGACAGGACTGAGTATAATGAACAAAAAGCTAGCTCCCTTTGCATAATATATACAATTTAGGATTGGATGCTGCAATGGTTAATGATGGCGTTGTTGTTAGGTATGGAGTTGCCGACCGAGCCCATGAGAATGAATTTTTCCGTTATTTTGCTAAATCCATAAAGACTTATTTTGACGAAAAAAAGATACCCGCTTTGCTGATTGGTATGCCCGAATGCAAGGTTGACAGCAGACTTCAAATCGATGCACTCTTGCTAACTGAAAATACCGTAACAATCATTGACTTCAAAGACTATGGCGGAACGCTTATTCTCCCGGATGAGGCTTTATTTAAAAAAGGCCGATGGGAAACCGCAGAGGGGCTAATCGTAAAGGGCGGGTCCAGTCCAAACCCTTTCTACCAAACCGGCCTTCAGCGTGAACGCCTCGCTAAAATTTTGCGCACATTTTGCCGCAACCTTTCATCGTTTAATCCCCGGCATATTTCTACGCTCGTGTGCTTTTCAAAGCGCATGCAAGTTGAAGGCTATATCCCTGGGAATTTCAAAAGCTATTTTCATATTGCCGACAAGGCTACGTTTCTGGAAAAACTGTTTGATATCGTCTGCGTAGGTCGTGATAAAGCTGGCCTTCTCGAAGAAAAATCCCTTCGCGTTTTTAATGAGAAAATCTTCAATTCTACCGAATACGAACTGGAGGTTAACCCAGCTCATTTTGAAGCCATACGGACAGAAGGCACCGCTGAAACCGATTGCGTGAGCGAGCATCCCGTGCCTACAATTATAAAAGATATCAAGTCTTTCCTCGAAGGCGATTCTCCCGTATTGATCGCAACTGGCACTCTTGGATCCGGAAAGACGCAACTGGGCTCAATTATTCGAGAGGAAGCGTTCGCCATCGGCTTCACGTCAGCTCCGGTCTTTGCCCTGTCAAACAGGGTGAAAAGAAACCTTGCCGGCAATATCGATGAAGTTGAGAGCCTGTATTCAACTCTTTTTGACTTCTCATCAACTAAAGTTGATGAGAACGGTGATCGATATATACCCTTGGCATCGATGGAATACTATGATCCCTTTGCAGATTGCGCAGCGCGAGAAGACGAGATGGCGCACCGGCATGTTTTCATCGTGTACGAGAGTCAGTTGATTACGGATTCCGCTCGTTCTGGCGAGATGGTTCAGTTCGGGACCGGACACCTTCTCTCTGATCTCTTGGTATATCTTGGCATAGAGAAAGACGGCAGTAAAAACAAAGTTGTATTCATCGGGGATAAATTCCAACTTGGGTTCGGATTATGGAGCGAGTCTTGTCTAAATGCGAATTGGTATAAGAAAGAAATCTCCGTTGCGTCAATAGAATTGCCTGATGCCCAGAATCCGAATGGGATTCAAGAAACGTGCTTGCAGATTGCTAACGCCATTCGTCAAAATAGGACAACCAACCTGGTCCTCGCTGCAAACGATCAAGTGAAAATATGCGATATCAGCCAAGAGAGAGGCCTGCTGGAGAAGACGGCTAACGACCATACACACCACAAAGTGCTCTCTTACACTAATAGGCAGGCATGCGGTCTTAACGATTATGTAAAAGCCAAGATCGTGGGCAACGGATCCTTTCCCGCTTCCGACGATGTGATCGTCTTTGGAGACCAAGTTTATGCATACCCCTCGAAGCGCACATTGGATTCGTACGCCGCAATCGCCCAATTTGACGGCAGGGAGCCAAAGCGAATAGAGAACGGCGAAATCGGCACAATCGCATTTGTGGACACCAACAGAGAGAACTGGCTCTTTTTGGAAGAGCAGGTCTCAAAGGAAGAGGCGCCTGTAAGGCTGACCCTCGTCGACGCCGACGTCCGCTTGGAATCTTCGAAGGACATGCCGACTTATCGCATTCACTTTATCTTGGAGCTGCTCCAATCCGATAGCTCCAAGCTTGACCCGATGCAAGAAATGGCTTTGAAAGTGCACCTCTCCAGTTTATTGGAGAGCTACATGAAGAGCCACCCTTTCGAAAAGAGTAAACATTTCAAAGAGATGATTAGCCTGGGAGACTTCAGCAAGAACGCATCTGGCCAGTACCGAGATAAAAACGATGCGAGATTCTTGACCGCGTACGAAAAGCGCCATCGTAGCGAAATCCAGCAAGAAGCCATGAGAAATGACAGCGAATACTCGATGTGGTTGAATGCTGCACGCATAAAGTATGGTTGGTGTATGACTGTACACAAGGCAATGTCAAGCGAGTACGATGAAGTCACGTTTTCGACGAATTACGATGGGGGAAGAAGAAACGAGAGCTATTTTAGGTTCCTATACACTGGAATCAGCAGGGCTAGAAATCGCGTAAACCTAGTGCGATGGGAGCCGGTATCGCCATTTGAGAAGACGGAATTCGGCTACATAGATGAGATGACAAGCCGTTCTGCAAAAAAACGTCCGGTGCTGGTGTCGACAATCGAAAACGTTAGCGCGGATGTGAGGGACCTCGTGGAACGCTCGCTTGCCCCAGGTATGTCTGTCAAGAATTCGAAATCGGTTCGTTATCAGGAAATCTTCGAGATATCCGAAAATGAAAAATCGTTCAAGGCGATATTTGATTACGGAAACGACGGAAGGGTCAAAGCGCCACGATACGCGACGGGCGACAAAGAGTTGTTTGGCGCCTTTCGAGACACCGTCTGCGGATCAACGAATTTGTCTTTCATTGGTACCGAGGAGGCTATGCGCTGGCTTTACGACATAGTTTCTATAGATATTCTGAAAGAATGGGAAGTTAAGGTCTTATCTTCCTCGAACTATAGGGATGTTCTGGAACTTAAGAAGAAGAATTCTAGCGTCGATGTGCGCGTAGACTACAAAAAAGATGGTTCAGTTAGTGGATTCAAGGCGTTATCGGGAGATCGACTTCTATATGACGAAGCAGCTCAGCTCATTTGCTCATATTACGCACTGGAAAATCCCAATCTAAATCAATAGGTGAATCGAGATGGCTTATCAACCGAGTGCCGAAGCTGTCCGGGTTACGGAATTGCGTAAATCAGGCAAATTAAAAGAGGCGTATGAATACGCACGAATGGAATTCGCGACCGGTAACCGTGAAGATACCTTTATGGAAGCCTACACCTGGGTATTGCATGATTGCCTAAAAAGATATTTCGACCCCAAATCGCGATTTAACCAAGACCCACGTGCGTTTGTTAGCGCATTGTCCCATATACGACACTTTCCGATTAAGGAAGAGAGAGACGACCTATTCCTCAAACTCCTAATCAAAAAGACAAGTTCTGTCTGCTGGAATGTTGCGAAGCAGAGAGACTTGGAAAGCACGCGTCTGCTTGCTACGGAAATAACAAAATGGAAGAAAGGCGAAGCCTTATACACTTCCGAGGTCGCTCGTCCTTTGCTTATCGGCTTGAAAAGCGATCGACAGGGATGCGGAATGACGCTTCGCTGGTTGGGCGTATCTGCCAATTCTTGGGACTCCTTTATGAAAATGCCGCCAGAAACGATCGAGGCGCAGTCTTCGAGAGACGATGTGTCGTACACCTCTATCCTATGGGCCATATATGACGATTTAAAGCAATATTCAGGAGACAAGCAGGGGCGCAGGTTGTCTTTGGAGGACTTCATTCGGACTTTATCGCTTTTCAGAATCTTTAACCAATGCTCGAATGATGCTCGGGAAATCCTTGGATACTCTGTTGCCAAATTAGTACACATAGGCTGGGACTGCAGAAAAACCAAGAATTTAAGAGCTATCGAACTCCTTTTGCGGGAAGCCATTATTTGGCCGCAGGGCTCCGTAATGCATTGCTCAGATGTATTGCTTATGTTCGCAAAGGGTCTCGAGAACAATCCAGCTGGAATCATCAGCCTTGTTGAATGGTACGGCCTGGATAAATTTTCTTCACAAGATTACGAGGAGAAGACAGATGGGGATAGGATCTTCCCCTCTCTTGCTCAGTCCTTGTCATCGCAATATCTAAAAGCATTGCTGTCAAAAGATAAAGATGGTCGGCCTGTCGCGTCTGGCAAACAGAGGGAATATGCCGTAGAGGCGTTAAGCAAACTGCTCGATACCGATCACTGCTCTTCCTGGAAGTGGGAGTCTTATAGGTTTGGCTTGCTTTTGATAGAAACAGGCCGATGTGAAGAGGCGAGAACGCGACTCGCGAATATCGTGGCGTCGGATACAAGGCAGGCTTGGGCATGGGCGGCTTACGGCCGCGCCTGGAAAGCCGATTCCGAAGAACTATACGAACAGTGTTTGTTCAGGGGACTTGCGGAATCGAACGATATCCAGACCTCATTGAGCGTCCATGAGGAGGCCTTGCAAGTATTTGCCAGAAAGGGACTTTTTGGTTGCGCAAAGTCCGAAGCGAGAATAATTGAGAAATTTAGAGCCGAGCAAGAGTGGAAAGCCTCGAAAGTTGTCGAGAACGCAAAATCGCAAGATTGGTTTTCATCGGCCGCGGAGAGTTCCGACCTTAAAGAAGCGTATGAGGAACTGTCTACCGAAGCCGAGAAGATTCTTGCTGAAAGCTTGCCTTGGACTGAGTTCTATGCCGAATGGGAAAACCGTCAAAAGGGCATTGTCGGCATAGTCATTCCTGGCGACTACAACATGAGAAGTTTAGAGAATGCAAATAGAGGCATTGCGCACGGTAAGCTTGCTGAACAATTAGAGGTAGGTAAGTGCTACAAGGGACACTGCGGGCCAGAAAAAAAATCTATAGTTGGTCCAATAGTGGAATGTCCCGATGCTCAAATCTCGTCATATTTCATTAGCGATTTTGCAGGTGATATAGACCTTGTTAAGAATTTTGCTTTTGTAAGGAGCGAAATGGGAAGCATGTGGGTTTCGCCCAGTCTCGTTGAAAGACTTGGGGCAAAGCAGTGCCAGCGCGTGCGCGGAACCCGCAGAAGATTGTTCAATGGAAAGGAGAAAAAGTGGGAATGGGCAATAAACTCTATTGAAATTGACGCAAATGCCCCAATTCCCAAGACACAGAAAACGCTTCATGGCGATCTTGAAATAGTAAGACCAAATTCAGGCCAAGCTTTTGGTTTCGTCGACGGCTGCTATGTCTCAGGGGAACTAATTAAGAGCCTGAATGGCATTCCTGAAGGATACATTGATGAAGTAGAAATTGAGGCTGAGAAAAGCTGGGATAAAAAGAAAGAGAAATGGGGTTGGAGGGCAACAAGCCTTAAAGTTGTTGATCCGTTAAACAATGAAGCAACTGAACGCAGCGGATACTCATATGACGACACTACGGTTGATTATAAGCAAGTTGGCAAAAAATACGCCAATCCGATTCCGGAAGAGTGGGCGGATTACGCATCTGCACGGGAGCGGGAAATGTGCCGCGAGCAAAATGCAGACGCAGCTGAATCGTGATAGATTGACACTGACAACCAGTTTGTGTCTAGCTCTCAAATTGAGAGAGCGGTCAGAGAATGAAAACCTAAAATTCCAGCTCAAAGGCAAAGAAAAAGCCCTCGACTCTTCGCGGAATCGAGGGCTGATTTAGCTCGAATATTCATCCGAATTGCAGGTGGCTTGGCACAGACTTCATTCAAAACGGTACACGGCGGTACTCAGCGGGACAAAAATCCGCAGGTCAAACCCCCTGAAAATTATTCCCACTCAATCGTTGCGGGCGGCTTGCTCGTGATGTCGTAGCACACGCGGTTGGCGCCCGGGACCTCGGCGACGATGCGGCTCGAGATGCGGGTCAGCACGTCGTAGGGGAGCTTGGCCCAGTCGGCGGTCATGGCGTCGCTGCTCTCCACCGCGCGCAGGATGATGGGGCGCTGGTAGGTGCGCTCGTCGCCCATGACACCCACGCTCTTGATGTCGGGCAGCACGGCGAAATACTGCCAGCAGCTGTGGGCGCTGTTGCGCTCGCCGGTCTCCTGGTACAGGCGCTCGTTGTAGGCGTCGAGCTCCTCGCGCACGATGGCGTCGGCGTTCTTCAGAATCTCCAGTTTCTCGGGGCTTACCGCGCCGATGATGCGGATGGCCAGGCCGGGGCCGGGGAAGGGCTGGCGGTGTACGATGTGGTCGGGCAAGCCGAGCGCGGTGCCCAGCGCGCGGACCTCGTCCTTGAAGAAGTGGTCAAGCGGCTCGATCAGGTCGAAGTGCACGCCTTCGGGGAAGGGAATCAGATTGTGGTGGCTCTTGATGGTGGATGCCTTGCCGCCGGTCTTGCGCGCGCCACTCTCGATGATGTCGGGGTAGATGGTACCCTGCGCCAGGTACGTCACGGGCTTGCCATCGGTTTCGAGCTGCTGCGCCACGGCGAAGAACTCATTCCAGAACTGCGTGCCGATGATGCGGCGCTTCTGCTCGGGTTCGGTCACGCCGTCAAGCAGCTTCGCGTAACGCTCTTCGGCATGCACATGGATGAAGTCGACGTCGAACTGCTTCGTGAACACTTCCTCAACCTGCTCGGGCTCGTTCTTGCGCAGCAGGCCATGATTGATGAACACGCAGGTCATCTGCTTGCCGATAGCACGTGCGCCCAGCGCGGCGACAACGGAGGAATCGACGCCGCCGGAAAGCGCCAGAATCACGCGGTCGTTGCCGACCTTTTCGCGGAATTCGGCGGTCATGGTCTCAACGAGATTGTCCATGGTCCAGCTCGCTTCGAAGCCGCAGACATCGAACAGGAAGTTCTTCAGCATCTGCTGGCCGTATTCGGAATGCTTGACCTCGGGATGGAACTGCGTGGCATACAGCTGACAATCCGCGCATTCCATGCTCGCCACGGGGCAGGTGTCGGTGGAAGAGGTGATGGTGAAGCCATCAGGCACGATGTCAACCGCGTCGCGATGGCTCATCCACACGGTCTGTCCTTCGGGCGTGCCGGCGAGCAGGCGGCTTTCACCACCCAGATGCAGCGTTGCGGGGCCGTATTCGCCCTTCTCGGTGTGGCCCACGTGGCCGCCGAGCGTCTTCGCCATGATCTGCTGGCCATAGCAGAAGCCCAGAATGGGAAGGCCCATGTCGAACACCGCCGGGTCGACGCCGGGAGCGTCCTCGGCGTACACGCTTGCGGGGCCGCCGGAAAGAATAATCGCGCCCGGGCCCGCTGCGGCGATTTCGTCTGCCGGCGTGTCGCAGGGCATAATCTCCGAATACACATGCAGATCGCGCACGCGTCGGGCAATGAGCTGCCCATACTGTGCTCCGAAGTCCAAGACGATGACCTTCTGCTGCTGCGACGCCATGTGGAACCGCCCTTCCGTTCTGGGTTTTCTTCTTTTAGATATTGTTATCGTTCTGGCATTATTCCAGTTCCGAATTGTCCATTCCGCACATAGTAGCCGAAATTCACGCAGAATACCGCGCGGCGGCGCTTGCGGCGGAGTTTATGGCGCCCTCGCATGGGAGCGCGCTTGTCTCTGGCTGCCGCGCTGGGGAAGGGGAGCACCGGGAATCGGGGCATGTCGGGGAAGAGGCAGTGATTGCTTGACGGGTGGCTGCCAGAGCGACGCGTGCGCATAATGTGGCGCGTTCGTGCCTGGCGCGCGGCGTGTGCTAATCTGACCCGGCACGTAAAGCCGGAATGTTGGCGAGACATCGCCGTTTGGGAGGAAGTCCATGGATCGAGAAGAGGCCCTTGCGAAAATCGAAGAGCACCGTCGCGAAATCGATTCCATCGACAAGCGCCTTGTCGCGCTTCTCAACGAGCGCGAACGCCACTCGATGGACATCCGCCATCTGAAGCCCGCCGCAAACATGCCGCTTTTCGACCCCGCCCGCGAGGATGCCATTTTCGACAAGATTCGCTCGTACAACGAAGGCCCGCTGGTGGACGACAAGCTCTGCGAAATCTATGCGACGCTGCTTAAGGTGATGAAGGAGAATCCCGAAAGCTAGATTCGGCGGTAGGCATTCAATCCGCCTCTGTCGCTTGTGTGAGGTCAGTTCCGAGCCGCGGCATGCTGCTATACTTGCAAGCCGTTTTCGTGGTGAGGAGCAGAAGTGGTCGAGTACGATTCCCTGAATGAGGCGCAATACGAGGCAGTCATGTGCACCGAAGGTCCCCTTCTGGTGCTGGCAGGCGCCGGATCAGGCAAAACGCGCGTTCTAACCTATCGCATCGCCCACCTGCTGCAGGACTGCGGCGCCGCGCCGTGGGAGATTCTCGCCATCACCTTCACAAACAAGGCCGCCCGCGAAATGCGCGAGCGTCTGCAAGGCCTCGTGGGCCGCGCGGCACGCGGCATGTGGGTTTCGACCTTCCACAGCATGTGCGTGCGCATCCTGCGTGCCGATGCCGAGGTGCTTGGCTTCACGCGCAACTTCACCATTTACGACACCGACGATTCCAAGCGGCTGATCAAAGAGATCATGGACATGCTTCAGATAGATCCGAAGCGTTTCTCCGATAAGCTCATTCGAGGCCGCATTTCCGATGCGAAGAACCATCTGATTGTCGCGGAGGAATTCGCCGCGCAGGCGAAGGATCCGGTGGCGAAGGTCGTGGCGCGCGTATACCCCGAATACCAGCGCCGCTTGAAGGCCGCAAACGCCCTCGACTTCGATGACCTGCTGCTCTACGCCTATTTGCTCTTCAAGCATCATCCCGAGGTGCTTTCCGCCTACCAGGACCGCTTCCGCTACTTGCTGGTGGATGAGTACCAGGACACCAACCATGCGCAATATGCGCTGTGCGAAATGCTCGCGCGCAAGAGCCGCAACATCATGGTGGTGGGCGACGACGACCAGTCCATCTATTCCTGGCGTGGCGCTGACATTCGCAACATTCTGGAATTCGAGCAGGGCTATCCCGAGGCCCATGTGGTCAAGCTCGAGGAGAACTACCGCAGCACGGGCAACATTCTTGCCGCCGCGAATGCGGTCATCGCGAACAACCACAACCGCAAGGACAAGTGTCTGCGCGCCACGCGCGGCGACGGCGAGCCGCTTTCGGTGTATATGGCCTCCGACGAGCGGGACGAGGGACGCTGGATCGCAGGCGAAATCGAGGCCTGTCACCGTCAAGGCGAATCCTACGAGGAAATGGCGGTGTTCTACCGCACGAACGCGCAAAGCCGCATGCTTGAGGACATGCTCCTGCGTGCGGGCGTTCCGTACCGTATTGTGGGCGGCACGCGATTCTTCGACCGCGCGGAAATTCGCAATGTGCTCGCCTATCTTACGCTTGCGCTGAATCCCGCCGATGACATGGCGGCGAAGCGCGTGGTGAACGTTCCGCGCCGCGGCATTGGCAAGACGACCATCGAGGCGGTTGAGGCGATTCAGGCGCGCGAGGGCCTTTGCTTCATGGATGCGGCCGCGCTTGCGACGACCGATGAGAGCCTGCGTCCGGCAGCTCGCCGCGCGCTTGCGGAATTCACGAGCCTTGTCCTTGAGGTGGGAACCTATGGGGGAGACCTGCCCGAAATCGTCAAGGCCATCATCGACAAGTCGGGTCTTATCGAAGGCTACGAGCTGGAGAATTCCGATGAGGCGCGCACGCGTATCGAGAACATTCGCGAGTTCTCGAGCGTTGTCGAGGAGTTCAGCGAGAGTCATCCCGAAGAGGAGACCCCTTATGAGGCTCCGACGGTGGGGGCATCGGCGGCGGACGCCGCGTCGGGGGCGGCTGCAAGCGAAGTGGCGGCTGCGACTGTAGCTGTGCCGCAGGTTGCCGGCGTGCTAGGCGAGGCCACCGGCGCAGCCGAAAGCGCTCCGGCTGGAGTTACCGCAGATGAGGGGGTCGCTCCGCAAGCGGGAGCCACTCCGCAAGCAAGCGCCGCTCCGCGTTTG
Source organism: bacterium (assembly GCA_963621885.1). Taxonomy (GTDB): domain Bacteria; phylum Actinomycetota; class Coriobacteriia; order Coriobacteriales; family Eggerthellaceae; genus UMGS1519. Next base: position 11,116 of record CAVFFT010000083.1, read on the forward strand.
CGCACCTTGTCGGGCAATTCGCTTGCCGACTTCGTCGAATGGATCGCATTGCGCACCGACCTCGACACTACGAACGAGTCGAACAAATGCGTCACCCTCATGACGGTGCATGCCGCTAAGGGCCTCGAGTTCGACGTCGTCTTTGTTGCCGGCATGGAAGAGGGCCTGTTCCCCCATGCGAGCAACCAGTTCGATCCGGTTGCGGTGGAGGAGGAGCGTCGTCTTGCCTATGTCGCGATAACCCGCGCGCGCAAGCGGCTCTATCTCACAGCCGCCCAATCGCGCAAGATCTTCGGCCAGACGTCCACCAATCCCGCCTCGCGTTTCCTTCAGGAGATTCCCCGCGAGCTGCGCCGTACGAAAGGCGTGGGAAGCGCGGGCTATTCCGGCACGGGCTGGGAAAAGCGGGGAAGTCGTCGGGGCATTTCGGGTTCCGGTACCGAGGCGGGCGAGGGTCACGTGTTTGGAGGCGCGGCGGGCATCGCAAATTCCACGCGCAACAAGATGCGTTCTTCATCCGCAGGGCGTGCGGGTTCCGCAGGCGTGACGCACCAGGTTGACACGACGCAGACCTTTGCGGTGGGGGACGTGGTCGACCACAAGGTCTTCGGGCGCGGTGTCATCAAGGCGATTGACGGCGACGTCTTGACGGTGCGTTTCAAGAAGACCGCTTCCACCAAGAAGCTCATGCGCGGTTACGCGCCCCTCGTGAAAATCAATTAGCAGGTCGCCGCATACGTGGCATTCGTCGAGGCGTACGGTCTCGCGGTTGAACGTTGCGGCTTCCCGCTTTTAGGCGCGCGATTTGCGGCCCGACGCTGCGCGGGTCGCCGCAGGCTTTTGTTTCTTTAG
>CAVFFT010000084.1:0-9078 GCA_963621885.1 bacterium
CTCCCCCCGGAGCCGTTGTCAGTGTCAAAAACCAACTAAGAATAGGATTAAGGCACCCTCACTTCAAGGAAATGCGCAAGGCTTTCCCAAGCTTTTACCTAATAGACAGAACTTTGCTAAGGAGATTTCATAATGATGACGTTTGGTATTTCATAACAGAACACGCCCGCTTGGGAACAGCGTGTGAGTATCTTCTGTCGTTTGCCGAGTTCATAAAGCAGAACCACAAGGAAGGCATCTTGCTATTGGATGGCGTTTGCTTCAGCGACCCCGACGTGTCTTTATTACTGCATCTAGCATACATGCTTCCACACTAGACTAAGTTCATAGGTAAGGGCGGGTATAGTTTTGGTCAATTCTACGCGCAGGTCAAGCCGAGCTTGCGCTGTTTGCTGTTGTAGCTGCGCACGTGGATGCCGAGCAGGTCGTCGTCGGGACGGTAGGACGCCGCCGAGGGGAGGTGGATCCGCCTGCCGGAAAGGGACCTGTACTCCTCGTCCCTCACGAAGTCACTGACGACGAGCGTGCCCGTGTTTGGCATGACGGTCAGGAGGTGAGCGTCGTAGAGCAGGTGGATGTCCGCCCGGAGAAGGAGCCCGTTGGAAACGGCATGGGACCTGCTGGACGCAAATGGGTCGATGTGCGCAGCCTGGAGCACACTTGGCGTTTCGGTGCCCGTAACGGCGCAACTGCCGTCATATGCCTCGAGCAAAGCCGCCCGAAACACGCCTTGGTGCCTGCGCCGCATGACCTGGGCAGCGGCGTAGGCCTCGCCGTCAAGCGCGTCGCAGCGTTTGAGGATGCCCCTCTCAGCCTCGGTGAGGTCATCGTAGGCGATCTCGGAGCAGAAGTTAACGCCGCCTGCCTCGGCGGAGACCGGCCCGTGAAGGGTAAACATGTCGGTAATGGGGTCGTAGCGCTCGACGTAGGCAAGGCCATGCACGCGATAGCCTGCGTGCTCCTTGACCAACAAGGCGACAGGGACGCCGTCGGCGAGATTGTTCATCATCTGGGAGTTGGACCGATCTGTCCGGCGCTTGCCCGGGACCGTGGCCTGGGCGGCGTAGTCGATAGTCCAGGTGCCGTCCTCGTGGGTGACGAAGTCGGCGTCACTGTAGTCGACGTTCACGCCAAGCTGGGCGCCGCCAAACGAGCCCGAGGACACAGCAGTGAGTACGTATTGCCTCTTGCCCGCGCCCCTCGAGTCCAACGAGGCATAAGACGGGGAGTGCATGCCGCGCTGCGAGGCGAGCTTGATGCCGCCAGGGAGGCTTGGCGCATGCTTGCCCATGGGCAGATGTGCGATTATCGAGCCCTCCCTGCGAGAGAACCACTCATAGGCGGCGTGGAACTCAGGCGGGACGAGACCGAGGGCGCGCCCAAACGAGAGAAAGTTAACCCCGCACTCAACGACTTCTTCGACCACGTGCACCCTCCGATCAACTGATGCTAAGGATATGCGATCTGCCTAAATCCGTCGAGATCTAAAACCATCGGCTGCATTGTTGAGGTGAGCGTCTTCATTTTCCGAGCCGCAGGCGGTCGGTAAATTCCCGGCAGCGAATCAGAAGCTGGGCTGGCTGAGCCCCATGCAGTACCGCAGACGAATTGGGCTGGCTGCATAGCCGGTCCAAAGAAACGTCCGCATCCCCGTACCTCAAACCCTGAGATGACCTTCCATCCCGCAAATACATATCAAATATCGCACCAATCAATCCAAGCAGGCAACAAAAACGCCCGCACCCAAAACCTTCCGGTTCAGGGTACGGGCGTGTCACAAAGGAACGTTTTGCCTGGATTAAAAGGGTATGTTGTCGTTGCAGGCCCAAGGTTGACCGACGGGTTGGGCATCCTCTTCAAAGGTGAGGAGGTCTATGAGGTCGTTGAGCTTCATGAGCAACTCATCGTATGTCAGGATCGTAATTCCACTAAGGGCGCTACGGAAGTTCTCGAACGAGCTGATTTTCGTGCGCTCATCAAGTTGTTTGGTGTTGCCAATAACGACAACACAGTGCGGCGAGAAGGCCTCAAAACTTTTATCGCTATTGATTCGGAGGCTATTGAACTCATTGAGCAGAGACTGGCGATAGCTAAGCACTTGATTCACTGCACCACTGAGCTCTTCGCTGACACTGTAGCTTCCCGCGCGATACGCCTTACCAAGCAGCATCGTATCCGGCCTCTTGATCTCAACGATGGCCAGGTTCTTGGTAAGCTCGTTTTGAAAAAGGAAGTCGGGTAGATTACCGCCCCTATTGCCAAGCGACTTTCCGCCCGCATATGCCTGCGATTCGTACAAAGTACACGGGAGTGAAAAGACCTGAGATATTATCCAGGCATTAGTCTCAAAGAACTTCTGCCAGTAGCCTTCCGTGTTGTTATCGAGATTCGCCTCGAACTCATCTCGGATTCTTTTCAGGCGCTCAGCGTTCATGGAAACAGAGAGGGACTGCAGGTTGACATCTTCCAAATCCTCAAGCACCTTGTGCAGTTCATCTCGTTCAATACCGCTACTGAGAAGTTTCAGCAGTTCTTGGACAAGGGCAAAGGCGTCCTGGTCGGCAATCATATGGGTTGCTGAAGGGTTGTTTCGGAGCAATCCGAGCAAGGTGCGCGCTGCATTATCAACTGCAACATACTGCGCCGTGCCGGAAGGCATTTGCCCCATATCGCCGGCGGCTTGATATAGCTTTGCCAGCGCTTCATAGAGCGCTCTGGTCTCGCTGGTATCTAAAGTGAGCTTCAGCGCATCGCCGACCTTGACCGTACGTTTTGAAAGGAAGGTCTCCCCGCATTCACCTGGAAAGTCGGGGTCATTTTTGCCTTTGCGCTCGTAGACGAAAGAGCCTTCCACGCTGTTTTCAGGCTGCTTATCATTCTTCACGATTTTGGGAAGGAACCTTAGGCGAGTGTGTTCACTTGGAGTCCGAAGATCGACCGGGTTGGCATCGCCGGAGTTCGCAGATGTGGACGTAACCGTGATTACGGAAGAATCGTCAACGGCGCTGTGGCCGAAGGTGTACAAAACAGGCATACGGTTCACCTCTTCAGTCTCCATTCTCCCAAATCGCCTTCATAGTTCCGGTATCAATCCTCTTGCCGCTCAAGTATGCATCAAACACCTCGCCGGCCGGTAACGCCCACATGTGAATGTAATTGCTGAACGGCGGCTCGACTTCGCCCATAACCTTCGCAAACGAGACTCGCGCCAGCTCTCGCAGTTCATCGTTTGCGGTCGGCACCAGGAAGGCATTGACTACATAATCGAAGCCGTGATCAAGCACGAAGTCCTTGTATGCCGACTGATAGAGAAACTGCTTCGTAACTGACTCAAGGCCCGGCTGCCTTTCTATTTTGCTTCCCACGCTGGGGACGTAGTACTTGGCATCGTAAATGCAGAACGCGCGGCGGCCATCGTTATCGACCGCAAACGTCACGGTGTCGGGTATCAGCGTAGCCACAGGGTCGCACTCAATATAATCGTCGCCCTGACGGCGTTCCCACTTAGGGAACTCAATAATGCTCAGCAAGGTATCATGCTTGCGCTCAACCCATTCACCCTTCAGCGGGAAGTCAAGCTTATCGAGCTTCGTGTTCAAAGCATCGCCGAACGCCGTTCTGCAGGCTTCCTCCCAAAGGTGGAAGAAGCTCGTTGTGCCTAGGGCATGAATCTCGCTGCGCTCAACTGCGCTCTCGCGGTTCAGCAGATAGCGCCATAGCAGGTCGAGTACGGCGATCTTCCAATCGACGAACTGCGTCCTGCGCTCGCGCTCCAAGCGCCATTTCAACGTCTCGGCATCGCCGAACTCATCGACCTCTTCATCGGAAAGCTCAACCTCATCAAGTGAAAGCAAGTCGGCGACATGGGCATCGAAAAGTAGCTTGGAGCACTCGGTCAGCACCGCCCGGTGTAGCCGCGTGATGAAGTCAGACTCGTCGCGCAGCGTCTTGCGCGATTCGTATTCAACGTAGACCGGGTACCCATTAGCAAGGACAGGAAGATGATTGCCGATTGTCCTGTTCCAGTCGATAGTGCCCGCGCCATTCAGCTCGCGCCCCTCGACGAAGTTCGAATACACACCGTATTCGGCGTAGAGTTCCAGCAGTGCCAGCATCACTGGCAGCTTGTCGTCGGTTCGCTCTCCCTCGTTAACCCAAATTGGCATGCTTGCCCTGCCGGAATCGCGCTTGAGAATGCGCATAATCTGTCGCAGCTCGTCGCGCGACGGCACCCCCGTCCGAAAGTACTTCGGATACGCGATGACAACTAAATCACCGACCATGGCAATGCCAACGAAGTTGAACAGGTAGCGCTCGTCTTCCTTTGCGCCCTCCTCGTCGGAGGTTTCCACACCGTCGGCTGGCTTGTCAGTGCGATATCGCACGATCCCGCGAGCCATTAGCTCCCCGACTACACGCAGCGTTCGCCAATCGTCCATGCCGAACTCGCCGGCAAGCCCAGCGATAGAATATGGCTTCAGCTCACGAACGTAGGCTTGATGCATTGTCTGCTACTCCTCGGAAGAGACGTTGTCTTCGCTGGATGCAATAGTTCCTTCTTTGTAATACGCCTTGAACCCATCGACGAAGATATCGATTCCGCGTTCATCGAACGCTTCGCAAACCGCAGAATAGGAGTTCAAATCGTCAGCAAACACCTTCGAGTGTTTTGTCTTGCAAGCATCCTCGAAAAGGTAAAGCAACACCTTGTCCTTGAACGCGGTTCCGAAACGCGCGGCGGTAAGAGAAGAGGGGCCCACGAAGAAGGGGCCGAGAAGCTTGTCTTCGTTGAGCTTGACGTCATTGGAAAGGAAGTCATTGATGGCCTTACGCAGGGCGTTCCAGTTTGCCTTGAATTTGTTTTCCACACCCCAGCTGACGACAACATCGCTCAGGCGCCCCTCTTTGTCTTCAATTGGCATCTTAGCGTTCTCACCGTCATTAATCCCGATGTAGCGAAAATCCCAACGACGCTTAAAGGCCGTATCCATGGGATACACGCCCTGGTCAGCACTGTTCATAGTTGCCCAGATGAACATGTTGGGCGGCAGCGCCAAATCGTTCTTTGCGGAGCAGCTGAATTCATCGAAACCCATATCGGGGTCGTAGTAAGTCTCGATGGCACCGCGCTCTTCCTCGTTTAAGGAGATAAGGCGCTTCGCGATATGCTTCTTCATATCGACCGGCACGGCCACGCTGTATTCGCTCCATCCGCCCGCGTTTCGATCCAGGAGCTGGAAAACATCGCCGAAGACCGCCGCGGGGTTGGCGCGGTTAATCTCCTCGATGATGAGGAGATACTGGTCGTAAGGATGCGTGCATGCATTTAGATATGTGTCGAGAAAAGGCCCGGCAACGTAGCCATACGTTATATCGCCTTCCTCGTTTGTGCAGGGTTTATAGCACCCGACAAACTGGGAATACGTATAGTCGGGATAGAAGGTGACGCGTGAGACGTTCTCCTTGACGAAAGACTTCTTGGCCAATTGGTTCAGCTGATAGGACTTTCCAGTGCCAGGCGCGCCGAAGAATATTAGGTTGCGCGGCTCGTCCACGAGAGGAGAGGTCAATTTGTTCTTCACGGTGCTCCTTTTCGCATTATTCAATTTGACGGCTGAGACCTCATCACTAACGTGCATGCGTTCAGCATAGGACGCGAGTGTGGCCCCGTCCTTACCCTCAACAAATTTCGCCGCATTACCCTTTATGGTCAAGTCCGGGAACAGTCCAGAACTGATGGCAGGTTTAAGAATCCGCGTCGTCCCTTGGGCTTCTTCTCCAGAATCAACGATATCAACGGTCTCATTACCGTGAAGTAGCGCGTCATAAACGCCCGCAATCGTGAATACCGTGCCTTCTTCACCCTTGCTTGTTTTATAGAGAGCTCTGCTCGCGAAAACCGCAAGCATTCGAATCAGCTGGGATTCAAGATTCTTATCACAAGTTACTGCCGCACCAATCCAGCTGAGCAGCAGGTTCGCGAAAGAGTCTGGATCAGGCTCTGAGAGTATATTAACCAAATCAAGGTTCGCGCTATAACGAACTTGTTTCTGGTACCTGTTGCCGCCTGTTCGTTCCGCGGTGCGGCCCAATGCCTGGTCGGTAAAGCTAAACGTTCCAAGTCGCCAAACGAGTTCAAACGCTGAATTGAGCGACTCCATCTGACTCACAAGAAGCGGATTGTCTTCAAGAAAGGCCACAATCTCATCCGTGCCCAAGGATTGATTGTGGCTGGACGCATAGTTTTGAACTGCATTGATTACGCCATCGTCGATGATGCCGCCATCCGAAGATGAGCCGTTTTGCCGCCCGTAAACAATGGAGCTAGGTTTCCCGTTCTGGAACCAGAGTAAGAGCAGGAGGGCAATAGCTGCCCTGGGTTTCGGCAGGGAAGTTTTGGTTACGAGCCTGGCGTCGAGCGCGGGCGGCTCGGCAAAGGGTAATGGTGCAGCCATCGTTCAGACCTATCTATTCGTTCTTCATGTCATCCAATATACGTTCTGCTATTGCCTTGCCAAGAAGCGGCGGAACGGCATTGCCAACCTGCTTCATCTGCGAAGACTTACTTCCGTAGAAATGGAAGGTATCGGGGAAGGATTGGATTCTCGCTGCTTCCCTCGTAGTAATGGCCCGATTGAGGTACGGATGGGTAAACTCTCCAGAAGAGGGCGTATCGTATCGTGTTGTTATCGTCTTAGCGATACCGTCCTTCTTCATTCGACACCAGGTACCGCTGTAGATAGACTTCGTGTGATGTTCTTCGGGCAGCATCTCTTTACCGCACTCGGGCGCAATCATTTCCAGTCTCTCAAGCGTGACCTTGCTGTGTCGTGTCGCAATGTGATTGCACAGCTCATCGGAACCGGCGCGAAGCATCCGCTGATAGTTACTCTGGGGCGGATTCCTATATCCCTGCTCTTCGAATCCTTCGCCCGATTCGAGATAGCTCAAGTCGCTTATGGCATCCCACACGGTAGTGTGCACTCCATTGGGCTTTGGGAGGGAAATGGGCTCAGCCGCTCCGAGTTTCCCCAAGATGCACGTACGGTGTCTATCCTGCGGCACACCGAAATCCGCAGCGCACAAGACGCCGCAGCTAACGGCATAGCCGATACCGCTGAACAGCTCAACTATCTCGTCCTTGAAATAGCCTCCTTCAGTTGTAAGAAGGTTCGGAACATTCTCAATTACGAAGTACTTTGGCTTTACTCGCTTCACGACCTCGAAGTAGTAGCGGAAAAGAAAGTTGCGCGGGTCGTTGATGCTTTTGCGGCTGCCTTTCTGCGAAAATCCCTGACAGGGCGGTCCACCGATGACGGCGGTGACATTGCCCTCGTAAGGTCCGAAGGTCTCGTCCACAGGGAGCTTCGTGATATCCTCGACTATCATTTTGGTGCCAGGACGATTCTTTTTGTACGCTTCGGCGATTGAGGGGTCAAACTCATTTGCCAGGACCACTTCGAACCCAGCCATCTCGAAGCCGAGAGAAAGTCCTCCTACACCTGCGAACAAATCGATTACAGTCGGTTTCATTTAGTAGTTAACCCCCATGCGCTGCATAGCAATGTCAAAGTAGTTCTCATCGAGCTCTATGCCGATGAACTTTCGTCCAAGCCCCTTCGCGGATACGCCGGAGCTGCCGCTTCCCATAAATGGATCAAGGACAACATCGCCGGGATTGGTAAGCGTCTGGACGAAGTAGTCCATCAGCTCGACAGGCTTTTGAGTTGGGTGCTTCCCGAAAGTCTTTTCGCTCTTAGGGGTGACCGAAGACTCGAAGAAGTCATGCAGAGCTTTGCCGTCGTTGTTGAACGTGCCTGTTTTGGCGTCATTGACGAAATAGACCCACGACTCAGTCGAATTGATGAAATGAAGGTTCATGTTGCGTGGCATGGGGTTCAACTTGTGCCAAGCCCCGGTTGTCTTGTAATAGAAACCATGCTTTTGTGCCAAGCAGATAAGTGTTTCCAGCTTAATCACAGCCATGAAGACAATGAGCGCTCCGCCCTTGCGAACGACGCGGGCGGCTTCGCCAAAAAAGTCGTCCATCGACTCAGCCCAGTCGTCAGCGCTTAGGTTGTCCCAGCCAGCAGCCCCAAAGTAATTCTCGCGCATGCGCTTAAGGTTCGTTGCACGCTCTTGCATGAAAAGACCGAGATTGTAAGGTGGGTCGGTGAGAAGCAAATCAACGCTGCCGTCGGCAATGCCCTCCATTGAGACCAGGCAATCGCCGTTGATTAGCCGAATGCCACCATGATTGATTTCTGCCCTGAACTCACGGTTGCCATTAAGGGCGGATGCGGCGGATATATAATCTTTGTAAGATGACTTAACCCGCGCACGAGCAGCTGAACCGTTTTGCCAGTTCTTGACCGCATCCCAGTCAAATCTCCACTGTCGGCCAATCTTGATCGCAGGGAAATCGCGGGTCTTGATCCAGTTGCGGATTGTCTCAGAAGTGACGTTGAAATAGGCAGCGACATCATCCATGCGCGCTAGTTTTTCCTGCATGTTATGAACCGCTCCCTGAAAATAATCAAAAATAACACGAAATTACACGATTTTTGATTTTATAGGTTGCATGTAGTCAAGCCAATAGCTTCGTGCAGTTTTATCACGAATATCCACTGCTTTCACGAACGCGCAATGTTTATCAACCGGTTTCAAATGGATGGCTTGTATGGTTATAGAACTGCAAACGTTTCAAAAACCATTTTGACGCAGTGTAATTCAATCGTTGTATTTCAAGAGTTCGACAAAACGAGCACGGACTTCTTGTCTAGCTACATAGACTCATCTCACCTAATAGTCTTGCCCACGCTTAAATTCCGCACAGGAATAGCGGTTGGCAAAGCTTTCAAATCAACCGTTCCCATGTTGTTTGAAACTCCATATGAAGAGGAGCTCTCGGAAACGACGACCGATTTGGAGAAAGAGAAAGAACTGTAATTTATTCGCGACTAAGACAGTAGTTAGCTGCGTTCGAAGGCCGACTTTCCATTCTCTACTTCACGTGCGAGCATGCCGGCCACCAGCGGAAGCCGCCCGTCACACGCGAGTACACCACACGCAACCACA
>CAVFFT010000085.1:0-7528 GCA_963621885.1 bacterium
AGCGCACGCGCGTACCTTTTGACGTACCTTCTGACTGTACCACAGGCGCGAACACTTCCAGGAAATGCGGGCGTTTCGTTACGGAGGCCTACTCAGCTCATCGATGCTTCGCTTTGCGGATTCGCCTTCTTCCGCCACTCAGTTTTCTGGCAACAAGAATCAAAGCGCAGGCCAAGAGAGCGATTCCGCCTATCAGCCTGAGAAAATCCTCTATCTTTGGCAGGGGGATACTCGTAATCGACCACGATCCGTCGTCGTTGAAGGTCGTGGAAACATCGGAAGCCACAGACGAGTCGCCTTCGCTTCGCTCACACTCGACGACATAGCGGGAATAGTTATAGCCGTAAGGGTGGCAGGTCAACAGCGAGACCATGTCGCGCCCCTGCTGAACGCTCACTGCCGCGGTGTCGGAGGGATCAATGACCTTCGTGCCAACAACCGTGTAGGTAAGCTTATCCCACAGGGTGCAGACATACACCTTGTCACCAGCGGAAAGTTCTTCGATATCGCGAAACATCGCGGCGGAGCTATAGCCACGATGGGCGGCGATCACGCAGTTGCTCGACTCTTCCCCAAGAGGCGCCGAGGAGCCCGACACGACGGTTGCCCCTTTCGCCATATGCTCGGTGGAAGCGCCAAGATACAGCGGAAGGGAAGAGCCCATTTTGGGAATCTCGATATAGCCAATCAGTCCGTCTTCCAGACCCTGGGTTGAAAAGGCGTCCAAAGCCTCTTCGAAAGAGAACGGGTCCGCTGATATGGAGATTTCCCCCGCTGCAACCTTCTGGTTGTATTGCGCAAGCCACTCCTTGGCCTCGTTCAAGCTCTCGCGGGAAGCGCCGGTCACTTCCGCCGACACGCCTTGCGAGCCGTCACTGCCATCGCTCGCGGCGCCTTGCGATTTGCCACCATCGCTCGCTGCGGCCGTGGCCTCTTGAGAACCGTCGCCTTCCGCCGCTGCCCCATAAAAACCGCCATCCGTTTCCGCGGATTCCGCGTCATCAGAGCCAGAGGCGGAAAGATTCTGCACGCGCGAGATCTCTTCATTCATCGATGCCTGACTGATCGCCCCCTGCACAAGAGGAAAGAACAGCAGCGCCGCACCCACAAGCAAGAACAGAATGGCGAGAGTGCCCCCAATGGAACCTTTGGAACGATGAGCTCTCCCCTTCATCATTGCCAACGCTTCCGGTGTTTCGCGAACGTGACTTTTCTTTTCCGGCGGCGCACAAGAGAAACGCCGCCAAAAACGGCACCCACCACAAGGGTCACAAGAGCCGCGATCAGCGATATGTCCTGCATCGAAGGCTGCCAGCCGTTGTCACGAACGGCTGAGGAATCATTATCATCGGGAAGCTCGCAGCGCTCGCCTGTCACCAAGAGCCGGTGCGTGTTCTTGCCATAAGGCGTGCAGGTGACAAGAGTAACCAGGTCCCTGCCTTCCTGAACCGACAGGGAATCCGACTCATCGGGCAATACCACTTGGATATCGCACACCTTGTAGGCAAGCGTTTCGCCAAGAACCGTAATGGTGAATATGTCACCCTCTTTGACCTGGTCAAGCGAGTCGAAAATGCGCGTGGTGGGCAAGCCGGTATGGCCCGCAAGCACGCAATGCGTGGACTCCCCGCCAATTGGCAGCGACGTCCCTTGCAGATGCCCAACGCCCTTTTGCAAGCATTCGTCAGACGTGCCGTGATATATGGGAAGAGTGGCGTTGATGACAGGAATGGATATCTCGCCCATCACGCCATCACCCGCCAGATTGAGACACGCTTCGTACTCTTCGTCGCTTGCCTGAACCGCATTCGGATCAAACGGGTCAACCACTCGGGTCAGCCCATTGCGCAAGTGCTCCTCATACGCCTGCGCCGCCTCCATTTCGGCATCGAGATCCTGCTGGGGAGCAGCCGCGATCACCTCTTCGTAGCCGTTCATAACTGCGGCACGATTCTGTTCCTCGAGCCAATTGCTCACCCAGGGGTATGCGAGCAGGCATACGCCTATCGCGAAAAAGAGTCCGATCAGTGCTGTTCTTAATGATTTGCTCATCTATTCCCATACTTCAAGGAAGGCAAGGCCCGAGGGCCCCACCTTCCTTATTCAAATTCTCGGTTTGTAAGCCCGATTGAGGCGAGCGAATTAACGCTAGCGCTCTTCGCCCTTCCTGCGAGAACGAACGATCAGGTAGGCCGCAGCGCCAATGAAGGCAACACCGGCAATGGTCACCACGAGAGTACCCTCACCGCCCGTCGTGGGAAGCAGAGAATTTTCGGGGTCCTGAATGCTTGCGGTGTTGACCTTGAAGTTGTTCTCCTTCGCGCTGGTTGCAGGGTTGTCGTTCTTGGCGTCGGTTGCGGACACGCTAAACTCGACATCGCTCACAGCAGCATATCCAGCAGGAACGGTCGTCTCCTTGGCTTTGTAGCTGCCCGCCTTCAGGCCACTGAAATACACATACGCCTTGCCGTCGCTTCCCTTGGTAGAAGTCGAGGTGATTTCGTTGCCGTTCTCGTCCTTAACCGGGTTGCCATTGGCATCGCACAGGGTAAAGACGGCTCCCTCCAGGGCGGCATTGTTCTTGCCGGTCTTGTTGAAGACGTAGCCATAGGTCTGCACCGTGGTCTTGTCTTCGGGCTTTGCCGTCGACTCAGAATAGGGGTTGGGGTTAAAGGTCACCGAAGCCGTGTTGCCCGTGACATCCCCGCTGGCAAGAGAGAAGGCGTCCTTGGTCAGTGTGGCGTTGTAAGTCACCTTAATGGACTTGCCAGGATTAGCGAGAATGAAAGCCTTGTTGAAGGTGATCGTGTAGCCGGTGCTGCTCGAGGTGATGGTGTAATCGGTGCCCTGAGTGGCGCCTGCAACCGCAATGGTGCCGGTCTCAATCGAAAGGCCGGCGGTCGGCTTGTCGCTGATGATGAAGGTCGCGTTCTTGGAGTCAGCAGGATAATTCGGGACGGCAGCCTGAATCTTGAAGGGGACAGAATCGCCCACCTGATAGGCATCGGTGCTTTCCGCATCGCCCTCGCCCACCGTCTTGGTCACCGTGACATCCGTCGACTTCACCGCAAGGTTCTGATCTTCGTGAGAAACGTACGCACCACTGGCATTGGTCTCGGGGCTCACGTCGACGATCATATTCTGATAGACCTTGGTGTTGCCGCTCGTGGAGGTCACGCGAACCAGGTAGTAGCCGCTGTCGAGCGTAAGCTCGGCGCTGGTGCCAGTCGCGGTGGCATGGCCATCGTCCGTACTGTCAACAATGATGTTCGCAATGGCTGCCGCAGCCTTCTGCATGGCAGAACCTTCAACATAGGTGTTGCCATCACTCTTCACCTTGACGAGGTCCTCATAGGAGTCGTATTCAGCCGGCAGGCCAGCAACGAAATCGTAGCCCAGGGTGTTGTTGGCGTTGATGTAGGCGTCCGCAATCTGAAATGCGCTTACCGTATCGCCCGCCTGAAGGCCGGTAATAGTCACCTTGCTAGCGTCCACGTCCGTGGTGCCAGCGGGAGCGGCAATAGCCGCGACCGGCGACATCGACATGGCAAGTGCCAAAGCGGTCGCCATGGAAATCGGCTTTGCAAACCTTTTTGCTGCGTTTGAATTCTTCATTTATGCTTCCTTTCAATTACTCTCTTCCCTCCCGGAAAGAGTCCTTGCAAATTATCTGAGGGGTTATTTGAACGGCAGTCCCTCTGCCGAAGCCCCTACTGCCCCGCTCCCTTCATCCGACGATTCTTCATGCCCAACGCCAGACCGGCAGCGGCAAACGCCCCACCTAGCACGACGAAAAAGCCAATTCCGAGCATTCCGGCAAGAGGGAGATCGGGATTCTTCTGGTTATCAACCGTCATAGTGGCGAGCCAGTATCCGTCACCGCCAGAAGCAGGTGTGATCGTGCTGCCCGAAGCTTCTATGCCGTTGACAGTGACCCGCGATTCGCTCTCGGCCTTGATAGTCCAAACCTGATCGGTCAGGGCATAGCCCGCACGCGCTTGCGTCTCTTTCAGGTAGTAGGTCTTGCCAATCTCGAGCCCGTAGAAGCCCGCGAGACCCTCCGCATCGGTCGTGACGCCCTTGCCGCTTATCACGTCAGAGCAGGCTTCATCGGAGAAGACCCCGGCAAGCTGCGTGCAGTCGCTATCGTCGTAAAGACCGAAGGAGACGTTCTCCAAGCTCGCTTTGGTGCTGGCGTCGATCTTGTGAATCTGCAGAGCCACCATCGCTTCGTCAGTCCAGGTCAGATCGACCGGAGCGGTTACCACCTTGGTGCCCACATCAGGCAATCCGTTTGTCGCCGGATCAGGCGTATAGGTGACTTTCAATTGGAAATTCCGCGTGAGTGGGGTATCGGAGTTGACCTCGCACTCCGGAAGCTCGATAGTCCCGTCGAGCATTCCGTTATCGACGCGATACTCATTCGCCGTAAAGGATATCGTCTGGTCGGGCAAGGGGTTTCCCTGCTCGTCAACCTCAACCCATTCAAGCTTGAGCGTGCCGTTGGTTTGCGGATAGCCCGTAAGCAGGTCCGTCAAATCGGCCTCGCCAAAATCGGCGAGATTGAAGGGATTCCCGACTTTATGGAGGCCGCTGCCACCCGTGACAGCCAGGTCGAGAAGCGAGACGTTCACCGTCGGCTTTTCCGTGAAGTCTTTGCTCGCTTCGGTCTTTTTACCCGTCGTCTTGTTCGTATGGCTGAAGGAAAGCGTGGGGACATCCACATTGGTGAGGACGTTGTTGCCTCCGATGTAATCGTCCCGCGCCTCGATGGCGATCTTGAGATTCACCGTGCCAGTACCCGTGCATTCGCCATAGTCGCAGGTCACTTCAGTAGAACCGTCTTCTTTCTCGACGATCTTGATGCTGTCCTGCGGAATTTCGGTAACGTTTCCATCGGCCTCGGATACCCAGGTCGCCGTAGCGCCCGTCACCTTGAATTCCTTCTGAACGGTATCGGTGATCTGGGCATTCACGTTGCCATACGTGGTCGTGTCGGCGACGCTGTCCTTCTCGAAAATCTCAACGAGAGCGTTGTAGATCTCGTCCTCGGTCGTCGAGACGTAATAGCCGTTGCCCTCCTTGTTCCAGATGTCGCGATTGGTGCCATAGTCGAGCCAAGAATAGAGCGCTTCCCCATCGGCGTTCTTCGTAGAAGGGGTTCCGTCGACGGTTCGAATCGCATAGGCGTTATCCACGCTCGTCGTCAGCAGGTCTTTGTCGAGGGTGACCGCATAACCGTTATCGCTTTTTGTGGCTTCGCAAGAACCGCCAATGAAGATCGCGGTCTTCTTCACCTTGTCGCCAATGAGGTTGTTATCGCTGTCTTTCCAGTTGGCAAATTCGCTTGAGATGTTTTTCAGCGCCGCATCCAAGAGCGTGTCGGTGTAATGGGAATGCTCGCAATCTCCGAAGGTGTCCCAACCGCGAATGGCCGCCTCGATGGTGTCCGAGTCGTTACAGAAGAAGCCACTGCCGGTAAACATGGTGAATTCCTTCGGATGGCCAAAGGTAAGGAGCGCAAGAGCCGCACTACCGCCCGATTTTTCCCTCAGGTATTCGTTGAAGCGAAGCAGGGCCTGCTTCACATCGTAGAAATTTGCCATTGAATCAACGCCGTTGGGATACATGGCGGCAGCCTCAACACCAGCGGTGGCGTGCTTCGTATCGAACATCTGCCAGCTTTCCTGCATCCTTATCAGGTATACGCGAGGCTCAACGACCTGGGGCTCCGCATCAGCGGACAGCTCAATGGATCCCGAACGGCCTTCAACCGTCGCCGTCTTGCTAAGGTTCTGGAAATAGTCCTCGTCGTATTTCACGCCACCCTCGCTCAGAGAATACGTGAGGTTATTCACGCCGTTGCTCGCGACCGCATGAAATGGCGTGCCTTCGTCTTTAGGCCATTTCTTGCTGCTGCTCTCATCGCCGTAATCGGTTCCATCCACCGAGGTATTCGTGTTGTACAAGTCGTAGATGTACTTGTTGAACTCGGTGTCCACCTGGTCTTCCGGCAAAGAGGCGAGGTAGTCCTTGAAACCCTGGGCGTCGGAGAATGGAACGCGCGAATCCTTCTTCACGTTGACGTAGTAGAGGTCGTCGAACCAATCGGTTCCGGTAAACGTCTTGTAGGTACTGACCGTTTGCGCGTACGAATTCTTCGTGCCCACATTAATGATTTTGAAAACGTGGTTGCTCAAGTCATTGCAAGCGCGATGCACGGAGACCGTCTTTGAGGTCACTTTGCCCGTAAGGGTATCGGTGACGGTAAGGGTCGCCTCGTAAACCACGTTCTCCTGATTGGGGTCAAGCCCGCTCACGTCTATTTTCACCGTGGAGGTGCCGATGTAATTGCCTTCCGCAGATCCGGAGCCTTCCGAGCCCTCCGAAGCAGAGCCGGGCAGAACCGGATCCCATACCGGGCTCACCGATGCCGTCACGTCGCTCAACTCGCCCGTCGCGGAATCCGATGCCTTCAGCGTGAGGCTCCACGAGTAGTCGGACGCATCCTGGTTGTAGTTCATCAAGCCGAAAGAGAGCTCCAGGTACTCTTGGTCGTAGGTTCCCGCGTAGCCCGAAAGCTGACTTCCGCTATCGGATGCGGAATTCAAGACAACATCGCTTTGAGCCGCGGTGATAGTCACCGGAACGTTCAAGACGTAGTCCGTTTTGCCATCATAGGTGATGGTGACCGGAACCGTATACGTTCCGCTCATGGCGGATTCCGGGATGCTTGCGGTGAAATCCCAGGAACCCGAAGAGCCCTTCTTGATTCCCTGTTTCTCAACAGCGCCATCAAAGCTCATCTGGCCAGAAGGATTGATGCTTACCGCGCCGGCCGACATCGCGAACTGTTTCGAATCATTTTTCGCGCTGCTGTTGCTGCCGGCAACGTGAATGGTGAGCTTTTCTCCCGCTACGCCCGAAACCTCGTCGGCTTCGAATACCAAGTAACCCTTGGAGGAATCCTTGGGGTCCAGCGGAATGCTCACGCTGTTCGCGCTATTCGCATCGGCGAGCAAAAGGGAGTCCGACGAATCCGAGCTGTCGGAGGAATCTCCGTCAGCGCCGTCGTCCGAACTCGCCGACGCATCAGCGCCGTCGCTTGCGTCGGAAGGCGCAAGCGTATTCGCGCCCTCATCAGACGCACCGTTTTCTTCGTTGTCCTGAGCCACCTGACTCGCCGCGTTCTCGCTCGGCTCTTCGTCGCTCGCATAGGCAAACACCCCACTGGGGATCATGCCGACAGCCAGCACGAAGGCGAGGAAGAATGCGGTGAATCCGCGCTTGAGGGCAGTTATCCTGTGTTTCTGCTGCGTTTTCATGCCCGTTTCCTTGCTTCGCATTTTCAAGAATCTCAATGCTGCGTTGAACGTGTTTACCATGCCGCGACCCACGGCTTACCAACGCCAATAGGCTCATGCACGTGGATATCGCTCGACAAAAGAGAAGGCCACGCGTAGAAACAGGCTGGTTCACGTGGCCTTTTGAATCACTCGGCACTATTCTTTATGAGCGAAAATATTTT
>CAVFFT010000086.1:0-7492 GCA_963621885.1 bacterium
GTCCCGGCGAGAAGGCGCTCGCCGGCACCACCAATGTCAAGCTCACGCGCTAGCATGCTAGGAGTCGCGCGCATGGTTGAGAAACCCGGCCAACCCGCGCGACGTCGATATCATTCCAATTGTCGGTCCTGATTTGCCCAACTCCCCTACCAGTTCTTCTTCTCCTTGGAGCTATCGTGATTTGTCTTGCGCGTCTCGACCATCTGGGCGAACCACTGCACCATCGCAGGGTCGCTATGGCTGAAGAAGCTGCTCGTGCGCGTGTCGAGCGCGGCGATCTGCGCCATCTCGTCGCCCGAAAGCTCGAAGTCGAACACGTCGAGGTTCTCTTCCATGCGCTCGCGGTGCACGGTGGCCGAGATTCAGGCTAGCATCGACTACATCGATTGGAAACAGGGCTTCTACGATGACGTCCTCGCCGGCCGGACGGAATACTTCAGCAACCTGCTGCCCGCAAAGGAGTAGCCGCGGAACGAAGCTCGACCAAGCGAGCCTATTCTTCGAAATGCGTCCAAGGACGTAAATTGATAAATAGCTTATAGCGACTATCCTGAACGAAAATGATTGGCGGAGGGCATTCGAAGCGATACCAAGCAGTTGGTTGAGCGCGAAAACTACCTGTCGAGGCTGTTGGGGTCCAACAGGAAGTCGAAAACGTTCATGAACAAGATACCGTCCTCGCTGTAATAAGGCGCCGGCCCTTCTTTGGTCACAATGATTTTCTTGAACGAATCGCCCACCTTAAGAAGCGAACGGCTTTCCTGCTCGCGCTTCTCCTGCGTCGGCAACGCGAAAGCCGATTGGATATAGTAGCGGCGGCTACCTTTGTTGCAGACGAAATCGACCTCAAGCTGCGCATGCCGGTTTGCGCCGGACTCGTCTCGCACATTGATGGGCACAACCCCAACATCTATGCTGAACCCGCGACAGGCCAGCTCGTTATAGATAACATTTTCCATGATGTGGGTCTGCTCGACCTGCCTGAAGTTCATGCGCGCATTCCGAAGACCGAGGTCCGTGAAGTAATACTTGAGTGGCGAGCCGATGTATCGGCGACCCTTCACGTCATAGCGTTTCGCATGGCTGATGAGGAACGAATCCTCTAGCAAATCGATATAGCGGGCAATGGTCTCGGACGATATCGAGACGTGCTTTTCGCTCTTGAATGTGGCAGAAAGCTTGGATGGATTGGTGAGCGAACCGATGGAGGATGACAACACATCGATGAGCTCCTCCAGATTGGATCGGCCACGAACGCCACCGCGCTCGATTATGTCGCTAAGGTAAAGCTCATCGAAGAGAGAGCGCAGATAGTCGGCCTTATCCTCAGGGGTTTCTTCGAGAAGAGCGCCCGGCATGCCACCGTAGACGGAGTAGAGCTCATAGGCGTCGCGTTTATCACCGCCGTAGGCTCCCATAAACTCAGAGAAGGACAAAGGCTGCATGGTGATTTCGGTTCCGCGACCCCGAAACTCCGTCACGACGTCTTTTGATAACAGCTTGGCATTGCTGCAGGTCACATACACGTCCACCCCGTCGCGCGCTATAAGGTCAATGAGAATCTCGGCGAAGTCATCTAAAAGCTGAACCTCATCGAGAAGAACGTAGCAGGGACCCTCGGTATGTTCGACGGCGTCGATTACATAAGGATAGAAAACCTCGGCATTGCGATATTTCCTATTGCCGTACCGATCAAACGCCATCTCGAAGATGTTGGACTCCGGCACACCATTATCAATAAGGTAAGTCTTAAACAGGTTGAAGAGCAAGAACGACTTGCCGCAGCGTCTTACGCCGGTGATTACCTTAACTTGGCTTGTGCCCATCTTGCGGATGAGTCTTTCCATATATGAAGGGCGCTCGATAATCATTCCGCACTCCTAGCTGAAATTTTTGCGTCATGACGCATTTTCATCGTCTTCAATTATAACTGTCCCGCAGACACAAGGCGAACGCTAACTGATTTTTTTGCGTCTGGACGCATTTATATCAGATAGGAACATAGGAGCTCATGATTTCCCCCTATCCCCAGCCCGACGTTCATCATGCACGGAAGCGACGCCGGCTCCCGCCCTTGCTTCATCGCGTCAGGCAGCGCGTATGCCGGCTAGATACGACTGCGGCGGGTGCGCCATGCGCAAACGGCGCTCACCAAAGCGGAGACAAGCAAACCAATCGAAGCTGCGCCCCCGTATATCGCGCGCATATCACCCGTTGAAGGAATGGCGCCGCTTTCGCCATTTGCAACGCCCTGTTCGCGCTTCGCTTCGGAATCCGATGCTGTTGAGTGATCGGCTTCTTCGGCATCGCTATCGGAATCGTCATCCTCAGAATCGTCGCTATCGGAATCGTCCGGCTCATCAGGCGTAGGCTCGGGTTCAGGATCCGGTTCCGGGTCCGGATCAGGGCTAGGCTGGGGGTCAGGATCGGGATCCGGCTGAGGATCCGGTTCGGGCTCAGGCTCTGGGTCCGGCTCCGGTTCAGGGTCGGGCTGCGGATCAGGATCCGGGTCTGGATCCGGATCAGGTTCGGGGTCGGGATCCGGATCTGGGTCGGGATCCGGATCGGGATCGGGCTCCGGGTCTGGGTCGGGATCAGGACTGGGTTCGGGATCCGGGTCAGGATCAGGACTGGGTTCGGGATCAGGCTCGTCTCCCCCGTCTTCCGATTCCGTCTTGAACTCCCCGGTCGTTATCGAAAGCGCGCCGGTAGAAGCCTTGACGCTTGCGGATTTAGGCTTGGCGCCCTGCTTATCGCTCCCGACATACACGGTGACGTTATCTTTGCCCAGTCCCGCCATGAAGAAAAGGCCATCCTTGGACGATTCCTGCACGGTCGTTCGCGCGAAATACGTCTTTCCCGCTTCAGCGACACCGCTTACAGCGACCTCTTCCCCACTTTCGCTTAGCTCATACCACGTCAGCGAAACGCTCACATCACCCGTTCCACCCGTGCCTTTGTCCATTCGTTTGAAAGTTCCTGTTGATGGGAAGTCTTCCCCCGCAACCGGCGCTTCCACATACAAGCCGGCCTTCTTCACCCTGTCGGCATACACCGTCACGAGGTTGACGTCGTTTTGCGGCATCGTAAAAGTCAGCGTCTGGCCGAACTTATTGGCATCGGTGATGTAGTCCGACACCGGATACAAACCCGTTGCGCTCTCGGCGTCCCAATACCAGAAATGCTTTGACGAATTTGCTTTCGGCGCATTGACCGTCACCGAGGATTCGTAGTTGTATCTTCCGGCTTCTTCCCCGTCAATGGAAACGGAAAACGCAAGCGTGGCGTGGCGCTGCCACATGTCGCCGCCGTCGTCAGTGCCGTAGCTCACGTAATACCCGGGAAGGTCTATGAAGAACGAGTCCTTCGTCTCGTTGTTGATATTCTTCCCGATTTGCACATCCTCTCCCGAGCCCGTACGGACACCAATGGAAGAGCCCTTGCTCACACCACCCGTGATATAGCTGTGAAAATTCTCCCAGTCGGTATTCCCAAGAAACAGGTCGTCCTTAGATCCGTTTTCGCCACGCGTATTTCCCTTGATAATCACAACGCCCGAAAGTTCAATATCGAACCAGGGATCGACGTAGACCCCGCCGCCCTCATGGTTTTTGCCGGCAAGGTTGCACACGTTATTCGTGATGGTGGAATCCTTTATGGTGCAGTATTTGCCGTCGACAGTCACACCACCGCCACCCGCTGTGGCCTTATTGCCCGTGATAGTGCATCCGCTTATGACAACATGGTGCTGGTTGAGATAAATCGCCCCACCAGTATAGCCACAAGTATTTCCCGAAAAAGTGATGCCGGTAATGCTGCCTTGGTTGTTCTGGTCGGCATCGAAGTTCGCAAAGACGCCTCCGCCATCCCATCCTTTACTCGCATCGCCGGCAATGTTGTCTTTGATTTGCCCCGTCGAATCCCGCGATTCAAGGGTAAACGCTGTGCGGTTGAAGTAGATGCCGCCGCCATTCTTTAAGGCAACGTTGCCTTCTATAGAAGAACCATGCTCGAGCTCGATACTTGTGCCACTGCCGCCGGAATATATTCCGGCACCATTTCCAAAGCAATAGTTTTCCCTGATGAATGAGTTATCGAGACGAATCTCCACGTTTGAGCCACCAACGTAAACGCCTCCCGCCACACCTTTGTTATGCTCGATGGAAGCCCCGTCCGTCAGATGGATACAGCAATTGCTATTCGCGTAAATGCCGCCCGCGTATTCATTGAGCTTTTGAGAAAACGCAAAATTCCCGGCAACAGCAACGTTGAACAAATCCAGGCTGCTGCCCTCTTCCATATAAATGCCGCCGGCCATGCTATAGAAGGAAAACCCCGTATCCTTGCCGCCTGTGATAAGACCACCAGATTCCACGGTGAAGTCTTTCATATCCTTATCTTCGGCACTCGGATCAGCGGCGGTTGAGTAATTCTTGGTTGAGGCATAACCCCTATAGGTAAACGTCGTTGTATCTTGGGCCTCAAGAATGAGATGGGCACTTGTTTTCAGGCGAAAAACCGCTGAGCTGCCGTCATTGGTAATGCTGTGGCAATTCGTGTTGATGTCGACCGAGGCGCCATCGGGAATCGTCAGCGTGCTTGTGAGGTTCCAGTCGCAATCCAGGTAGATGGTTTTGCCCTCTTCGGCGGCAGCCATCGCTTCGTCTATCGAGTAGTAATACGCATCGACGGTTCCGCGCACTTCCGAATGGGCGACGGGAGTGGCGTCGTTTGCGGAAGACGCTTCTGCAGGGGAATCCCCTTCAGTAGTTGCGTCTGACGTGGCGGATGTGGTGACATTTGAAACAGCGCTTGAAGACGCTTCTGCAAAGGAATTTAGGGGAACCATCAGGCAGAATGCGAAAGCCAGCAGGCAATACAAAGACATTGCCGCCAAAGCGCTTCCCGCGCCGGCCGCAATGGTTGCTGCGATACCCCCGGTTTTCCGTTTTGCCACGCCCAAAAAACAAAGCCCTTCGATGTTTATGCTGCTTTTCGCTTTGTCCAAACCCGCCGGCTCATATAGCGGTCACATATAGCTGTCACGCATTTTAGCCAGCAGGTAAGTATTCTACCGCACGCCCATAACGAGGAATTCGAAAAGGGAGACGACAACAAGGAATGCGAAATTGTAGCCCTCAAAGCGCAGGATGAATCTCCCATTGTTCCCCATCTTCAGATTCTGGTACTGACGCAGGGTGATAAGCGTCGCCAACGATGAGATGGGCGTTCCCACGGCACCCACGTTGGTTCCCAGCGCGATTCCCGCCCAATCATCCGAAAAATGCGAAAGCAGGATGGCGGTGGGCACATTGCTTATGACCTGGCTGCTCACGAGGGAGGTGACAAAGGCTCCGCATTGCGCAAGCAGGCTGTTGATGAAGTCGGAGATCTGGGGGATTTGCGCGATATTGCCGCTGAAAATGAAGAAGCAGACGAAGGTCATGACCAGCGCGTAATCGGTTTTGGCAAACGCGCTTCTGTCGACAAGGGCGAGAACCATTATCACGACGATGAGGCCGATCAGATAAGAGATCGCCTGAACCGTCATGGCTATGCAGAGCGCGAACAGCAGCGTGTAAATCGCCACATGGGGCTTGGAAAGGATGACGTTGCTCGGCTTCCGATAATGGAAATCGGTTTTGCCCACGAACAGGCACCTGGCAAATATGAGCACCATCGAAAGTATCAGCGGCGGCGCCATGGTAAGCACGAAATCGGAGAAATCGACGCCGAAAGTGGTGTACAGATACAGGTTGTGCGGGTTGCCGAAAGGCAGGAGCATTCCGCCCAAGTTGGCCGTCAAGGTGATGAGGATGAACACAAGCGGGATGTCCGCTTCCCTCTTGATAGAGCGAAGCAGCATGACCGCCAGCGGCAGAACGGTAACCAGCGTCATATCGTTGGAAAGCACCATGGAGCAGCCCAGTGTGACCACGACAAGCGCAATCACCAAGGTTCTGAGGCTTGATACATGCTCGACGATGGAATGGGAAATGAATTCAAGAAGCCCCGAGGAATCGATCGCCGCAATAACCATGAGAATGCACAACAGGCAGCTCAGCGTGTGCCAATTGAAGTAGTCGAGATACGCGGCAGAAGGTGGCACGAACACCATGGTAAGCAGAGCCACAATCGCCGAAATCACCAGCAAGGGGTTATGAGCAATGGCGCGTTCAGCGGACCTTTCCGCCGATCGCGCACGCGCGGACAGCAAATCCTGCCCGTGGCGCTTCAATCCCCGCTCTTCGATATATTCGCTCAGCAACTTCATGGGAATCATTGTACTTCCCCGGAAATGGAGCTGGATTATCTGATTACAGACGATGTCGCAAGTCGCGAGGCCTTACGGATTGCAGCCGACCTCGTGGAAGCGTCTAGCGCTGCTGATTCTGCCTTGTCTACCGGATTGCGGGCGGCGCCACAAGTCGCGGACGGCCCCTACGGATTGCATTCGCCACAAGGCAGATACCCGGCGTCGATAAGTTTCTGGCGGCTTCCGGTAAACTCCTGCTTGTTGTATTCCTTGACGCTTTCGACCGAACTGCACGAGGGGTCATGGAACCGCTTCGAGCTGGTGTTCAGCACGTAGGTCGCTTCGACATCATCCGCGGCGGAATCGGATGCGTCGCCCGCGTTCTCGCCGGCGGATTCGGCCGCATCCGCGGAGGTCGACTGCGCCGTATCCTCTTCCGCAAGAGAGCTCTCCCCTGTTGCGTAGTCAATCGAAATGCCCGGCTGCACGTTGTAGCAGTAGACGTTGAAGCTCACGCCCGCGCCGTCGTCTTCCACCGACCACGCCTCCATCTGCACGCCGGAGGCAACCAGGTTCTCGCCCTCGAAGATGGGCGTCACGCGATACAGCACGTGGTTGTCCGTACGATGCACGTAGTCCGCCACCTCCTCTTCGTAAGGAAGCATGCCTTCAACGTTCATGTAACGCGTGCCGGTAATCAGGTTCTTAGGATTGGCGTTCTCGCCGGCGAGCTGGAAGCCTATCAGGTGGCAGCGGTTGTACAGATAGTCGTCTTCGACCAGGCCGTCGTAGCGCACCGTATGCCAACCCGAAGGCTTGATCGACCCAATCTTGCCGCGCTCCTCCGTCGGCATGGTCTCTTCCCCTATCAGGGCAAACGCAACACCACAGCGCCCCAGCGAATCGAGCTCGCTGTAGTCCTCGAAACCGCTGCGGGATTTCTCGCCATCAGTGAACTGCGGTTCGTTTTCATTAACCTCGACCGAAGGGCTACCCGTGTAGGCGGGAATGGTAGAAAGGTCGAGTGTCGAGGCGGAAACTTGGCTTCCGGTCTGCTGCGCTTGCTCCGTCTGCGTTGGCGTCGAGCAGCCCGGCAGCAGCGAGAGAGACAGCAGGAAGGCTATCGCGAGCGAGATCAGGCTTTGCGGTTTCAATAGGGTCGTTATGCGCATCAATGACTCCTGGGGACGAATTCGAATTCTCAGATTCTAGCGGCAAGTTATGCCAACGCGCGCG
>CAVFFT010000087.1:0-6536 GCA_963621885.1 bacterium
GCCGGCAGCCACGAAGTAGATGGAGGCCGCAAGACCGATAAGCACCGCGACGAGCAGTATTTTATCCCCCGCCGTCGCAAACAGATCATGTTCTCCATGCTGGTACTTCGAGAATACATACACCAGAGCACCCGGCGCATAGATGAAGCAGGTGATCGCGAAGCCCTCGGTGCCCGTCGCGTAGAAGAGCACGAGCGAGTAGACGACCGCGACAACGGCCAGAATGCGGCAGAACCACACCGGCATCTTCACCTTGCCTGCGAAAATGCCCGCCTCGCAGAAGGACACCTTCACGAAATAGAGCGCGCAGAGCAAATACGGCAGCAGGATCAGGCCCACGGAAATGCCGTAGAAGAACTGGTAGGTGTTGTTGCTGAAGAGCATGACGAACAGGAACACCTGGACGATGATGCCCGACACGAGCAGCGAGCCGATAGGGGCCTTCTTGTCGTTGCTGCGAGCGAAGAACTTCGGGAAGCCCACGCCCGATTCGGCGGACTCGAAAGGCACCTCGGAGGTAAGCACCGTGTAACCGAGCATCGAACCGATGAGCGAGATGATGACGCCGACGTTCACGAGGATAGCACCCCAGTCGCCCACGGCGGCAGCCATGAGGCCGGCAAGCGGCGGGTTGTCAAGCGCGCCGAGCTCGTCAAGCGGGAGCACGCCAAGTGCGAGGAGGCTGATCATGAGGTAGATGGCGAGCACGCAGCAGAATGCCACGATGGTCGCCTTGCCCACGTCGCTCGTCTTCTTCGCGCGACCGGAAATGGCCACCGCGCCCTCGATGCCAAGGAACACCCAGATGGTGGTGGTGAGGGCGGCTGCCACCTTGTCGGGGTCGGCAAGCAAGGCGCCGGAATCCGGGTCGCTGGTGGCAACATGCAGGTTGGCGATGAAAGTAGCCGGGTCGAACGCGCTCAGGAAGATGATCGCGATGATGGCCGTGAAGATGGGAATGAGTTTCGCGAGAGCGACAATCGCGTTGACGAATGCCGCCTGCGTGACACCGCGCGAAACGAGGATCACGTAGAACCACACGATGATGGATGCGCCCACAAGCGAAGGCAGGTTGGTGCCGTCGCCGAAGGCGGGCACGAAGTAGCCGATCGCGCTGAAGAGCAGCGGGCAGTAGCTGATGATGCAGAAGGTGGCGGAAATCCAGTAGCCCCATGCGCTTGCGAAGCCGGTGAATTGGCCGAAGCCGTTGGCCGCATAGGAATAGATGCCGCCCTTGAGCTGCGGTTTCACGCGCGAGAGCGTGAAGAACGTCAGCACGAGGCACAAAACGCCCACTCCCGAAATGATCCAGGCGTTGATGATCGCCTGGCCGTCGGCGCCGGCAGCGACCATATCGCTGCACAGCGAGAAAACGCCACCGCCCACAATGAGCGTGATGGTGGACATGATCAGTGGGAAGAAGCCCATCTTAGGAAACGATTCGCCGGCCATCACCGCCGATTCGTTGTAGGCAAACAATCCCGATTCTTTCATTGCCATGGGAACCCTTCCCCTTCGATAGCAAATATGACCCGCTATTTTTAGTTCCGCTTTGCACGATTAGTGAGCAGAAAGGCCACAATTTACGTTTCCGCCATGAAATCCCACATTTTTATGCGTGAAGAGATGGCGGAACATGAGCTTGGTTAGGGTTGAAAGGAGGTTTGATTATGAAGAGCAGGTAAAAGCACTCGAAATAATTGTGCGATACGGGACTGGTAAAGCGAGCAAAAGCAACCCGTTATCCTTCCCCATCTCTCAGTCACAAACGGCAAACGGCACGTGAAACGCAAGAACGCTCACGCGAATGTACAATAGGGCGCGATGACCATTTCGCTTCGAGGGGGTACCAATGGAGAACGACCGTCATTACCTTGTACTTGGCCTTGACCCGGGCATTGCCAGCTGCGGCTTCGCCCTGCTTGACATGACAGCCCACCAAATCCTCGAAATGGGCTCTCACCTATTCGATGCGCCACAAGAAGCGAAGACAAAAGTCAGTTTAGCTGTCACTCGTCGTAATGCCCGAAGCGTGCGCAGGAATAACGAACGTACAAAAGCACGCCTCAAGCATTGCCTCCGAATCCTCAAGGAGGCAAATCTCGTTCCCAATGACGCAAACAAGGATTGGTTCCAAACGAAAAAGGGCGATAAGCCCATCCTCAAACTCCGCGCAGGTGGACTTAATCGCCTCCTGACCGATCGCGAATTCGCGCAGGTTCTCTATTCCCTTTGCAGCCATCGCGGTTACATCCCCCACGGCGAAGGCCGTCTTGGGGAAACGGACGATGCAGAAGGCAAAAGAGTCCTTGGCGCCATCAAAGAGAACACGCAGAAAATGGCTGATGGCAACTATCAAACCGTCGGCGAAATGCTCAACGCGGAAGGCGGCAAGTCTCGCAACAAGCAGGGCAACTACGACCTCTGCATTTTGAATGAACAGATACAAGATGAAACACATAAGCTGTTCAATGCGCAGCGTCATCAAGGTAATCAGAAAGCAACCGAAGAGCTTGAATCTCAATACATCACCTGTTTGACGTGGGAAAAGGATACGATCGATCGCGACGAGAAGACCTACGCACTCGTCAGTCACTGCAACTATTTCCCCGAAGAAAAGCGCGCCGCACTTGCTGATCCATCTTCTGAAATATGCCGTGCCTATGAAAGACTCAAGCATCTCGTCATCGTTGATATAAACGGCAAGGAGACAAGACTTTCATCAAAACAAGTCGCGGAATATCTCGACATTCTCTTTTCGGTTGCACCACTAAAGGGAAACAAAGACTGCAAGGTTACTTACGGAAAGATTCGCAAAGATCTCGACCTCGATTCTGCCTCAGTCTTTAAAGGCATAAACAGCGATACCGAGAAAAACACCGAGGTTTTTGCCCCCAAATCCTGGCGATGCCTCAGGAAGAATATTGAATCCGAAGATTTGCTCCAAAGAATGCTTGACGATAGGGCGCTTGGCGACTCCGTCTGTGAAGCTCTGACATTTGCAAGCACTGAAGCAAGTCTCATAAAGCGCCTTGAAGACCTTGACCTTACGGAAGAAGAGACCAACGCGATATGCGGTGTCCCTTTCACCGGAAAGCTCTTTAAGGGCTACGGAAGTCGCAGCCGAAAGGCTCTGGAAATGCTCATTGATGCCTTTGAAGACGATGAAATCCATACGCTTTCGGATGCCGAAAGGGCTTGCGGCTTGCTTGGCAAGAGGCTCGCTGATGATCACACCCGCACAATCCTCTTACCGCCTTACGACACATATGACAAAACATGTCGCAACCCCGTTGTTCTACGCGCCATGGGAAGAATGCGTCGCATCGTCAATTCGCTCATCAGGATTTACGGAGTCCCCGACGAAATCCACATTGAGCTTGGCCGCGACCTCAAACAATCGAAGAATGAAAAGGCAAAGATTGCCAAACGCCAAAACGAGAACAAGGCGACTAATAAACGTATGGCGGAATTGGCCGCGGGAATCCTCGGCTGCTCGCCCGAAGAGGTTCGTGGCAAGATTATCCGCAAGCTTGTTCTCCGCGAAGAGCAAGGTGAAAAGGATCTCTACACTGGCGCGACGATTGACCTCACGCGTCTCGTCACGGACGACCACTACTGCGAAATCGACCACATTCTCCCCTACTCTCGCACCTGTGACGACAGCTCTTCCAACAAGGTTCTCGTACTAGCAAAGAGCAATCAGGACAAGCGTGAACGCACCCCTTATGAATGGATGACTTCAGGTGAGGCGTCAGCACCAGACTGGAACGAGTTCCGTTCACGCATCATGAGCAAAAACCTTGGATTTAAGAAACGTGAGAAATTCCTTAATACCAAGCTTGATGAGGAAGACGAAGACAGATTCATCAGCAGAAACCTCAACGACGACCGTTACATGTCAGTTGCGGTCAAAAACTATTTGGAAGACTGTCTCCTTTTCCCGGAAGGGAATAGGAAAAAGCACGTTACCGCAGTCGCCGGTGGTGCGACCGGTAATCTCCGCTGGGTCTGGGGACTCAACTTCGGAGAAGGCAACACCAAAGACCGATCTGATGACAGGCATCACGCGGTCGATGCCGCAATTATTGCGGCCTGTTCGGAAAGCACCGTTCGAAAAGTCGCCAATGCCAGCAAGCAAGGCAAGGAGACATTCAAACACATTCGCAAATCTCGCCTTTCGGATACGCAGCCCTGGCCAACATTTGCCGAAGAAGTCGCAGCACGTCGCGAGTTGGTCGTCCCCACCCGTATGGCTAACCACGGCGTTACCGGCAGGGCGTTCGAAGATACGCTTTACCATCTCGAAGGATTCACTCTCGACAAAGGCTCGTATCCGCTCGTTCGCGCAAGCGGAAAGACCGTCAAAAAGGGAAATGTCCGTATCAATCCCGATGGCTCAGCTCAGCTCGTCGACGGTATGGCGTTCCTGAGACTTTGGCTCGATGCCGACGCTCAGCCCAACGCAAAAACGCAGGGAAAGTGGTACGCAGAGCCAGTCTATTATGCGGACATCCCCGCAATACAAGATGGCTCATACGTTCCAAGAGCTTGCACTATTCACGTTGCCCGAACCAGCTGGAAGCCCGTTCCGGAAAGCGCGCTCGAATCCAAGCCAATCGTTCTGTTCTTTGGCGACGTCCTGAAAGTCGACAACCATCTAGGTCGATTTATGGGAATTAACATCAATGGCTGCCGCCTTGCCATGCAATCCTTAATTGATAAGACCGAAATACGAGACTGGCCTTCTTTTGGCAAATGGAACAAAAGCACCCAAGTTCAAGTCCTGCAGGAGGATTGCATTGGCCATTGCTATGACAGCATCCTGCTAAATCCCAACGATTCGACTTTTTCATATCGGCAGGATTAGAAAGCAAGTGTCATCTGGGAGCCAGGATCAACAACTTGGCTCCCACCCACCTTCGTATGCACAAGCACTTCCCTGCTCTCATATTGCTTCTCAGTCAAAGTGATAACCGTCACTTCGCCCGCTTCAGGGAGGTTGGCTTTAAGTCTCTTGAGATGGGCATCCGCGCTGTCTCGAGACAACAATACGCGTGAGTAGACGCTGAATTGCTCCATGTGATAGCCGTCCTTAATAAGAAACTTCCTGAACGTAGCGTAGGATTTGCGCTCGCTTTTGCTTCCCGTTGGAAGATCGAACAGCACTAACATCCTCATGATTCTCATCAGGGCTCCCTATTCCAATACCGGCTTTGTAAGTGGCATGACTTCAGGCAATTGAAGGAGCGACGAATCCCTCGCCTTCACCGCCGTTTTGAGCGAATAGAGTTCAAGTTCTATAGCGCTCTGAACCGACATCCTTCCTTGAGGCGTTTCAACCAGGTATTCAAATATTGCCGCGAGTTTATGCTTGTCATTCGACTCGAGATCAGCAGTGAAGCCGCTCTGCATGACCAGCAGGTCAACAACAGGCCGAAAAGGTTCAATCAGATCATCAACAAGATTAAAAGCGTTAAGGTTATTGCTGTGATGAATTCCGCGAGAAACAAGCCAGCCGCCGGATACCGCGGTTCGTCCCACGCCTGCTCGAAGAACCGTATAGCCATAATCAAGCGCTGCCGTAATAGCGCTTGAACGTCTTCCGCCATCCGGAACAAGAAGCTTAAAATAGGCGCTTGCAGCAACTGATTCCCTATTGCTTGAGTCCCCTGAAAGCACTTCCCTTTCAATTGTTCTCAAGTTGGAACTATCGAAGCCAAGCAAATCGAGCACCTTCGCTTGATTGCGTATCTTGCGTTTCACGATATTCTGCCAAAGACGTTTTTGAAGCGGCTTCGAAATAGCAAGCTGATCATCCACTATCTCCGCATGCCGCGAATGGGCACCCAGAGGCAAAAGCAGACCGTTTGGCATATGGTCATTCCCGCAGAACATGACGCCTATCCCGCTATCAACAAGCTTCGATAAAGCCGCGGTTGTGACCTGGGCTTGATGGGTTTCAACAATAACGACCCATATATCCTCTAGTGGGATAAGCCCCCTTAGTTCGCCATCCATATAGATGGCGAGAGACGAGTTCTTGATCGAAAGCGATGCCGGATTCTGGATGCAAATGGTACGTTTGGGCATGTCGACCACCTTTGAAGAGGTATAATTCATTTGTCTGGCCCGCTGTACCAACTGGGGAGTTAGAAGGCGTAACAGCTAGACAAGGGAATCGTCTTAGACGATTATCCGCAAGGTGAGCCCATCAGCATCTTCGTATGCTGATGGGCGAACCTTTTTTGGTGGTCGTTTCTCGAAAAAAGGTGCTCATGCATTGATTTTAGTACGGCAAAAAAGTGTTTCAAGCTGTCCGCCGCTAAAAAAGCCCCTGCTAGAGGGGCTTTTTTAGCGGCGGTATTGTACCAACTGGGGAATTGGAAGGCCAGCAAGACCTGCTGGGGCTGCTGCATGGGCTGCTGCTGATTGTACCAACTGGGGAATTGGAAGGCCAGCAAGACAGGCCGGTGATGTTGCTGCCCGCGCCGTCGATTGTACCAACTGGGGAATTGGAAGGCCAGCAAGACATA
>CAVFFT010000088.1:0-6216 GCA_963621885.1 bacterium
TTATCGCAGCTTGCAGCGTCGTCCTTCCTGTGCAATGCATGAAGAATCCCGATTCGCCTCACCAAATTCCGCAATGGCAGGTAGATCAACTGGAGAAGGTCCGTGCCGCCTGCAGTATCCGCGGTTGGATCCGGTGAGGTAGATGTTCTAGCCGCAGCGGCGCATGCCGGTGATTGCCTTGATGTCCCTGTGCCCTTGAGCGCCCGAAGGCGGTTCATATAAAGTTTGCGATCGACCTAGGCCATTCTCGTCATCCTCGGTTTCAATAATTGAAAACTCTTAAACTTTTGAAACCAATGACGCAAATACCGGGCTGGGTTTTGCTTTGGCGCCTCGGACCCTTACTAGCATGGCCCTTTGCGTCTGTGCGCGTAGATTGTTCCGTACCCGTATCGGTGTCCCGGAAGAGTTCCGGAATCAGTCCCTTGTGGCGTAGTTCTTATTTAAGCCGTCCAAGTTTTGGGACGCAGTTCAGAAATCCCACCCAGGCAAAGAAATTCGGGTAACTAGAAATGCCAGTCTGTATAATGAACAGCGATATGCCAACTGATTACGCTTACAAATCGCTGGACTACTCGAGCTACGACCTTGCTTTTCTCAAAAATCGAGGCGTGGTGAATTTCGTGCACTTCACCCCAGCCGAAAACCTACCTGGAATTCTGGGGGGGGCTTGTTCCACGTCGCGATCTTGACGCTAACGGGAAAGAATACGTTTATACCGATAGCCATCGCCTAGAAGGCCAAGGTGTCGTAAATCTTTCGTTCACCAATCCGAATATCAAGATGTTCTATGCAAAGCGCAAAGAACTTACCGAGCATAAATTCGCAGTTATCTCGCTTGACCCTAAACTGTTGCAAGATGTTGAAGGTGGATATGAGTTCAGGTCTACGAACGCTGCTAGCGCCTCTTCTCAGCCGTGCAATATCGAAGAAGTGTTTACCGGAAATAACAGGCCAGACTATTTTGACCCCAGCTGGCCAACGGACAATCAAGCGGAAATCCTCGTGAAGGGTAGGATCGATCCGAGATATATCAAGGAAATTCAATTTCCCCGCAGTGAAGTGGATGATCCGACGGTAAATGCTGTTATCGATGATCTGGCGGAATTGGTTAAGCATCTCGGTTTGTGCTGCAATATCGCTTTCTGTGATAAGCATTTTGATTACAACAGAGCGCTTCTTGGCGAGTTCGGTCCAAAGAAAAGCTACGAGTATTATCTCATGTCGTGGGCCGAGGACGAGCGCGCCGCGGCTACGGCGGAGGAAGCCACAAGGCTTATTGCGCGTAAGAAGACTTTCGACTCGGTGGCGTTTGGGGCGAAAGCAATAGACGAGGCTCAAGTTAGGCCGGATGCCGATGCTGTTCCGTGTGCGACATGGCGTTTGGCATATCGCGTTCTTGCCACTCCGCTGAAACGAAGCAATGCTCAGCTTTCAGCCTTTGCTGTTATCGAAAAGATAATTAACCGAGGAAGGAGAACGTGTCTTTCTCCAGATCTTGAAGCGAAGTTGCGTTCGAGCGATGAAATAGCGCGGGCTCATCAGGCGCAATGCGCCATCGTTGAGCTCTTGAAATCTCAAGCCCTTCGATCAGGTGATGCTATATGTTGTCGGGGCGGTGGGCAGGATTCACTTTCACGCATTCTCGAGTTGTCGCTTAACGATTTGAAAGGCCTTTCAACGGCCGTAGCCAAACTCTATTCCTGCGATGACTTTCTTGCCGATGTGCGTTTCGTGCGCGATGAGGCAAAGGCTGATCTGGTGTTTCTCTGGTCGGACGATGATTCCCCCGCAAGAAATGGAGAAGTCCGTATAACCGGCTTCAAGAGGACTGAAACGCCAGTTCCTGTTGACCTTACAAGGGTGGTCGAGCCTGTACCCATTAACGTGGACTACGAAGCCCTTCGCTACCTCGTTCGTTATATTTTCGGGTTCGATGGCTTTCGCGAGGGGCAGTTCGAAGCCATTAAGCGGGGATTGCGCAGGGAGGATACGATTGTGCTGTTGCCCACGGGAAGTGGCAAATCTGTCGTTTTCCAATTGCTCTCTCTGATAACCCCGGGCATGGCCTTTGTCGTGTGCCCGATAATTTCGCTTATTGAGGATCAGATTACCAATTTGCGGCACAGGGGTATTGACCGCGTTTTGGGGTTGTCTAGCGCCATGGACTCCGATTCCCGAAATACTTCATTGGATAACATAACCACCGGTCAATACCTTATTTGCTATGTCGCCCCAGAGCGCTTTCAGAATATGAGCTTCAACGAAAGTGTTCGTCATTATGCGTCGACGAACCTGATTTCGACGGTTGCCGTCGACGAGGCCCACTGCGTGAGCGAATGGGGCCATGAATTCAGGACTGCCTATTTGGGCTTAGCGCATACGTGTCGGGCGGTGTGCAGTACGGGCGATGCAACCCCGCCGATCTTCGCGTTGACCGGCACTGCCTCGGCAAGCGTGCTAACCGACATGATGCACGACCTCGAGATCGATGACGAAGACGCCGTGATTCAGCCGGCAAGCTTCGACAGACCGGAAATTCACTATCGTGTAATCAAGGTCCCCAGCAGGCAGAAGCAAGAGGCGCTTCGGCGTGTTGTCGATGAACTGATACCCAGCGATTTCAATGCCGACCCGGATGACTTCTACGACCCGATAGGCAACGATTCGAATTGCGGAATAGTGTTTTGCCCGCACGCGAGTGGCTCGTATGGGCTTATGTCTAGCGAGCGGCAGCGAGCTGCTGGATACCTGGGCGTATGGGATTATATGAACTTCCGTTTGCCTGGCCTGTGCAGCTACTACTCGGGTTCTGCGCCCAAGTGCATTTCGATGAGCGATAGCGAATGGAACAAAGAGAAGAGAGACCAGGCTGCTCGATTTAAAAGCAACGAGACAACCGTAATGGTTGCGACCAAGGCGTTCGGGATGGGCATAGATAAGCCGAATGTTCGTTGGGTTGTGCATTATGGTATGCCCGCTAGTCTGGAGTCGTACTATCAGGAGGTTGGTCGTGCCGCCAGGGACCGAAAGACGGCGTATGCTTACCTTTTGCTATCGGATGATTATCACCAGGAGAACGAAGAACTCCTCGATCCCGTAGCAACCCCTATTACTGAACTTCAAAGCAAGGATGAGAGCGTCAAAGGACGATGGGATGGCGACGATATTAGCCGCGCCGTGTTTTTCCATGCCAATACCTTTGCCGGCGTTGAGAAAGAGCTTGATGCGGCTAACGAAGTCCTCGGTGCTTGCGGAGCAGACAATTACCATGGGGGCCAATGGTTCGTTCCCTTCTCTTCGAACGCGAAAGAGCGCCTTGAGCGTGCAATATATCGTTTCTGCATCCTTGGGGTATTTGAAGGCTACGCAATAGACTATTTGAGTCGCAATGGCGTATTCGTGATTACGCCGCATCATCGCAGCGGTGATGAACTAAGGAGCCATATTCTAGAAAGCTATCTTGGCTATGTTAAAGCGTATCAGCCCGATAGCGCTTATCTCGAGGCGACTAGAAATAACGTGCTTGCGGCCGTCGAAAGCGCCAGGAGCGACCGTGATTACATCATGCGCGCGATGCGGCATCTGCTGACCGATTTCGTCTATAAGGTTCTTGAGGAGGGCCGCAGACGGGCTGTTAAGACAATGCTTGATGCCGCACGTAAAGCGGCCGAAGCCGGGAGCTCTGATCAAAAAGATCAAGTGCTGCGAAGCCAGATGTTGGCGTATCTTTCTACGGACGAGCAGATGCGGAAGGGGCGCGTCATTCGCGCGCTTTTGAACGACGCCACAAACCTCGAGCTCCTCCTTGAAGTGATTTCGACGAGGAAGAGGGAGAACCTGCTGGGATCGGCATCCCGCTTGCTGGAGGATTATCCGCAGCATTACGGTCTTCATTTTATTCAAGCGGCTGTCTATGCGCTTGAAGGCGACATGGCGCGCTTTGCAACGGCATTGATTTCGATGACCAGCTTCGGAACCACTAACTACGGACTCAGCGTCAAGGAGTGCCAAGTCAATTTCACGGCCTTCATTAACTCTTCGGTGGGAAGATGCATGAGCGCGGAGACCATTGATGAAATGCTGCCGATAATGGCTATTTGCTTCAGGTCCTCCGAGGATGCTCTGCTTTCGTTAATAGCATCGCCGCAGGCCGAGATGGTGAAAAAAGTAAGACATGCCAAGATGGTGAAAAAAGTCAATTCCCTTTATTCGATTGCGTGTAAGGCAATGGAAGGATTGAGATGGATACAAAGGAAATAGAGGCATTGGAAGAAAAGACCCGATTGATTGTGGATGCCTTATCTAAACTTGAGTGTGAGGCTAAGCGGCAGAAAGACATGGCTGATAGCCTTGCGAAAGGCAGAGACGCCATTGTGGGGCTGGCGTCCGAGCTTCGTTTGGTTGCCAAACGTCTCGCCGGTGTGGTGGATATGGTGAACGAAAGCACGCTTGGCAAGGATGTTTCCCATCTTATTGAAATCGAATCAAGCTGTGCGTGGCTGCATGAGTGTGCCGTAGCCTCCGCTGGTCGTGAGGCGGAGATTATGAAGCGTCTGGATTCTTTGGAGGAAATGACCAGCCGCCTCGACAAGAATATGCAAAAGAGTGCCGATACTTCAGCTGACCGCGAGGAGGATATCTTGAAGCGGCTGGCGGCTTTGGAGGATGCAGTAGGCCGCATCGACAGGAACACGCAAAAAGGCTTTTTGAAGGAGCGTGAATAAGATGGGTGCGATAAAGCATGCCGTTAGGCCTTTTTTCGGAGCAGCAAGGAAATCGGGCTGTGCCTACTTCGAGGATAGCGTGGAGTTTGATTGGCACAGCGGCTTGAGTTGGCAGGTGCGGCAGCGCTCCAGCAAATGCCTAGCCGATGCGATTGTGCGCAAATACGGTGCTGCAGGGTTGACCGTAGACGACATTTTGGAAGTGTCCACCGCTTCGGATGAGTACGAGACGGGTCAGGCGCTTTCAGCGCTTAATCTGATGTACGAGGATTCGCTAAGTGGATGGAAGGCCAGCGTAGAGAATTGGTTTCAGTCCGCTAAGGTATTCGAAAAGGGCGGACGCGAGTGCGGGCCGTATAAGGAGCTGCTCAGCGTGGACAAGCCGATGCGCTACCTTAACGCTTACCTCGACAAGAAAACGGCAAGCAGATATGAGGGTGACGAGCTGTTTCAGCGAATTCAGTCCGACGTGAAAGGTGCTAGCCTTGTGCGCTTTGAGCTGTGGGGCGAGAAATTTCCCATCACCCCAAGGAGCTGCTTTTACGATTATCTCTACGCCAAAGCGCTCTATCAAAGCCAAAACGCTGATTTGGCCGAGCGTCTGTGCAGGTATCGAGCATTCACCGACATCATGTTCAACCCGGGCTCCGGCAAGAAAAAGAAGTTCAATACCCAGGCTCGCAGTTGCGCGATTTTCGTAAGCCTTACGAAGCGCGGGCTTATCGATGATGCGCTTTCGGATATAGAAGCCTTCATTGATTTGGTGGGGTACGGACAGCAGTTTGAGCCGGCGGACGAAAACCAACAAATGGAAATTGGCTTTGAGGACGATTAACCCCGCTTGTCGTATATCAGGTCATCCTTTGGGTAAAAAAGAGCTGGAGTTGCGCTTCTTCGAGAGGCTATCCAGCTTTAGCAAAAGTGATTTTACGCTTCGCCACGTGGTGCAGGTGTTCCCGTCGCGCAGGTCGCTGATACGCATGATGGGCGCCGTGTTCGTTGAGATGGACGAGGACTGGGCATCGCGCCGCTGGTTCACCGAGGGGTCGATAGCGATGGCGATGGAGGGCCGCGGATGCAGGTCGCCCGCGCCGGGCTACGCGGGAAGCGCCGAGGGGCACGCCCGGCGCATAATGTCACTCGTGGTGGCCGACAACCCGGTCGGCGGGAGGGCGGCTTAGGAAATGGGTTGGAATGGCAGGCAGGCTCTAGGCGCCAACACCAACCTTCGGCACACTACCGCTTTGCCGCCCCTGTCGCCGCTCTCGTCGACGAATATGCTGAGTTCCTTGGCCACTCATCCCTCCAGAGCTGAATAAAAAAAATCGCCGGGGGACTTCCCCCGGCACTTGGAGGTAGCGACGAGCACCACCAAGGACTTTATAGCATTTTCAGCATCGCGTTTCAAACATAAGGAACAGAATGAACTACTGGCAAGGCTGGCTAAGCTTCAGTGACTGGTTCTTATGCGGGAGACAGGGTAAGAATA
>CAVFFT010000089.1:0-4142 GCA_963621885.1 bacterium
AAACCGGCGTGCGCATAAGCCCGCGCACGGTGAGCTCGGAGGCATCCGCCGTCGCGGTAGGTGCCGCCATCGGAGCGGAAGCTGCCTGGCCAGCCACCTGCGGCTGCGCCTGAGTCGCAACCTGGGCGGCCGCCTTTTGAGCAGCCTCGGTCGCCGTACGCGCCGCTTCGGCAGCTTCGCGTGCCACCGCAGCCTTGCCCTGGATGCGCAGCGCAAGCAGGAATGCCGCTACCGCCAGCACAAACGAGAACAGGAAGGCCGCATGCGCGCCTTGCGTGAACGCCAAGGCGGTGTCGGTGCCGCCAGCACTCAGATAGGCCGTTTCACCTGCGGAAAGCAGGAAGGTCGCCAGCGCGGTGCAAATGGCGCCAACCACCTGCTGCATCGTGTTCAGCATCGTCGAGCCGTCCGGAGACAGGCGCGGCGGAAGCGACGAGAGCGCATAGCTCTGACAGGGAGACATCGCAAGCGGAATGCTCACCATAAGGATGATGTGGCACATGATGATGAATGCAACCGGCGTTTCCGGACTCGAGAAGAGCAGAAGCAGAAGCGCGCCGACGGCCGAAAGCGCGAAGCCCAGACGGCCGGGAATGCGAGCGCCAATGCGGTCGTAGATGTTGCCCGAAAGCGCGCTCACCACCAGATTGACGATGCCGCCCGGCAGCATGAGCAGGCCCGCCGCGGTCGCGCTCAAACCAAGCGCGTTCTGATAGAACTGCGGCAGCACGTACATGAGCGACAGGGTGATGCCGAAGTTCAGCATGACGCAGATCGCACCCACGGTGAAACGCGAGGTGCGGAAGATGTTCAGGTTGATAATCGGCACTTCCATGCGGAACTGGCGACGCACATAAATCACG
This sequence comes from bacterium, assembly GCA_963621885.1. GTDB lineage: Bacteria > Actinomycetota > Coriobacteriia > Coriobacteriales > Eggerthellaceae > UMGS1519. The sequence goes on from CAVFFT010000089.1 coordinate 864, forward strand.
AGGCTCACCACGCCAATGACCAGTGCGATGATCGTGGGCGCGCTTCCCCAGCCATACAGGCTTGCGAAACCGGCGCCCAGCACGATGCCGCCAAAGCCCAGGCAAGACGTGATGACGGAAAGCATGTCGATGCGCGGCTTTGTAAGCTCATAGGGGTTCACGCCGAATTTCACCGCGAACGCGATAGCAACCGCCAGCACTACCGCGAAGCTTGCGAAGATGGAGCGCCATCCCAGCGCGCCCATCAAGATGCCGGACAGGGTGGGGCCAATGGCCGATGCCGACATGATGACGAGGGCGTTGACGCCCATTGCCGAGCCGATCTTGCTCGGCGGCACGACTTCCATAACCATCGCGAACATGAGCGGAAGCACCAAGCCGGTGCCAATACCCTGAACTGCACGGCCCGCAAGCGCCACCGGGAAATTCGGGGCGAACGTGCTCATAAGCGAGCCGATCAAAAACACCACAAGCGCGAAAAGCGTAATCTTGCGCGCGCTAAACCATTTCATCAACAGGCTCGAGAACGGCAGAACAAGGCCGATGACCAGCATGTAGCCGACGACAAGCCACTGCGCCATTCCCAGATTCACGCCAAAGGCGCCGGACAGCTCCGGCAGCGCCACATTCAGCGCCGTCTCGCTGTACATGCCCGTAAAACCGCCCAAGTACAGACCCATCAGGCAAAGGTACGGATGCGCCACCTGAACACGCGCCTTGGGCATCATTTTGTTTTCCTGCTTTTCCTGCGTCATGAACAGTATTTCCTCCTCTACGTTCGTGACCTCAGCTACGGCATCCCTTGGCGGCCTTTCGTCGTGAGCCGGCGGGTTTGGAACATAAAAAAAGAACGGTCGTAGTGGCATATTCATGCTCGCTACGACCGCTCTTTCAGTTCGCACTGTCTTCGCTGCGCTATTTACAAAACTTATGCTAGCTTTCTCGACTCCCTCTTCGTAAGCGTTTTTTCACAGGGTGAAGAAAACTCCATCTCTCCGTCATGGTTTGCGTCAACCCCCATCCGTGACGCATTGGGTAGCCATAGCGAGTCAGTTCAAGCGGAATGTGGGGGAAGTAGGACGCGTTGTGGCACCGCGACGCTGCCAAGCTTGGGGCTTTGCGACAGCACGACGCTATCCAGCTTGGGGCTTTGCGACAGCACGTCACCGCCCGGCTTTGCACATTGAAACCGCGCGTCTCTCCCTATTCGAAATATCGCAGGATGCCCAAGACAACCTTGTCAACGTTTGCGCCAAGCCAGTTGTTGCGAGCGTTCGAGAGATTGCGACGAAAACGCCTGTCGTTCAAGACGCGCGAAAGACGGTCATAGACGTCCCTTGCGTTGTTCTCACGCATGTCGTCGGCATCGTATACCAACACGCGCATCGCATTCTCAAAGGAAACCGCGTCGACACGTTCGCGACAAAGCAGATAGTACGCGTCGAACACATCCTTAAAGCGCGTGGACGCAGCGCCAATGCGCATGAGCGAACGCAGTTTCTCGGCACAAACCTGCTCCTTGCTATTCGCCATAAGAGCGATGCCTTCATCCTGCAGCGCCGTATCGAACCACAACTCTTGCTGTTCAAGAGACAACTTGTCGTGGATGCCCAGATCGAGCTTCGCTTCCATACTTGTGCCGTTAGAATCCGTAATGCGAAGGCGTACACGTTTGCCGTGATAGTCCTGATGCTTGAGGTCTTCTATGGGGCCAACTATTTCCAAGCGCACATCAGCGTCCGCCGGACAAAGGGCATGGATGAACGCCCTGATGCCCTCGTCGGTCATGGGATAGCGTACGAAGTCAAGATCGAGGTCGCGAGTTGCCCGCCTCCTGTCACCCGACAGCTGCTGCATCACCACACCGCCCTTCACCGTCACATGGTCCGCCATGCGCGACGCCGAAATAAGCGTGAGAATCACGTCCCGACAGGTGCGTACTGTAGCATTCTGAAAGTCGAGCCCATCTTCGATGTAGGTATCCCTGATATGTCGAAGATCCATCTAGAGCACCTCTCTCTGCATCATGTCGAACAGGTTGTCCGCTCGTTTATACAGCGACATACACTCCTCGACCTCCCGCATATCCAGCTCGACGGCAATCTTGCGGTAGGAGCCTATCAGCTCTTTGTAATAGTCCAGGGGCATCGATCCCGCACTTCTTAGCAGCTCAACCAGCATGCGTTCGCGTGAAAACACGCGAACCTCCAAGCCGTCTTCGCCCACTACTTCTACCCCAGTAATCATCAACGTAGGCTCCATGAAATACTGTCGCACCCGAATGTCCCTAATACGCGTGGAATTGCGTGCCGTAGCAACATGCACCAGTTCAGGAACCGTATCTGTCAGTCCATGCAGGTAAAAAGCCGAATCCATGGTTAGAACCGCTTGCGGATAGAGCGCACAAACGACAGCATTCGGGTCTGGGTATCGCTCGCTCGAGTAGAGCCCGCGAGCGACCTTAAAGAGGGTGCCGGAATCCACCGCTTTGCCAATCTGATAAGCAGAGCCAAAACGAGCAAGCATGTTATCGTATCTGTAAAGCACTATTCACCACCAACGCCAGTTTAAACTACATACTCACATGCTTCAATATAGTGTGAGTGATTAATGCAATCATAACGCCGGCTGTTCGATTTAGGCATGGCATAGGGAACTCAACAGGTCAAAAGCGTTCGCGGTGGTTTTGCGGTGATTCTGGGTGATTTCTGGGTGGTTTTGGAAAAACGGGCTTGAAAGCAAGGTTCAGAAGCATGCCAAAAGTGCATCGAAATTCGAATAGCCTAAGCTGCTGAACTGGCCTTATAATGAAAAACGCCCCGTTGGAGGGGCGTGGATTTACATGGTGGTCAGGGAGGGACTTGCGCGCCTTCGCTTCGCGAATGCGCCGGGCTGCGCTCCGCTTCGCGGTGCTCGCCCCTGAACGCGCCACTGGCGCGTTCAGCTCTCACGGGTTCAAGTCCCGAAAGGGCCCCGGAAATGAAAAACGCCCCGTTGGAGGGGCGTGGATTTACATGGTGGTCAGGGAGGGACTTGAACCCCCGGCACGGGGATTTTCAGTCCCCTGCTCTACCAACTGAGCTACCTGACCAGTGACGAAGACTCATTATACCGAGCACGCGAGAGAGGTCAAGGACAATTTCACATGCACGGTCGAGTCTTCACAAACCCCCATCAATCAACAATTGCATTTCCGCTTGTCAACGCGTTATAAAAGCAGGCAGCCCCTCTTTCGAGAGGCTGCCTGAGGGGGTTCACTTCACCAGATGTCCAAACCGT
>CAVFFT010000090.1:0-2945 GCA_963621885.1 bacterium
GAAGAAACCCCCGTGGTGCGGCACATCACCATCAATGGCACCGATTGCTTTGCGGGGTATGTCGCACTGGATGACTGCGGCTGGGGCTTGTACTGCCTCCTGGACGAAGCGGATGCCGGCGAGACCTACCGCGAAAACCAGCAGAGGACGGAAGGGACAATCGCAGCCGTCACGCTCGTGTTTCTTGCCTGCATCGCCTACATCCTCATTCTGGGGCATGTGCACTACCGTCGGAAAAATAGGGAGGCTATCATTTTTCAGCATTACAACGACAACCTCAAAGCCCTCTTAAGCGAGATGCACTGCGCGGTCGTGGAATACGACACCGAAGCGCACACTGCCAAGACCGTCCAGGAAAGCTTTGGCGACACGAACCTGGGTTCGCTTGAGGGAAGCATGGAAGCCTACGAGGCGTTCAAGCGAAAGCATCCGGAGTTCGACTTCAACGAGCTTGAATCGGAAATCAGGCTTGCCCGCACGACCGGAAGCAGCTGCTCGTTCGAAACCATCCTATCGCCCGAACCCGGCAAGCTCTACTGGCTCAAGGCGGATATCATCCCCATCCTCAACGAGCACGGCGAGGTGTCACGCGTGTACTGCGTGCTCTTCGATGTGTCCGATATGCACCACGCGCGTGAAAAGGAGTTCGACACCTACGCGCGCATTCCCGGCGCGGTGCACCGGCACGTTCTCACGGATCCCATCCACCTGAATTACTACAGCGACGGCCTCTGCACGATGCTCGGCTATTCGCGCGCGGAAATCGACAAGATCATCGGCCCGAACCAGCTCTATTCCCTGCTCATCTGCGAGGAGGACCGCCCCAAATACCACGCGTTCTGCGATGAGCTCGCAAAAGACGGCGACATGCAGAGCTGCGAATACCGCTTGGTTCGCAGAGACGGAACGCTTCTCGAGGTATCCGACACAATGGAGGTGAAGCCCAGCTCATCAGGCACAAAGTACGGCTACTCCATTGTGACCGACCCGCGGAAATACCGCGAAGAGCAGAAGGCGCTCGAGCGCGAGCTGGAAGAGACGCGCGAGAAGCTCGAACAGACACGGGTGCGAAACGCCAATAGCCAGATGCAGCCGCACTTCCTGTACAACGCGCTTTCGTCCATCCGCGAAGTCGTGCTAGAGGATCCGGAGTACGCTTCCGACCTGATCTACGACTTCACCACGCACCTGCGCGCCTGCGTGCGCTCGATGTCTAGCGACATGCTGATTCCCTTCTCGCAGGAGCTCGAGAACGTCAAGGCATACGTCAACATCGAGAAGATGCGCTTTGGCGACCGCCTCACGGTGGAATACGACTGCCCGGAGCTCGACTTCACCATCTTCCCGCTGAGCATCCAGCCCCTGGTCGAAAACGCCATTCGCCATGGCGTCTTCCCGCGTGGGGCGGCAGGCGGCACGGTGTCGGTTCGCACGTTCCGCGAAAGCGACAATTTCCTCGTCTGCGTAGAGGATGACGGCATGGGCTTCGATTTCGCGCAGACCATGCAGGAGGTGGAAGAGGGCACCCGCGATTCCAGCGGACTCGCAAACCTGATCTTCCGCTTCTCCACCCTGCTGAATGCGGAGGTATCCGTTGAAAGCAAGGAAGGCAACGGCACGAAAGTCATTGTGAAGATTCCGGCAGCCGATCAGGAGGGCAAGCAAGACCCCCCCCGACGATGGGACAGGTAACAAAGGCCCTGAAGGATAGATAGCGGGATAGCCATAAACCCGTCCGACCACAAGCAAACGGCATGGCAATAGCCCCCGCCAAACGATGAACGGACGACAAGGAAGCGGCAAAACCACCGGTAAACGACAAAAAATCCGCTAGCAATAAGAAAGTGCAGGAATGATTATGAGAGCAATTCTGGTAGACGACGAAGCCATCATGCTGCGAAGCTTCATGCGCAACAGCGAAGGCATTTCGGAGCTTGATGTGGTGGCGCAATTCCAAAACGCGGAAGACGCGCTTGCCTACGCGCAGAAGAACGATTTCGAACTCGCGCTGCTTGATGTGTGCCTGCCGGGCATGAACGGCATCGAGCTTGCCGTCAAGCTGCGGGCATTGCACCCCGGCTTGATCATCGTCTTCATTTCCGCCTACGACGAATACCTTCGCAACTCAAACGAAATTGGCGGCGACTACTACATCCTCAAGCCCTACAAGAAGGAAACCATCCAGATGATGGTGGATAAGATGTCGCTGCTCGCCGCGCGCATGAAGAAGGACATCCGCCTTCAGATGTTCGGCCGCTTCAACGTGCTCAACAATGGCGTGCCGGTGAAGATCAGCGGCAAAACGAAGGAGATTCTCGCGCTTGTCGCCACCCGACGCGGCAGGGAGATCAGCAACGAAGAAATCTACAGCACCATTTGGGAGAACCGCGAATACAGCAACGAGAACATGAAGGTGTATTACAACGCCCTCTCGCGCCTGAAGCGCGCGCTCGCCGAAGCGGGCATAGCCGACTTGCTGCTGTCGACGCGCCATGGGCAGATGCTCAACACCGCCATCTGCGACTGCGACTACTTCGATTGGCTCGATAACAAGGACAGCCGTGAGACTTTCGAGGGCGATTTCCTTACTGAATACTCGTGGGGAGAGCCCATTCTCGCCACTATTCTCAATCGCCAGGACCGTTAAAAAGGCAGTGCACAGTCGAGCAGGCCATTAAATTATCAATATTGGCCGGTATTCTCCCCTGTCTCTTCATGTGTTGCCAATTCCGTTGGTATCGCGTGGGTGTTGTGTTGGTATTCGTTTGTTTCCAACTTATACTTGGCGTTTCATATGGCTTCATGCGAAACCTTATGAAATGAAGGAAACAAAAGGGACAAGAGAATACAGGCGCTATGAAAACGAAGAACCTCTACGCAGCACCCCTCATGGCACTCATGCTTTTCGCTTTGGTGTTCACCGGCTCCGCGGCCGCCTTTGCGGA
>CAVFFT010000091.1:0-2629 GCA_963621885.1 bacterium
AGCCACTGGCCGTTTGGCTGACGTTCCTCGTAAACCTGAATCTCAGAAATCAGCGTTTCCATCAGCTGACGCTTTTCCAGATCATTCATAGCGGAGTAGAGCTTATCGAAATAAATCAGAACCTTGTAGATATTATCCGCTGTGAGCTTGTCCGCTTCAATCGCCATTTTCTTTGCCCTGGCTGCTGTCAGCTGGTTCTCAATGTCTTCGATTTTATCATACATTTTATAGAGGCGTGCATCCAAGTCTGACTTGCGCTTGACGTAGTGCTTATCGTCCGGGTCAAGCGAATCAATTTCCTCCATCAGCTTCGATTTTACAGCATAGCTTTGGCGGAGCTGCTTTTCGTAGGTTTCAATTTCCTGCTCGATCACGGTAGTATCGACCTGTATATTGATTTTTTCCTGCATCATAGCAGCAAATTTAGGGTTACTTACGAGTTTGACAATGACCTCTGCTACTGCATCATCGAGCAATTCTTCATGAATCTGCTTTTTGTAGTCGCATTTATGTCCACGAGTCATAGTGCGATGCTTGCAGCCATAGTAGTAGAAATCCTTGTACTTTGAGCCGTCCGGCTTGTGCTTTATGCTCTTGTTTCCGTACATGCCTGCGCCGCAAATAGGGCATTTTACGATCCCTGACAGAAGATGTATCTTGGTTTCATTTCCACGGTCAACACGTTCGTACTTTTTCGCCTGCGCCAGCGCTTTTACCTGTGCTTCATGCCAAAGATCCTCCGGAATGATTGCTTCATGCAGGCCATCTACCAGCAGGTAATCGTCCTGCTCGACCAGCTTGTATTCATTCCTTGTGCCATGCACCTTTTCGGTCCTGCGTCTTCCGTAGGCAATTTTCCCGCAGTACACGGGATTTTTAATGATTTTGCGTATGAGTGCTGCATCAAACAGGGGATTTTTCCCGTTCTGACGCTGAATCTTGTATATTCCATGGTTCGCAAGATATTTTGCCAAACCATTTGCGCCGGTAGTGGTGTGAACATACTGGTCGAATATAATCCGGATTGCCTTTGCTTCTTCCTCGTTGATAATCAGCTGACCATTTTCAAGCTGATAGCCGTAAGGAGCAAAGCCGCCGTTCCACTTTCCCTCACGAGCTTTTTGGATTCTGCCTTCCATTGTCTGAACACGGATGTTTTCACGTTCAATTTCCGCAACAGCGGAAAGAACGGAAATCATCAGTTTTCCAGCGTCCTTGGAGGAGTCAATACCGTCCTCCACACAAACTAAGTTTACACCGAAGTCTTGCATGACCTGCAATGTAGACAACACATCAGCGGCATTTCTGCCGAAGCGGGAGAGCTTGAATACCAAAACGAAAGAAACGCCGTCTTTACCGGACTTGATGTCTTCCAGCATTCTGTTGAACTCAGCGCGTCCTTCAATGGACTTGCCGGATTTGCCGGCATCCTCGTATTCGCCGACGATTTCGTAGTCGTTATATTCCGCGAACGCCTTCATTCTTGCTTTCTGTGCATCCAGGGAGTATCCTTCAATCTGAATGGTGGTAGACACTCTTGTGTAAATATATACCTTTACTCTATCTTTTGCCATGACACACCTCTCAGTTCTTCTCTGTCTTCTGCTCCAGCATCTTAATGGAATCCAGATAATCCTGTTCGACAGCGCTAAGCGTTCTTGCTTTATATTTCCGGTACTCTGTTGTTGCCTTGTCTACTGCCTGCTTATGTGAAATACTGCCGTTGCCAATCAAAAGCTGCTCTCCGCTCATGGTCAGTATACGATCCAGATGCTCCGCCCAATCCTGCATGGTCATGGCCTGTTCCCGTTCTGCCTGACGTTCTGCAAAGTCCAGATAGCCGGATACAAGCTGGCCCATGGCGCGAAGCTCTTTTTCGTTGAGGTAATTCTTTGCGATGACGGCTTCTTTCAGCGTAGGTTGATTGCCTGCGAAGGTGGTCAAGCCCATAAATTCCTTTTCAGCATCGGCGCGCGTGTAGATGACCTCAGCCGCTGTCTGCCCATGAACGGCGTAGTGAATCTTATTCTGGACTTTTTTGAAGAACTCTATGGAAATGTCTGCATGGGGGTCATAGTCGATGCTTGTGGCGTAGATTTCCAGAACCTGACGATAGAACACTTTTTCAGAAGCGCGGATGTCGCGGATGCGCTCCAGCAGTTCCTTGAAGTATCCGCCACCACCCAGATTCTTCAATCTTTCATCATCCAAAGCAAAGCCTTTACGCATATATTCTTTTAAGACACCGGTTGCCCAGATGCGAAATTGAGTGCCGCGCTTCGATTTCACGCGATAGCCAACAGAGATGATGACATCGAGATTGTAATAATCGACATGGTATGTTTTCCCATCTGCTGCAGTTGTTGCAAAATTTGCAACAACTGCATTCCGCTTCAGTTCGCCCTCCGTAAAGATATTCTTTATGTGCCTCGATATCGTCGATTTGTCTCGCTGAAACAGCTCTGCCATCTGGTCAATGGACAGCCACACAGTATCTCCGTCAAAGGTAGTTTCAATCTTGGTCAATCCGTCATCCGTGGTGTAAATGATAATATCCGACTGTTTGTTGTCCATATTGTTCTCAAGCACAGCAGTCACCCCTTAAATTTATGTACCTTGATGCAGAGAG
>CAVFFT010000092.1:0-2284 GCA_963621885.1 bacterium
ATCCGGTCGCGACGCTTATGCCCGCGCCACAAAGGCTGCGCCCTCTTCTACGCGCTTTACGACACCGCTCACTTTGACGCGCGTCTTCATGCCGAAGCTCTGTCTTTGAGTGCTGATTTGGATGGACACTATGCTCTCTCTACCGTATCCGGGCTTGCACCATGCCACTCCGGCGAATCGCGGTGCGGCTTCCGCGTGGTCGAGTCGCGGCCATCCGGAACTTCCCTTTTCTTGCTCGCAATGCATGGCTTAGCTGTCAGAAGACATTGGGTTCGCTGTCTCTTGTACTATGTTCTTACGATTAATACGGATTAGATCCTCTGTTAGTCGAAGCCGACTATGTTGCTATAGCTTAAGAGCGACTGTATTGCGGTTGCGGTTCGAGCGCAAAGCGTTCCTTGCGGTCTAGATTTGACGCTTGCGTATCTTTTGTATTCGCTCGTCGGTGGTATAGTGCTTCAGGCCTATCGATTATGGGCCGCTTGAATATATGCGTGAAATTGTCTGTCGAGCTTCTCTTAGAGTCTCGACATGCTGTTTGCGAATAGGACGGGATTCATGAGGAAAGAGCTTCTTGGTGCGATTGCCGCACTTTCGGTGGCGCTATGTGTTGCGCCTGGTGCAGCTTTCGCGACAGGCATTCAGTCGGGGGCGGCTAGCTTCACGGTGGACTCGAGTAGGGTTGTCTTCGCTGGCCACGAGTGGTGGGTTATTGGCGATGCCACAAGTGGCGTTTATCAGCAGGCAGGGCATGCCACGCTGCTCGCTGCGGCCGATCACGTATACGACGAATTCGGAGATTTCAAATACCGTGAGCAAGGGAGCGGGAAGGGCTACTCGTATTACGGGTCGTTCGCCTATGCCGATAATCCTGTGGGGCTTGAGAAATGGAATACTCCGAACGAGTATGCGGGTAGCACTCTGCAACAAGCAATGGCTTCAATTGCGAACGAGTTGAACAGGCGCTATAGCAGGGAGTGGGCTTCAGTCACCCCCAGGACGCTCACGGGCGAGGATGGGATTGCCGGCCAACAGATATCGGATCAGAGCCTGTGGGCGCTGTCGTATGACGAGGCTGACTTGATTAGGGACGATGGGGGTTTGTTCTATCCCAGTTGGTGGTGGTTGCGCTCTGGAAGCGATGCGAAGGGTGCCAACGCGTGGTTAGTCAATGAGGATGGGGGCACCTTAGCCCTATATTCTGTTTCCAGTTCAAATAATGTTATTCGACCCGCATTGAGTCTTGATCTCGCTTCGGTCGAGTTCACCTCTTCGGCGTCTTCCGAGAACGGCAAGTCGACAGCGACGGTGGGAGAAGGCCTTCAGAAGGCGGAGGCGGCATCTGACACCCTGAAATTCACAATGAAGGACAGTTCGCAGACGCTTTCGATTGATGACACATCGCAGCGCAATCTCAAGCCGGGTGAAACCCTTGAGCTCGACTACTCCAATGCGACGACAGGCAAGAACCAGTATGTTTCCTGTGTGCTGGTCGATGCTGACGGTGACGTCGTCTCCTACGGCAAGCTGGTTGACTGTTCTGATGAGGCGGCGGCTTCCGGCGCTCTTTCCATTTCCCTGACGGGTGTCGAGGAGGGCTCCTATACGCTTAAGGTGTTCTCCGAACAGGCAAACCGCGACAAGACCGAGACGACCGACGCGTATACCGACTTCTGCAGCGAGCCGATTGAGATAAACCTGACGATCCATGATCACGATTGGTCGACAGAATGGGCTTTTGATGCCACGCATCATTGGCATGCGTGCTCTGGTTGCGACGAACGTGCGGATGAAGCCGAGCATATCGATGGTGACAGTGACAGCGTGTGTGACGTTTGCGCCGCGCCCCTTGGGTCCGATTCGGGTGAGGATGGTGCTGATAGCGAGAATGGCGCCGACGATTCCGGAAACGATATGAAGAAGAGCTCGAGCAAGGATAGCCAGGATAAGTCGAAAGACGGCACGAGCGAGAGTATTCCTCAAACGGGAGATGGTTCGCCAATCGCTCCGGTCTTAGTGACAGGATTCATGGGAGTGATAGCTCTGGCCATGCGCAGGAGAGCTTCCTTGTTAGAAAGATAGGCGCGCGAGGCTCCCGAAGTAGGATCCGGGGTAAGCTGGTTTGGCGGGTTTGCGATTCCCCGGCCCGTGGGAGCGGGTCGTCGCAAGAGGGACGGCGGCTGTCCGGAGGGCGGCCGCCGTTTTCGTCTGACGGCGGAGGAGGGTAGCCGCTCCCGCGGGACGGGGCCGGGGAGGCGCGCGCCCGCCGCCGGGGGAGGCCTTC